>JAYTVM010000588.1:0-1005 GCA_043743995.1 Pirellula sp. | reverse complement strand
AATGCTGAGCATTTTCAAGATAACTTGCCTCCCGTGGAGGTGGAGGACGAGGGGGAGTTGTTGGTCCAATCGACAGACAATAAAGGTATCGTGATGCGTCACAAGATTCCCTCGGTGCAACCGCCCGTTGGCGCACCTGCTAACCGTGTAGGCCCAATACCAGACCGCAAACAAATGGCAACAATCTGCGGTTGCTATAGCGTCGATCGATATGTGCGAACACCCGAGGAAGTGCTCAATGCATTGTTTCGTGTGCCCACCACTGAGAGTCTTCCCATCCAGCGACCTCGTCCAAAGCAGAGCCGATACCAAGCTTGCATGTCGGTAAACGGATCAGGAACCGACATTGACCTGTGCGGGGAAGTATCAGCGATAGGATGGCTTTCAGAGCATGTTCTAGACAGACGAACCGAGGGCCAGGAACTGATCAACTTGAACGATGGCGAGCTATCGATCTGGAGCAATATCGAGGACGCTCAAGGTCAAAACGGGCGAGTGGATATCCTTGATTTGCTCCATGCGATCCAGCGCGTATGGGATGCAGCTGCGATCATCTTACCAAAGGACCGCATGGCATTTGCCAAGGAACATATTGGGTCGATCCTCGACGGTAAAGTCAAAAGTGTGATTCAGAGCTTTCGATGGCAAGCCACACATTTGAAGCTTGATGGCAAATCGAGTAAGGCGATGGAAAAAATTTGCGGCTTCTTGGAACGGAATGCACCGAGGATGAAATACGACGAATATTTGGCAAAGGGCTACCCAATAGCGACCGGTTTCATCGAGGGCGCATGCCGTCACGTGATCAAAGACCGGATGGAACGCAGTGGAATGCGATGGAGCTTGCAAGGAGCGCGGCACATGCTGTACCTACGATGCATTGATGCAGGCAAGCTGTGGAAAGAGTTTCAGTGTGTTCATCAGGAAAAAGCATTGGCCATATATGGTGATCGAACCAACTTCATAGACTCATTTTTCCTAGCAGCTTGAAAACTTAAATGCCAT
>JAYTVM010000587.1:0-1007 GCA_043743995.1 Pirellula sp. | reverse complement strand
GTTACTGCGCTCCTCGGCGCGGGCTGAAGGGGCGTTCGAACCGACATTTGACCGCTTTGCGATGACTACCACGAGAACTCCGATGCGAGCATTCAGGATGCTCTGCTAAGTGTTCCACGCAACCTCGCAAGCCAAGTATTCTCGAATCACCATCTTTACCGCAATTTGCTCCCCGTTTTCGAAAGCGTAATACCGATAGCGCCCCGCTTGCACTTCAATCCAGTCGTTCATTAACAAATGTATTTTTGAATCTTCACCGGTAGAGGAACGTAACGAAATTTGTGCTACCAGCAGTCGCTGAGAGCTTCTAGAGCCAATTTCTCCCAAAATAGGTTCAGCCTCGACTGCTTCGAACGATGCTCGGTCGTCTTCGTTCATTAACTCGATTGGATGCCACCAAATAGCAGTCGGGTCGCCTCTCGGACTTTGTCCAAGTTCAAAGACGGCGTGCCCTCGCGCCAGCTTTGTAACAATTACTGAAACTCTTTTCTGCTCGACACCGAATTGAAGACGTCCGTTCACTAGCGACTTCATCGCTTCCAGCCTTGCTCTCAAGCCAGCTGAACGTCGAAGGAGCGCTCCTATTCGTTGCCGATGAATGTGGTCGGGATCAGTTGAGCCAGCGAGAACAGACTCGATCAGACACGCAAGATATTCTTCGTCGGAAGAAAAACCGTTGTTGCACTTCCAGCATGCTCCCACGACGGGAAGATTTTCAGGGAAAGGCATATCCAAAAATATCCGAGATGGCACATGCTCCCTCGTTTCTTCAGTGCCGCCGCAATAAATGCATCCGACTACCAAACGCTCATCTGAGTAACTTCTCAATTGATCCAAACAGCTCTCCAGCGTTAGCCTCGACACGCGGCGTACTCACACAAAACTCGCAACAATGTGGCAGCAATCGTATCCTGAATGCTCGCATCGGAGTTCTCGTGGTAGTCATCGCAAAGCGGTCAAATGTCGGTTCGAACGCCCCTTCAGCCCGCGCCGAGGAGCGCAGTAAC
>JAYTVM010000586.1:0-1004 GCA_043743995.1 Pirellula sp. | reverse complement strand
ATCATCACCGATAGTCTCGTTACTCGACTGGAATATACCGTTGATAGCCAAAAATGCACCACTGATGCCAAATTCACAACCGAAGAGAACGATGGTCAGTCACTGCGATTGACTTGGAAATTAGCAAAAGAATTAAAGGTGGGTGAAGGTGCAACCATCGAATTCAAATGCAAGGTGAGGTAGAATCTGCTGAGGTTCGATCCTAAGCCGCTTGGCGCTAGCCCAATGCCACTTACTTTATGGCTGATCTGGGGGTAATTTTTCTGGCGTGTCCTTCTTTTTTCCGCGAAGTGACTTTTGGAATTTGGTTGTCTTGGGTCGACGTGGATGCGCCACGCGAGGGTACGAGCGTGCTGTCTTGCGATTGGGCAGTAGCCGTTGGCTCGCGCTGATTATCGCCTGGGTATACGTCACAAGCCATTCATCGAATGTCGTGCTTTTGCCGTAAAGCAGGATCTCACGAAACGACGTCCAAACACCCGAAAAGCTCAACCGACGTGGTTCGACACTGGCTAGCTTAGCCGCTTGCCGCCGAAATTGTGCCGTCAGGTTGTAGGCGACCACCGAGGTCATCAATTCCTTCTTCACCATCTCGACACTCTTGGCGCGAATGTTTTCCGTATCCATCGTGACTTTTAAGTCGCGGATATCAAACTCCACATCGTAGCGACGGCAGTAGAGTTCTGCCGCAGTGAACGCATCAATCTCCAGGCTGCTGACCATCGCCAACGTCATGCCATTCTTTAGCTCGACTTCATGCACGAAGACTTCGATCGCCGCATCTTCAGGTAGTTCCGGATTGCTTTTGCGGTCCTTCACACTGGGCCGCCAAGTGAGTTGATAAGTCTTGTAGCCTTCGCCCTCATCGACCAACTGGGCTTGTTTGCGAAGCGCCTTGTAGCGACTGATCGATAACCGAAACAGGAAGTCATGTCCGGAACACTTGCTGTGGTAGGCCACGGAAAAAATACCGAAACCTGAATCAGCCAGAACAACGGAATTGC
>JAYTVM010000585.1:0-1004 GCA_043743995.1 Pirellula sp. | reverse complement strand
GGCAAAGTCAAGCAGGTTTTGGACCTCATCGATGCGCAGTTCTCGGCTACCGTCGATGGCGAACAAGTGACGTTTACTTCACCATTGAGCTCGTCGCCGATTGCAATGGCTCTATTTTTGCCAACGATCATGGACAAACTTACGGCAGTGGAGGCTACAGTTTTGCCCGGACGAATTAGTATTAATGAGGCTCCTCGGGAAATCCTTGCCGGATTGCCCGGTATGACGACGGAGATTTTGGACAAATTGATTGAAGCCCGTTCCCAATCTGCGGACAATCAAAATCGCAAATTTGAAACGTGGCCCATGGTTGAGGGGATTATCTCGCTTCAACAAATGCAGATGATTGCTCCACTGGTCACCGGTGGAGGAGACGTCATGCGAGTGCAGAGCATCGGTTATTTCGAGCAGACCGCCGGATATGCCCGTACTGAGGCGGTTATCGACGCGTCAGGACAGATTCCGATCGTGGCGCTCTATCGCAAGATGGATCATCTCGGGCGTGGATTTAGTCAAGCGACACTAGGGCAAACATCGCAAGGGTTGGCGACCAGTCGCTAGTCACAGAAAACACTTTATCAACAACTAGACCCAGTCGGCTTAGCCGAAGGTATTCATGTCACGCATAGTAACTATCGATTGCACTCCCAACGAGATCCGCATCGCCGTTGGAACCAAAGGTCTTGCCGGGGTTGCCCTGGAGCATGTCGTTTGTTGTCCTTTAGAATTGGACTTAAACGAGGAATTGATCAGCAGTCCAAAGACGCTTGAAACGATCCAAACTCTGCTCAAGAAAGTTGGAGTGCGGTCGGGCGACGCAATCGTCTGTGTTGGCAGAAGCAGCATCGAGTTGCGAGCGCTGACTTTGCCGACCGTGGATCGCAATGAATTACCGGATATGGTTCGATTCGCGGCTCAACGTCATTTTGCCAATGTCGGAGACTCATGGCCCATTGACTATGTGACGATGCCTTCGAGTCAAGAAAACATGACCGAATGCTTAG
>JAYTVM010000584.1:0-9507 GCA_043743995.1 Pirellula sp. | reverse complement strand
GCGAAAGTCCGGACCGACGGGCCTGTCGGCTTAGCCCGCACCGCGGTCGCTCGGTCACCCCCGGCGAAAATCTCGACCGATGGCTCTGTACGCTTACTCATCACCAGACAATGTCCCTCATCGCAAGTTGGTTCCTAAACGTCGAAACTCGGCTGGCGGAAAAAAAAGACACCGGCGATAACATTCAACCAGGTGCGAGTGGCAGTCGCGTCGATCATACGTACGCGGTACGAATGCGATTCAGCCCGCGTCGTATCACAAAGAATTACGAAACGTTTAATACGAAATCAACTCGCAAGGCTTTATCACTGGCGTAAACATAAACGCCTACCCCCGTGCAACTTAGATCGGCGGCGGATCTAGTACAGTCGAACTAGAGTCATTTGCCACACTTCCCACGCCCACCGCTAATCGCTAATCGCTTTGGGCGTGCCACACGCTGGCCTGGCCTAGTAGTTATCTGCATGCCGCTCGCCTTATGCAACGATCTTGTGCACGACATGTCCCTTGACATCGGTCAGTCGCATGTCTCGCCCCCCGAAACGAAACGTTGATCGCGTGTGATCGACGCCGAGCAAGTGCAACATAGTTGCATGGAGATCATGCATCTCCGTGCGGTCCTCGATAGCCTTGTAGCCCCATTCATCGGTCTGACCGTAGACAGTTCCGCCCTTGCAGCCTCCCCCTGCTAGCCATAGTGTAAAGCCGAACGGATTGTGATCGCGACCGTTTGCACCTTGAGCAAAAGGGGTTCGCCCAAATTCTCCCGACCATACGACCAACGTAGAATCGAGCAAGCCTCGTTGTTTGAGGTCCTTTAGCAAGGCTGCGATCGGTTGGTCGACGGCACGCGCGTTGTTTTCATGCCCCTCCTTGAGGTTGGCATGTTGATCCCAACGATCCGCACCCACATTCGGGCAAGTCAGCTCAATGAACCGCACTCCTCGTTCCACTAGTCGACGTGCCATTAAGCACTCCGCTGCGAAAATACGCGTTGGTTCATAAGCGGCATCCAGCCCATACATCGATTGCGTTGCTTTTGTTTCGCCGGTTATTGCCATCAATTCAGGAATGGCTGTTTGCATTTGAGACGCCAATTCGTAATTCTTGATGGCCGATTCGATGCCATCGTGCGTACCGAACTGATCGCTCGCCAATTGGTCAAGTTCATTCACCAAATCAAGCTTACTGCGTTGACGCTCGACAGATTTTTCTAGAGGCTGAACATTGGCCACCGCGGTTCCAGTGGGCTTGAACACGGATCCTTGATAGCTCGCCGGCAAGAAACCACTCCCAAAGCAGTCGAGTCCACCGGGCGGTATTAATCCGCCATTGACGACAACGAAACCGGGCAGATTCTGGTTCACACTACCTAGTCCATACGTGATCCATGCCCCCATGCTCGGTCTGCCCTGGAGTCCACTGCCGGTGTGCAAAAAGTAATTTGCAAAGGTATGCTCCGGAAATTCTGAGACCATCGACCGCACTACGCAAAGATCGTCGGCACAGGTGGCAACGTTAGGGAAAAGGCTGCTGACCGGCAGGCCGCATTCCCCATATTGTTGAAATTTCCATGGGCTGGCAAGCACTTTGCCATTGTTGTTAAACTGCGTCGCCTCCACCTTGAAAAACTCGCCCGGATCTTTGCCGTTGTACTTGTCGAGCATCGGCTTAGGATCGAAGGTGTCGACTTGCGAAGGTCCGCCATCCATGTAAAGAAATATCACGGATTTGGCTTTCGCCGGAAGGTGCGGTCCATGGTTTGGCATTCCCTTTTTTGGATCTTCAGTGGGAGTTTGTCCCGGCTCGCTTCCAAACGCCAGGTCATGCATCAAGGCGGTTAGTGCTGTCAGCCCAAAGCCGCTGCCGAAGCGTTGCAGCAACTCGCGGCGGTTGACTGGCGTGGGTCGAAATCGATTGCAATGATTCATAGGACTTATCTTTGGAAGATAAACTCCTTCTTATTGACAAGGGCATGCGCAAAGTCTTCCCACAACGCTTCATCGCCAATCGCTAGTCCGTTCTGTGTCGCATACTTTTCTAGAAAACTTCGAACCGCGGTGAGTTCAAGAGCATTTGACTCGCGGGCAAAAGCCGTCATCATCATCCATTTTACGCGAGCGTCGGGTGATTGCACTTCGCCCAATGGAACCGAATTGCAAGCCCGTTTGGCCCATGCCTTCGCGAGCTCCGCGACGAGAGGGTCATTCATAAGTATGAGGGCCTGCGCCGGTACATTGGAAACATTGCGGCGTCCCATCGAACTGAACGGAGTTGGCGTATCGAAGGCGATAAACATGGGTGATAGGAAATTTCGCCGAACTTCCAGGTAGATCGATCGACGATTTGAGCCATCCAGCGGACCGCTCTTGCTTGGTCGACCGCGGCCGTCCATAAAGTTAGTCAAATGAACAGGGATCGAGGGACCAAACATGCTTGGATCCAGTCGTCCCGAGATGCTCAAAAGCGCATCGCGGATCGTCTCTCCCTCAAGACGCTTCTGCGGATGATGGTGCCACCAAAGATTCTTAGGATCCGACTCTATCGCGGATGCATTCGCTCGGCTATCCATTTGATACGTTTTGGAAAGGACAATGGTCCTGATCGTTTTCTTGATGGATCTTCCCTCGACCAGGAATTGGCTTGCAAGATGGTCCAATAATTCCGGGTGGGTTGGTCGTTGCCCAAGCATCCCAAAATCGTCGGTCGTGGGCACGATTCCTCTGCCCATCAGGTGATGCCAAATGCGATTTACGATTACACGAGACGTTAGTGGGTTGTCGACGGCATTGATCCGTTCTGCCAACTGCAGACGACCGCTGCCAACCTCGATCGGCATGACCTCTGTGCCATCTACGGCAGAAAGAAACCGACGCGGGACCAAGCGCCCTGGATTGGAGGAACTACCGCGAATGAGCAAATGCTCCTCTTCTCCTGTTCCGTCCATCATCGCCATCGCCAAGCGCGACGAGATGCGAATTTGCTGCTGAAGTGCAATCCTTTCGGTTGTCCAATTCTCTACTATTTTGGCAAGCGATTCCTTGGCTGTCGCATCCGCTTGGATCGACGTCTCGATGGCTTGATCGTATTCGGTGACTTTCTTGGTGAGCTGAGCATGCGATTCTTCGATCGTCTTGAGTTGCTCGGGACTAGCTCCTTGAACGACAACTTCGACTTCCAGGAGTGAATCGACATCGGGGGTGAACTCCAAATGCAAACGGTGTCCGATGTATCGACCCAAATTCAACGTGACCCATTGCAACCCGTCTGCCTTCGGGATTCCGCGGACAGTTTCACCATGCAGAGGTCCCGCTATCAAGCGATGCGAATCAACACAAGCGACGATGTGGCCTTTGCCTTGGAGTCTGCACTGCACCTTGCCATCGCGAAGCATAAAGGTAGGTGATCTCAACGTTCGACCGCTTCGGGGCAATCCAGCGATGCTGCTCTTCTGATTCGGGGAGCTGGCTTCCTGCTTTTTCATTACGTTCCAGAACTGGTCGCTGGCTGCAGCGTTGGATCGCGAAAATTCGAGTTTGCCCTTCCCGTCCAATAAAGACAAATAGATTTCACCGATTCGCCGCGGCCGTTTTCCAAACAACTCACCGTCCGATTGAAAATCATTTGGCGAGACAGCGGCGTAGTCGACAATCAAACAATCGGAAATCGCTTCGGTTTGCCCCGGGTCCTCGTGCGAGTCAGCGAGTTGCTGCAATTCCTGCACGGACGATGGAGCAACTCTCGCAAGCTCCTCGGACACTTGATTGCGATATTTCTCATCCAACTCCGAAAGTTGGATACCGATGCTCCGGTTGTGTTCAATCGAATCGAATGGAACCTCACGATAATCGCTGCTTTGCAGAAAGCCGGCAAGCGAGTAGTAGTCTTCGGTTGAGATCGCGTCGAACTTGTGGTCATGGCAACGAGCACAGGAAACAGTGACGCCCAAAAAAGCTTTGGACATGACATCGATCATATTGTCGAACCGGTCGGTCTCGTCTTTTCGAATGTCGACGGGCGAGTGCACCCATTCACCGAGGTGCCAGAAACCAGTGCCAAGGATCGACTCATTGAATTGCTCGGTCGGATTGAGGCGCGGCGATTTCAATAGGTCGCCTGCAATGTGTTCACAGATCAGTTGATCGTAGGGAAGGTCCGCGTTGAGTGCTCGAATAACGTAGTCCCGATATTGGTAAGCGTAGGGGGCATCGTTGTCGAATTCGTGCCCTCGCGATTCTGCGAACCGCACAATGTCCAGCCAGTGCCTGCCCCAGCGTTCTCCAAAATGAGGGGATTCAAGCAACTGGTCAACGAGTTGCTCGGTGGCTAGTTCGCTGGTATTGCCCAAGTAATTTTGCACTTGCTCCGGTGTGGGTGGTAACCCAATCAAATCGAAAAAAAGGCGTCGGACCAAAGTGGATTTGTCCGCACTGGCTGCTGGCTTTATTCCGGCCCCTTCAAGTCCCGAAAGAATAAAGGTGTCGATCGGACTCGTTGGCCAAGCTTGGTCGACAACCGCAGGTGGAGGCGAGTTTTCAATGGGTTGCCACGCCCAATGTCTGACCTTGCGTTTCTGTAGATCAAAGACTTCACGCACTGGGCCATCGGCGGACTCAACATCCTTAGGCCAAGGTGCTCCCATGGCGACCCACTTCGTCAATGCATCGACATCTTTGGGTGGCAATTTGCCTTTCGGCGGCATTTCAAAGGTTTCGTACCGGACCGCTTGAATGATTAGGCTTTCGTCAACGTTGGAGGCAACTAGTGCTGGTCCAGAATCCCCACCTTGGAGCATTCCTGGGCGAGAGTCCAGATGCAGCCCGGCTTTCAGTCGACTCGCCTTGGCGCTATGGCACTCGTAGCAATGCACAGCCAGCAATGGACGGATTTCTTTTTCAAAGAACTCCAACTGTTGGGCGTTGGGAGCTGCCAGTGCACCGGGCTGATCGTCCTGACAAAAGGTTAACTGGCAACCCAGGGACAGCCAAGAAACGAGAAAGCCTGCAAAACACTGCGATAACCAAATTAGCCTTCTCACTCGCCTTATCCCTTGCCCAAACCAAAAATCACCTTCAAAACCGATCCGAAAGTTCGTTTTCACTAGCTCCATTGTACTCCAAGCCGTAGGAAATTTCCGCCCCAGCGCAACTGGATTAGTTGGCTTCATCCCAGCTAAAACGCAGAAATTCGAATCAGCTCAATACGGCGATGAAAGTTTTAAATGCCGCCGAGTTCAACTCGGGGGATCAATACCATCTCTCGAGCAAATGGTCAGAACCCCTGGCATGAAGCGAATGAAGCCAGGGGCACGCAATCAATCGGTCAACTGATTTTTGCCACGCAAGTATTTGATCGCAAACAATCGTTGTTCGTCGAGCTTTTCCTTAGTCAACGGAAACTCGAACTTGTATTCTGAGGGCAACATACTGCCAAGCACATAGCCTGCCAACTCACAATTGCGAGGACTTTTAAAAACGCCTTCGTCCCTTTGGAGTGTGAATCCGAGTCGTTGCGCCGTGTCCGAAAGAGCGTGCACGAGAAGCTCTTCTATTAACCCTGAAAGTTTTGAATCCGTTCCCGCCGCCCATGATTTGTTGAGAAACGATAGAATGATGGATGTTCTTATCTCAGGTTTCCTTGAATCGTAAGCCTCTCGAAGCTTTTGAATCGCCGGGAGAGAATCGGATCTGGACAGAAAGGTAATTAAAGCCAGTTCCTCGGATTCCCAATGTCCACCCGCATCGTAAGTTAACATTTGGTGAAACTCTAGAATCATGGCGTTGATCGCGGCATCACGGTCGCGAGGCAGTATGAGGCGCGCAGCTACCAATCTCGTATCGAGTTCGCTTGCGTTTTTGAGTTGGTGCATAAGGTATGCGGTCACCTTTTCCGTGCAAGGCAACTGACCAATCACTTCAAGCAAAGTCGATTGGATCCGAGAGTCCTTTGATTCATCAATGGCTTTCGCTATGCAATCGAAAGCCGCATCAGGAAACTTCGCGGCCAGCGTACTCGACGAATCGACAGACTCTTTTCCACCGCTTGCAACTCGCTCGATCAAGTATTTCCTTTCACCTTTTGCCACGACTTCTTCCCACCAAGCCTTTGCTTGTCGACGAGCCAATTCCCTTGATTGCCCATCCCCGAAAGGTTGACCAGCGATCTTGCTCAAGATTATTTCGGCGCATTGCCCGACCGTCAGTATCCTTTCCGAAACATAGACATCCCGTTGAAAAGGAGTTGATCGTGTTGGCTTGCAATCGCCGATATGTTCTATCAACTTCGGAACCGCGTAGTTCCCGATTTTGACTAACTGCATCGCGGGACTTGGCGGACTTTCGCTATTGTCATCCCTAACTAAAGCATTGTAGGTCGGCACTGAGTCTTTCCAGAAAATGTCCCATTTTCCCTCAGGTCCAACCTGAATCGCATTCTGATTCCTCAGTTGAAACAACCATTCGTTGATCTGTTGGTCCATCGTCAAGCTTGAAATGTTTTCCGGGGTTTCATGCATCGCATCTTGAGCAACCATCTCGATAAGTTCGTCCTCGAGAACGCCGGCTTGTTGCGAATACTGTGATTCCGGAAACGCTTTAAAGAATTTCTTCACCCTCGCAAGAATTTGCGGTCGAGCTACTTTCAAATCGCCGAGCAGAAGCAGGATTTCTCGAAATTCAGATCGGGCGAATGCTGCCCGAAAGTCAACGCCAAAATTCACTCTCATATTGTCGGCAGCAGCCGCGGACTTCACTCTCGGATTTTGAGCGGCAGCCGCAGCTAAAAATTGACCGCAAGAATCAAAATCTCCGCGTTGATAGGCCGCACGAGCAAGGACCAGCAATTCCACCCAGCGTTCCATTGTGCTGCGGTCGCCTCGAAAAAACAGTTGACGCTTGTTTGACAGGAGTTCTTTGGAATACTCAGCAAGATCGATCGAAGCAAAGTTCTGCCGACGTTTGTCAAAAGTTCGGATCCTCAAGTCGAGGCAAATTACTTCAAACGTTTTATCGGACTCGCTCTTAAAGAAACCATAGGCAGAGATATTCTTGTCCCCACTGATCAAGTCCAACAGCTTCATGTCATGAATACATACAAATGGTAGCAGCCAGTCCTCGTAGGGAGAAAGGTCGTCAATCTGTTCGAAAGCGATCGCGGTGTTTTCAGGCAATTGTGCCAATGATGGTCCAGTCAAGGCAAGGAAGGCCATCAACAAAGAACACCCGACTGTGGATCTTTTACTTAGAAACCGAATGCATTTCATTCTTTTCCAAACCGATTGTGCGTGAAAATCGAGATTCAGTCAGATGTGACTCAGAGAATTTAACGCGCCACCGACAACTTTGCAAACTTTTTCGGGGGAACCGAGTTTCTCTTGGCAATCAATTGGGGCTTTGTTTGGCGTCGATCCTCCCCTATCGAACGAAAGCGTATAATAACGCTAATGTTCGGCCCGGTTTATTGTCTTAAGGAACCATCGGCCAAAAACAATAATCTATAAGGAAAACTTGGATGCGATCAATCAAGATTCAAATTGGCAGCCGACCCGTGGGCGAACAACAAACTTGGGCGTACCCAAATGGCAATTCGCTGGGTCGGTTTCTTATCCCGATTTATGACTGTTATGTCTCTGGTGTTAACGACGCAGGGGCAACTATCCGTCAGCATTTCCAATGCCTGCGATTCGGCGTATCATGCCAAGACGGCAAAACAGCTTCGGTCGTGGGGCTTGCGGACCAACAATCGCATATTATAAAGGCATGGATTCCAACGTATGTTGTCCACAGTGCAAACTCCCCAGAAAATGGTGCGTGGCAAGTATACAGCAACTTTCTGATTCACGATGGACCAGACGGCTCGCATGAAGTATTCGCAACGATTGGGTGTATCGAGATCATGGGGGTTCAGGGATTCGTTCGTTTCAATGATCTAATCATTTCGTTGTCGGGTTCAACGGCTCGAGATCGGAATCAAAAGTTGGCGGAAATCGGACGATCGGGGAAGTTGAGCATAACATATGAACGTGCAACCCGGCCCGCTTTGAAGAAAAAACCATAAGGGCAAGAAATCAAGTTCATGTGCAGCAAAGCACCACCCGAACCGCATTTTTGCTAGAATACAACGTCACTAATTCAATTGCCGTTGCCTCTCAAGCGATAGAATTTCATGAAAATCAAATCTGCATTGCCTTTCTCGATGCTTATAGCGATTTGCGTTGTCCCTCCCTTGCACGGTCAAGATTCTGCACTGCCTCGCAGTACACCCGAATCGCAGGGGGTTTCGTCTAAAAACGTCCTTGAATTCATCGAACACGCAGATAGTCAGATTAACTCCATGCACAGCTTCATGTTGGTACGCCATGGAAAAGTTGTCGCAGAAGCTTGGTGGAATCCAGAGTCTGCAGACAAACCCCACGTGCTCTTTTCGTTGAGCAAAAGTTTTACATCGACGGCAGTTGGGTTGGCGGTTGCCGAGGGAAAACTAAGCGTTGATGATCTTGTGATCAAGTTTTTTCCGGATGAAACACCAGCCGAGGTATCGTCCAATCTCAAGGCAATGCGAGTACGCGATCTACTTTCAATGTCGGCGGGCCATCAGGACGAAGTCAATTTGAAATCGGAAGTGCATTGAAAAAAAGCGTTTCTAAATCATCCGGTACCACACAAACCTGGGACACACTTTAAATACAACACGCCAGCAACTTACATGTTGTCAGCTATCGTGCAAAAGGTGACGGGAGAAACGGTGCTCGATTACCTGAGGCCTCGGTTATTCAATCCATTGGGTATCGTTCAGCCGAAATGGGACAGTAGTCCTGAAGGAATCTCCCTGGGCGGCTACGGACTCTTTGTTAGAACCGAGGACATCGCCAAGTTCGGGCAACTTTACTTGCAAAGGGGTGCTTGGCAAGGCAAGCAACTTGTGCCAGCTGAATGGATTGAACAAGCAACTTCAAAACAGGTTTCCAACGGCAGCGATCCAAGCCGCGATTGGGATCAAGGATACGGATTTCAGTTTTGGCGATGCAGACATGACGCCTATCGCGGTGACGGTAAAGACGGACAGTTCTGTATTGTGCTGCCAAAGTTAGACGCAGTCAGCGCAATCACGGCGAACACGGGTGACATGCAAGCCGAGCTAAACGTCGTTTGGGAAAAACTGCTACCTGCATTCCACGACAAACCACTTCCGGACAACCCCAGCGATCAAGCAAAACTCAAGCAACTAGCTAACGAGTTGAAGGCAAAAAAGTAGGCTTGACGAACATACCAAATGCCCCCGAGTTCAACTCGGAGGATGGTCTCCTTTTCTCTAGGTCGCCTTTTCTCTAGTTCGACTGTACTTGATAGGTACTTATTCGAACGGGAGGGCGAGGCTCCTGCCGAGCTTTCGCAGGAATTTAGCTCGGCAGGAGCCTCGCTCTCCCGCTAATTCCGGTCGCGAAAACCAATCTGGGACAGTCGAACTAGAGCAAATGGTCGGAACCCCTGGCATGAAGCGCATGAAACC
>JAYTVM010000583.1:0-9508 GCA_043743995.1 Pirellula sp. | reverse complement strand
GCCGAGGTTTGCTTCTGA
Organism: Pirellula sp.; assembly: GCA_043743995.1. Classification (GTDB taxonomy): domain Bacteria; phylum Planctomycetota; class Planctomycetia; order Pirellulales; family Pirellulaceae; genus JBKCUI01. The sequence goes on along the minus strand of JAYTVM010000583.1, from coordinate 9,490 downwards.
TTCGCAGTTTTATGGATGTGGTGACACATAATGTTCTTGGGAATTCCATTACAATGATAAAAAATGTCGTTCCGTTGGATTAGTGATCGATTCTACTCTCTTGAGGCAATCAACGATGACTAGCGTTTTCGATATGGATAGAGCTTTGGAAGGGGTCGAAGGAGACCAAGAGTTACTCGATGATTTGGCAAGAATCTACTTGAATGAATCGTCGGAGCTATCGATCGCGATTTCCCAAGCAATGCAGCAGAACGATATCATCGCTGCGACCAAAGTAGCGCATACGTTAAAAGGGGCTTCCTCCAATTTCTGCGCTCAAGCGATTTTTGATGCGGCTTGGCATTTCGAGCAATTGCAGCCATCGAACAGCCCGGAGGAAATCGAGTTAGCCTACAATACACTGCTTCAAGAACTAGAACGACTGAGTCAAGCCATCCGGCAAGAGTTCCATATTCGGCACTGAGGATTTAGCGATGCTTTCGCAATTGCCCAATCGCCATCGATGGCGCTCGCAATGGCGTTCGTGGATTTCAACCACTACCCTTGCGATTGCGTTGGCCGCCGCTCTGACTTGGTTGGTCGGTTGGATTGGTTTGGCGGCCATCCGGCAAATGTCGACGGAAGGCTTGGAGGCTCGCCTTAATTCCGAGGTAGATACGTGTGTTCTCGCCTTGGAGACGTGGCTCGATGACCAACAGAAAACAGCACAGAGCTGGGCTGGCGAAGCGGGGGTGCAGAACGAGATCATCGCGTTTATGAATTCGCCTATCCAAAGCGACTGGCAACGTGATCGCGTGCTCGCAAGCGACGAGCTGAAGGGGCTTCGAAGGCGATTATCGCCGGTCTGCAAGTCGCATGAATTCGTTGGTTTTGTCGTGCTTAACCGACAGGGGCGACAGGTCGCCACTCTCCTGGACTCGGCATTGGGACTTACGCTCGAGGCGAAGCCGATGGAAGCCATTCATCGCGTATTTCAAGGAGACACGGCGGTCACATGGCCGTTTGTTTCCAACATCGCATTGCCCGATGAAAATGGTCTGCTTCAACAAAAGCAAACCACGCTATTGGTCGCCACTCCCATCCGGGATAGCCAGGGGACAGTCATTGCCGTACTTGCTTTTCGATTGCGAACCTCCGGTCCATTTGCTCGCGCCTTGGAAACAGCTAGGCCGGGCGAAACAGGTGAGACCTATGCCTTTGACAAGAATGGGTTGCTGCTAACCGACAGCCGATTTAATGATCAATTACGTCAATTGAAACTAATCTCTCAAGACCCAGAAAGTCGCTCCGTGCTTGAGGTAATACTGCGAGATCCGGGAGGTAATTTGACCGAAGGTTTTCGTCCTGCGGTCGACAGAGAGTTGTGGCAGCTGACTCGGATGGCGGCAAGCGCGACCCAAGGCCAGAAAGGAGTAGATGTAACAGGTTATCGCGATTACCGCGGCGTGCCGGTGGTGGGTGCTTGGCGTTGGCTGCCAGCCTACGAATTCGGGGTTGCACGCGAAGTTGACGTCGCTGAGGCATACGCGTCACTCGTTTTCGTTGAGCAAATCTTTCTGGTTTGGCTCGGTTTGTTTGCAATCGCCCTGGTGGCAAGCATCGTGTTGCACTATCGCCGACAGCGAACAGAACATCTCCGCGCGCGAACGCAGGAAGCACTCAACGCGCTCACGAATCGATTTCAGGCGGTTCTCGATTCGGCAACACAGGTTTCCATCATTGCCACGGATATGTCTGGGCAAATCACCGTATTCAATTCGGGCGCAGAACGAATGCTTCAATATCGGGCCGCGGAAATGGTAGGCCGTCAGACGCCATCGGTAATCCATTTGGAGTCCGAAGTCCGAGGGCACGGTGATAGACTGACTAGCGATTTCGGCCGACCGATTCAGGGGTTTGACGTGTTTGTCGAGGTTGCAAGACAAGGCAAACACGAAGAGCGCGAGTGGACCTATGTTCGTAAAGACGGTAGTCATTTAACGGTGAATCTGGTCGTTACGGCGCTGAAGGATTCGTCCGGTGAAATGACAGGCTTTCTCGGTATTGCCAAAGATGTGACGGAAAGCAAGCGGGCGGAAGTCGCCTTGCGTCACGAGCGCTTCTTATTGCAAACACTGATGGCGAATCTTCCAGACAGCATCTACTTCAAGGATTTGAATAGTCGTTTCCTTCGGATCAGCAAGGCCCTCGCGGATCGATTCGGTCTTACCGATCCGCAATCGGCGGTTGGTAAAACAGACTTCGAGTTTTTTACGCTCGAACATGCCGAGCGCGCCCAGGCGGATGAGCTAAAGCTGATGAACTCCCAACAACGAGTGATCGACAAGGAAGAACGCGAAACCTGGTCGGATGGTCGTCGTACATGGGTCGCAACGTCGAAATTTCCGTTGTTCGATGAGACGGGCAGGATTGTCGGTACGTTTGGAATATCTCGCGATATCACCGAGAGGCGACTGGCGGATGAACGCTTTCGATTAGTCGTCGAGGCCTCGCTCAACGCGCTCCTTATGGTCGATCGCGACGGTAAGATCATCTTGGTGAATTCGCAAGCTGGAAAAATGTTTGGCTACCATCGCGACGAATTGATCGGTCAATCGATTGAAATATTAGTTCCGCTCCCTATTCGCGATTCGCATCCGAAGCTTCGCACTAGCTATTTTGAGAACCCAGAGGTGCGCTCGATGGGTTCAGGGCGTGAACTGAAAGGAATTCGAAAGGACGGCACCAGCGTTTCCATCGAGATTGGTCTCAGTCCACTTGAGACCGAGGACGGTGTCTTTGCCTTGGCATCCGTAATCGATATCACCGCCCGCAAGGGACTGGAAGACTCTCTACGCGCTGCGAAGGACGCCGCCGAAGCGACCAGTCGCGCGAAGAGCGATTTTCTCGCAAACATGAGCCACGAGATCCGCACACCAATGAATGCCATCTTGGGGATGACGGAACTCGTGCTGGGCACCGAACTACCTGCCACCCAACGCGAATACTTGACGATGGTTCTTGAGTCCGGCGAATCGTTGTTGGCGATCATCAATGAGATACTCGATTTCTCAAAGATCGAAGCCGGGAAAATGAAACTGGAGCACGTCGATTTCCCACTTTGGGATACCGTCGGAGACGCAGTGAAGTCATTGGCATTGCGAGCACACAGCAAGGGCTTGGAGTTGGCATACCATATTGGCAGCGATATTCCGGACATCCTGGTCAGTGATGCCGTTCGCTTGCGACAAATCATTGTGAACTTAGTGGGCAATGCTATCAAATTCACCGAGCGAGGTGAAATCCTATTGACGATTACGTGTGCCGATCAAAACGAAAACGCGGTTTTGCTACTCTTTGCGGTTAGCGATACTGGTATCGGAATTGCTCAGGAAAAACAGAAACTCATTTTTGATGCCTTCACCCAGGCGGATAGCTCAACAACCCGCCGCTTCGGCGGAACTGGGCTGGGGCTTGCCATCTCCTCACGAATGGTCTCTCTGTTCGGGGGGAAGCTGGAACTCACGAGCGAATTGGATCAGGGAAGTACTTTCTCCTTCACCGTGTGGTTGGATCGAAGCGCACAGGTTCACGTTGGGAAATCCCATATGCGGTCGGACTTCTTGAACGGCACGAACGTCCTGATCGTTGATGACAATGCCACCAATCGCCATATCATCCAAGAAATGGTGCGAGGCTGGGGCATGATTCCGCAAGTCGCTGCCTCCGCTTTGGAAGCCCTTGAACAACTGGAACTGCCCGGTGTTCCCATCCCGCTTCTGTTGACTGACATGCACATGCCAGAGATGGACGGGATCATGTTGGTCGAACGGATGAGGCGGAATCCAAGACTCGACGACGTTGGAGTTATTGTTTTGTCCTCTGGGGACCCAAGCAGCGACGCGGAACGTTGGGACAAGCTCGGGGTAGCCTCTCGTTTGATGAAGCCGGTCAAGCAATCGGAACTGCTGACCGCGATTGAGAACGCGCTCGCCTTGGGCAAACGTGCAACTGCACGGGTGGATGTGCAAGCCAAGGAAGACTTGCCACCCATCCGCTCCCTGCACATCCTGCTGGCCGAAGACGGACTAACCAACCAAAAACTCGCCGTAGCGCTCTTGCAAAAATGGGGGCACGTGGTGACAGTTGCAAAGGATGGTCGCGAGGCCGTGCACGCTTATGAAACCCAGCCGTTTGATCTAGTACTGATGGACGTGCAAATGCCAGAAATGGATGGACTGGAGGCGACCGCATGCATCCGAGTTTTGGAAGGCAAGCTCGGACGACATACTCCGATCATCGCTATGACCGCACGTGCCATGAAAGGAGATCGCGAGCAGTGTCTGCAATCTGGAATGGATGGCTATGTCTCCAAGCCCGTCCGGCAACGTGAACTCTATCAAGCCATCGCGGCCTATTTTGTCCCGTGAATTTGGAGTGCTGGGATTCATCCCAGCGTTAAGAAGATCCGCCGTCCGGAACCCGATTGCATCTATTGAATTCGAATCTCCGGCCCGTCGTACTTGGTAAAAATCATCCTGCCAGCTTGGGTTTGCAGGGTACTTGTCACTACAACTCCGATGGTTTGGTTAACACGTTCTCGGCCCCCTTCGACAACCACCATCGTACCGTCATCCAAATAGCCAATGCCCTGGTCTTGGCCTTCGCCGGTTTTTACCACTCGCACTTGAAATCCTTCACCGGGCAAAAACTGAGGGCGAAGTGCACTGGCAACTTGATTCAGGTCGATCACCTCGACGTTGTGCAATTTGGCAACTTTGTTGAGGTTGAAGTCACCCGTGACCAGCTTGCCGTCGAGGTGCTTGGCGAGCAGTACCAGCTTCATATCGACCGGCTGGCCAGCGAATTCAGGCAATTCGCGGTCGTACATCATGAAGTCCATCTTTTCGCTGGTGCGCAAGCGATTCAAGATATCCAAGCCTCGACGCCCTCGGACGCGTCGCAACTTGTCCGAGCTATCGGCAATCGTCTGCAATTCCAGCAGCACAAACCGAGGCATAACCAGTTGACTATCGAGGATGCTGGTTTCCGCGAGTTCGGCCAGTCGTCCGTCAATGATGCTGCTGGTGTCCAAGATCAACGGCTTCATCCCTTTGAGGTCACGAGAGAACTCAACATAAGGAATCACGAAACGGAAATCGTCCTTTGTTTGAAGCAACAAACTAATGCACGTGTAACAAAAAATAGTCATAGTCGCGAGCGATATATAGGACTTAAATCTACTGTTTTCTAACATCGGATCCATAGCGATCGTCAACAGATAGGAAAGCAGTACACCGACCAACAACCCAAAATAGACCGCCGAAATGACTTCTATGCGTTTTCGTGGCAGCAACATGTCGGCGGCAACCACGCCGAACGCGGCCAAAAGGACACCGCTGAAAATCAAATAGGGCATCAAGGGGCCTAAAACTTGAAGATCTGGCGATCTGGCCCAAATGGCTCCTACCCCTGCTGCGACGGTGATGAAGATGACTCGAAGGAACAGAATTGCCAAGGCGTCGGCAAACGGGGTTTTCGAAGTTTTATCGAAAGAAGCGTCAAAACGAGAGGTGTCCATGGAATTGTCGAATGTCTACGTTCGTGAAGGGAGAGTTGTGCCTTTCAATAATAACGTATTTAAATTGGTTATGTCGCCAGAAATTCCAGAAACACCGACGTCTTGCCACCGCCCTTATCGTTTAACAGTCAGCCGAAGGCGTACTCGATACCATTAACGTACGCCCAGGCTAACGGTTAAACGAAATTTTTGCGAAATGGGGCTTCGTTGAACGGCATTGCGTTTAAACCGGATCCGAAGACCACGGCCGTGTGAATCGCTAGCCTCATTTGTGCGAGAGTACCTGCCATGCGAGCTGGCTATTTCGGGGCAACCGTAGCTATCATACGCTTGCCTTGTTGCAAGGGCGGCTGTTCCAACTTGGAAAATTCAGCTAGTTCTTGAAGAACGTTTTCCATGACGCGGCGACCTTCATCGACGTGAGCCATTTCGCGTCCACGGAAGATGACGGAGACTTGGACTTTGTCTTTGTCTTTTAGGAAACCGATAGCTTGGCGGACTTTGGTACCGATATCGTGTTCGCCGGTTTTGGGTCGAAGCCGAATTTCTTTTGTTTTGGTTTGGTGGGTACGTTGCCCAGACTTCTTACTTTTTTCATATTTGTATTTACCGAAGTCCATAATTCGGCAAACTGGCGGCTTTTCGTTAGGTGCAACCTCGACCAGATCCAAGCCCGCATCCCGAGCGCGGTTTAGCGCCTCGTCGGTGGTGATTACCCCGTATTGCGTGCCATCGGGACCAATGACGCGGATGGGGGAGATACGGATCTGATTGTTGATCCTAGTTTGAATGCGTTCGATTGTTGAAACCCTTTCGATTTGAATAAATGAACTCCTCCAGCCGACGTGCCAGATCGTATGTGGGACGAATTGCCCAACCGGTCTAAGACCAGCCAGACTACCTAGGTTAAAGTATCGGCAATTCTGGCCTAGTCGGTCAACAGATGTTTGGTGAAATTCTCGAAGCAACAACGCAATAATTGAGACTTTTCCAAACGGGGCTGGGTAAGGGGGTGCAAAATCGAGTTAATGGGTCGAAACAGCTTCCCAGGCCAGAGGGAGCGTAGGACAAGGGCCACTTGCACTTGCAACACGGGCCAAGGTGGCTAACATACCCATTCTGGTGTGCGATCGATCCGCGAATCACACCTGCCCGCCCTTGTAGCTCAGTTGGTAGAGCAGGTGACTCTTAATCACCGGGTCCAAGGTTCGAGTCCTTGCGGGGGCACTGAGAGTTTATCAAGCGATTCGTTGATAAAACGTAACCTTCCAACGTGGAAGAGCGCTGTTTCGAAGTTGGTTATTTTCGGTAGTCTACCGAAAATAACTCTAGAAAATAGGGTTCAAACATGCAATCGAAGGTGCCTAGCTATCGCCTCCATCGAGGAAGCGGACAAGCAATCGTTACTATCAATCGACGGGACTTCTATCTCGGTCAACACAACGCTCCCGATTCACGCAAACGGTACAACCGGCTAATCGCGGAGTATCTCTCGACTCCCGAAACATTTTTACTCTCAAATTCTAAAAAGCCAGACCCCGCCGTCTCCGAGCTGATTGTTGCTTTCCTCGCCTTTGTGAAGTCAGAGGTAGCCGACAAAGAGTACAAGGGAATAAAGCTAACGATGAAACCACTTCGCAACCTTTAGGGAGACACTGCCGCGAAGGATTTCGGCACGTCGCAATACAAAGCCGTCCGTGCAGTTTTCATTCGAGAAGTCCATCCCATTCGGAAAAAGCCTCGCACACGACAGTACGTCAATCGCGCGATGGTATACATCTCTAGACTTTTCAAATGGGCCGCGAGCGAACAGCTAATTCCAGCCGCGGTGTATGAAACACTACGACTGATACCGGGGCTCAAGAAAGGAAAAACCGAAGCCCCAGAGTCGAAGCGAGTTCGCCCAATCTCGATTTCGGATGTCGAAAAAACCCTCCTCCACTGCACGCCAATCATTGCGACTGAAAATCGATTAACCGCGTTTAACAGTGAATCTTGGAAGGCTGAGATCACGAGCATCTTGATCAATGGGAATCGTGACTTCACTTGCTTGATGAGTTCGAGACCGTTGCCGCTAGCCAGAAAAAAATCCACTAGGTGGCTGAACAGTATCACTGCAAACCGCGTGGCACAACTGATGATTATCGGTTGGTCGTTTTCATTTCTGGTCGAGGGCGTCAGTGGCTTTGGTACACCTGCCGCACTGACAGCGCCACTCCTGGTGGGGCTGGGCTTTCCGCCTTTGCCCGTGGCTGTGTTATGTTTGATGATGAACGCCGTACCGGTCTCTTTCGGAGCCGTCGGAATGCCGACATGGTTTGGGCTGGGAAATTTCGGCCTTACACCGGATGAACTTCAGGAAGTTGGATTCAAGTCTGCATTGATGCGGCGGGGGCGGCGATGGTCATTCCGCCATTTGCTCTGCGTGTACTTGTAGGGATCCAGTCGCAGGACGGCGAAAACGCCCCTATCTCACTTCGGCCTTCGACGGTCTGGTGCGCGCCGACCGACGCGTCGAAACTTGGTCAATTAGGCAACCATGGTATGTCGGACTAGAGCAGGCAAGTGGCGATTGCAAACGCCGAGCTCCATAAGATGCCTATCGTGGACCGCAATAATCTTCGAACGAACCTTTTGATTACATTCAAATTAAACTTTGAAAAATGTTGATCGTAGCGTACTGAGATCGATTTGTTTTAGGGGACGAATGATGACGACATTCAATCAATTGCGAAGTAGGTTGGCTGTAATGGACGGTGAAAATTCACCGTCCATGGCGAATGCGATGACGCAAAACTCAGTGCATCCTACTCAAAATTAGATACATTTTCGCATCCGACCGTTCGTTCGATCTGCGCTAAAATGCCAGCCAACGAGGCTTCAATGCGGGCGACCTCGACTCGGAAAATTAAGACTTCTGAGAAGTTGTCGATCAACTGAATGAAGGAAATCTTTCCAACCGTGTATTCAGATTGCGAGATTTCAAAAGCTTGCTCCGCCCTCGGGATGAGTTTTTCAACATAAAGCGTGCGTTGTTTGTCAAGCGAATGAGCTTGTTGAACGAGCCTACGCAAGCGACCGGCGATCGAGTTCGATTCGGATTGGTGAAGTTGAGCTGAGCTATTCCTCTCGGAGGCCGCTTGGCAGATTCCAGCTTGGATCTTCTTTTTCCAAATCGGAAGCGTCGTGCCAACGGAAAAACTGATGTTGTCGATGCCATCGGCAACTGGACTGATCGCTTGGCTTGTACTCATCATGCCATATTGAACGCCGTAGGTCAGGTCTGGATATTTTTGGAGAGTTGCCAAACGCTGCTTTTGCAAGTCGCGCTGAATTTGCCCCGCCAAGCTCTGTAGGGTGGGGTTACATTTCTCGGCAGTCGCCAAAAGTCTATCCAGTTGTGTAGAAACATCGCTCAATGGCAACGCTTGCGTAGTTTCAATTGAGAATTTCAGTGGTTGCTGAACGAGCGTTGCTAAGTCGGCTTGAGCAACTTCGAGTTGCTGGCTGAGTTCTAAGAGTTGTTGATCGCGTTTCTCGACTTCCAATTCAGCGCGAATGACATCTTGTTGAGAGCCACCTGAGCGAAACCGATTCTGTGCAAACTTGACGATTTGCTCGGCGAGTTTTCGATTTTCATTGACAATTCGATAAGCTTGTCCTGAAAACCAAACTTCATAATAAGACAAACGCACCGATTCGACGATCTCGCGTTCGATCTCTCGCATTTCAGCTTGAGCCATCCCGACTTCTCTGGCCGCTACTTTGGCTTGAGTACGTAACTTCTCCGGCCATGGGACAGTTTGAGATAGTGAAAGCTGATTCGTCATTCGTCCGCTGGCCAACTGCTGGGCATTGTTTGCAATCGGCCAAAACAAAGTTTCTGCCATCGGATCCGGAAGGGCACTCGCCTGGGGAATACGAAATTGT
>JAYTVM010000582.1:0-9539 GCA_043743995.1 Pirellula sp. | reverse complement strand
AGCCACGGTCGCGGAGACCGTGGGGAGCGAGATCGTTTCTCGCAGTTCACCCACGCTTTGGCAAGCGTGGCTACCCACGTTTTCCTGTTTGACAAAGCCTCGCTTCGCCCAAAATCGGAACGGACGGTATCAAAAGCCGTAATACTAGGCTTAAAAAAGGTTGATTGGAGGAGTGGGACTGAATTTCAGACTTTATTCGAACCATTGAGTGCCGTATCCTATCTATTGCAAAATCCAGGCTGGCTTGATCTACCTACAATTGTAACGAAAAACCTATTTTCATGGCCGATAGCAATTTCAAAGTGGAGTGGGCTCCACGAGTTCACCGATTGCCCCCGTATCTTTTTGGCCGCATCAATAATTTGTTGTACCAAAAGAGGCGGGCGGGTCAGGATGTCATCGACATGGGGATGGGGAACCCGTCCGATCCACCGGACCCTTTGGTGATTGCAAAACTAACGGAAGCCGCGTCGGATGTTGGGAACCATGGCTATTCCAAGGCTAACGGAATCCTCAATTTGCGACGCGAATGCACCAGCAAATATCTTCGGAAGTATGGCGTCCGCTTGGACCCGGAAACGGAAGCCATCGTTTGCTTGGGATCCAAAGAAGGCTTTTCGCATATGTGTTTGGCGTTGATGGGGGCAGGCGACACGGCGATTATACCTGCACCCTATTTCCCAGCCCACATGTATGCGGTCATTCTCGCGTCTGGCAATGTCGTGGCTCTCGACGTTTCCAATACGGAAAAGTACCTTTCCAATATCGCCTATGCTTGCGAGCATTTTTACCCGCGTCCCAAGCTCCTTATTATCAATTATCCGCACAACCCGTCTACGGTTACGGTCGAGCCGGAGTTTTTCGTCGATGTTGTGAAACTCGCTAAGAAGTACGGACTAATGGTCATAAGTGACTTCGCCTATGCGGACGTCGCGTACGATGGCTATGTTCCGCCGTCCTTTTTGTCGGCACCGGGTGCGAAGGATGTCGGAGTCGAGTTCACGACGATGAGCAAGGGTTACAACATGGCAGGTTGGCGAGTTGGCTTTTGCGCCGGCAATGCGGACATGGTAAAGGGATTGGCCACAATCAAGGGATATTACGATTATGGCATGTTTCAAGCGATCCAAATCGCGGCCATTGTCGCTTTGCGGGATACGGAAGCTACGGTGGAAAAGCAATCGTTGATCTATCAAGGCCGACGTGACGTTTTAGTCGACGGACTTCGCAGATTGGGCTGGCAAGTAAACGTACCGAAGGCCGGGATGTTTCTGTGGGCCAGGATCCCTGAGCCTTGGGCATCGCAAATGAACTCGGTCGATTTTGCGATGCATTTGCTGGAGCACGGGAATGTTGCGGTGAGTCCCGGGGGAGGCTTCGGGCCTGTCGGCGAAGGCTATTTGCGAATGTCGCTGGTAGAAAACGAAGCGAGATTACGACAAGCGGTACGGCACATTTCCGCCTGTTTAGACAAAAGGAATGTTCCAGAATTGCAAAAGGTGTAGGCCGTCGCGTGCAACCGCAGACAGAAGACTACCGGGCCAAGCTTCCGTGTGGCACGCCCAAAGCGATTAGCGATGGGCGTGGGAAGTGTGGCAAATAACTCTAGCGATTCACCACGCCCTTCGTACCTCAGAGCGTGCCACACAGTTTATAGATAGATTTCAAATTATAGGTAGATTTCAAACTACCCCTCGCATTAGTAGCGAGTTTGTGCTGGCGGGATGGCCGTGTTGGAGGCTGAGTTGGTCGGCGACGGAGCGGACGCGTTTAAGGTTGGTGTTGGCGATAGGCCTGTTTTGGAAGCTGGATTTCCAGGAGCGGCCTGTGCTCCCGCGATGCTCGTTCCAGTAGTTGACAACACATTTTGGGTTAGACGAACGTTGAGGGCTCCGATTCGCTGATAGAGATCGGGTTGCAGAGAATTGAGCGCAATGCTTTGCTGGTAGTTTTGAACGGCCTGCATTAACTCACCAGAATTTTCACGCAAACGGCCACGTTCGGCCCACGCCCTTGCGTTGTTTGGATCCATGGCCAAGGCTTCGTCGAGATACTGCTCAGAGATTTTGGTTTGGCTAAACTCTTGGTGGAGTTTTGCCAATTCTACTCTTGCATCGGAGACGCTTGGACTGCGCTGAGCCCATCGTTTCAGCAACGTAAATGCTTTGTCCGAGCGGCCTGTTTCGACTAAGAGGACTGCTAAGGCTCTATGGCATTCCACGTGATTTGGCGATAACTCCAAGGCTTGATTGTAGATCGCTTCGGCGTTGTCGAGCATTTTCTGATCTTTCGCGGCCGTACCCAAGCGATGGTAGGTTGAGGCGAGATTGTAATAGGTATCCGAATTGGTTGGGTCCGATTGCTTGGCCTGCTCAAAGCTCTGAAGTGCTTCCGCGTAACGCCCCTGCTGGTAGAGAGTTACGCCCGTTCCGTTTTGGGCAAAACGCGTGCATCCGCTCGCTCCAAAGCAAAATAGGGAACCCAGGAATACGCTAGTAGCAAGAAGTGTTTGGGATTGGGTATTTCGTTGATCGGTACTTGGATTCATGCGTTTCGTTCTCATTCCGACGCCAAAAAAATCCCGAAAGTTGCGTATCCCGTGTGCGTCAGTGGCAAGGAATACCAGGAATTGCCCACCTAAAACAAGAGGAAATCGCTCCAAGAGTTGAAATGCCATTTTGGAAACACAGTTTCACTTTTAGAATCGCTTCTTATGAAATCCGATTCAAAACAACCCATGCTGGCCGCTGACGTCTACCTACTCCACGTACGATCGCTCGAGTCGAAAATCCGAGATCGAAGCCGTATCATGCAGCGTCTCATTTGGATTCGGTTGGGGCTGGCACTGCCTGGATTGGCCTTGATCACGGGTGGGATTGCCCTCAACGAGGCGAGCGGTTGGAGTTGGAAAATTGGCATTCTGCTTTTTGTAGGGTTTCTTGCGGCAGCAACTTGGCATGAAATGAATCTTTGGTTCGCTTCCCAGTTTCGCCAGCGGCTCTATGGTTACCGCCGCCTGCTCGCCCGTTGCCATCGAAATTGGGTTGAGTTAGCTCCAATGCCTACCGAAGAATTCTGCAAGGGATATTACACGGAACTGAGTCGTGACCTGGACTTGTTCGGTGACAGGAGCCTATACCGATGGTGCTCGCTAGCTATGACTCAGTCGGGGGCCAAGAATCTATGCGAATGGTTAACCAACTGGGCACCCTCGGAATGTATCGAAGAACGTCAAGCCGCCGTTCAAGAACTCGCGAAGAATCGGGCTTGGCGCGAATCGTTTTTCGAAACGACGTGCGACTATCGAAACCAACAAGCAAGCCCGGAGGGGCTCGCCGATTGGTGTCTGGATGGATTTCATTTTGCGAAACGTCCGTGGATCCAATGGCTGTCCTGGCTAAGTCCTGTTGTGCTCGTCACAGGAATTGTGTTGATTGTTGCCTTCCAGTTTCAAGGATACGAACTCGGACAATATGTAGGATTGGGTATGGTATTGGGTGGGGCTGCGGTCAATTTCTTGCTCACTATGGTAATTATTGGTCCAATTCACGATATCTTTGTCAATATAGGGACAGCCAATCGGGAATTGCAATCGCTGCTGAATATGATTCGAGCCATCAAGAAGCTTGAGTCGAAACAAGGGTTGCTTTCGCGCATTCGCGCAAAGTGCTTTGACGAAAGTCATTCCGCAGAATACGCCCTCTCGCAACTGCAGCGCATCATGGCTTTGGCCGGAATGCAACGCAGTCCTCTGCTGTTCATCCCCTATCTGCTTTTGCAGATTGCTTTTCTATGGGACGTTCGAGTCCTAGAGCTGCTGGAGCGCTGGAAGATGAAATTCGGAGCCCGCTCCTCGGGATGGCTGGAAGCCATCGGAATGACGGAAACGCTATTCTCCGCAGCTACCATCGCCGACGAATATCGCTCCTGGGCCTTTCCAAAATCGATTGACAAGGATGCAATGAGCGCGAGCACAGCTCCAATGCTTGAAATATTGGGCGTAGCTCATCCGTTGCTTAAGGACGAAAGTCAAGTTCCAAATAGCGTAACGATCACTCGCGAAAAGCCTCTGTTGTTGGTGACAGGCAGCAACATGGCTGGCAAGTCAACTCTGCTTCGATCGATCGGAGTGAATTCCATGTTATCGCGACTTGGGGCACCGGTATGCGCCCGGAGCTGGTCAGGCGCGGTTTGCGAACTGGCCTCGAGTATTCGAGTCCAAGACAGCCTGCAGGATGGCGTTTCATTCTTTATGGCGGAACTAAAACGATTGCGAAGCGTGGTCGATTCCGCACAAAAGGAGAACCATGCAGACGGCAAACAAATGCTCGTCTTGCTCGATGAAATCCTTCAAGGTACGAATTCGCGAGAACGCCAAATCGCAGTGGAACATGTGTTGGACAAATTGGTCGAATGTGGCTGCATCGTGATCACCAGCACACACGACCTCGAAATGGCCGGAAACGAGAGCATAGGACGCATTGCACAAGTCGTGCACTTTCGGGAGCACTTTGAAATAATCCAGGGTCAGCAAGTGATGCGCTTTGATTACATTATGCGTCCGGGTGTAACGCCGACGACCAATGCGTTAAAACTATTAGAAATGGTAGGACTGCGTTCTCCATCCTAGGTACAGGAACCATTTGAACTTAAAAGCCAAAGAATAATTGGATTTGGACTTACAATATAGGCACGGTGCAATCGAACGCAGTTGCTTTAATTTTGCAAGCAATGCCCGCGATTAAGTAAAGAATCGATCCGATGAAAACACTCCAACCGACTGCAGATTCAGCGTTAGCCCGTGAATCGCAACGCATGAACACAAATCGGGAGGGCTCATTCCTTGTTTGGTTCGACCTGGCTGCTTTGGTGCTCGCAAGCATGGCTATTGTCTCAGGACTGGACTTTTGGAGGAATCTGTTTTCCTCCTTCGATCGTGGAATTTGCTTTGCTTTTGTAATCATGGGGCTGGCGATTGCGTTAGCCCGATCGAATTGGCGTGGGCACAAAACTCGATTTCGAACAGGCTTTGCCAAGCTGTTGTTTGCGATTACTGCGCTACTGATAGGCTTAAGTGTCGTGCTATCAAATCCCCTATGGAGCGGGGTCGCTTGCAGCACCCTGCTTGCAGGTTGGAGTATGGCAAGAATCCGAGGTGATTCGTTTTGGCATCCGTTATTTCTCGGTCTTGTGCTTTTGGTCCCTTTTGGCATCGAAGTCATGGCGAATCGCGGCCAATTCGATTGGTTGGAATCGACTACCATCGCGACAACGTCCCTCTTGGCGGACGCGGCCGGCCAAGCACATGCGACGTCGGATCAGACCATTTTATTCCGACATGGAATTGCAGATCACTTTTCTACTATCGGTACATGGGATAGCGCTGTCAGTCTATTGGGGGTTTCCTTTTTTTGCATACTCGCGTTTCGACGCGCGCTATTGACCTCCTGCATTGCCATCGGATTGTCTTGCATCGTGTGGATGACTGTGCGAAGTGTTGGGTGGGTTTCCCTGTCCACCCTGGCAAATCGGAACGAGACTTGGTACGCATGGTCCTATGGAATTGAGTGTGGGCTTTTTTTGATCGGAGTGGTTTTGATCATTAGCCTAGATCAGTTTTTCGCTACCATCTTCAAACCGATTCCTTTTGAGCACTTCAATCCGGATTCCCCATTGTGTGCCTTCGGTTGGAACTGGCTGTGTGGCCTGCCCAATTTGATACTTCGAGTGCCTACCCAGAATAAAGTCGCACTTCGCTGGAGAACGCATGTCAAGCTGGCAGGCAAGAAGCCTTCGTTTCGGACGGATATCGATTGGATGCTTGTTGGACTTCTTGAGATGCTATTTCATCCCATCGGTGCGATGGGCAGCATGATCGACGCTTGCCGGGGTTGGAAATGGTCGCGAAGCTGGCCCAGTTTCTTTTTGCATCTGCCCTCTGTGATTTTGTTGGCTGCCCTTTATTTCAAACTCGGTTTATGTTTGTTCCATCGCAAAGACAGTCCCAAAGAATTGTTTTTCGACGATAGCTTACGACTGTGCTCTACCAAGGCACTCGAGATCGCGTGCCAACAAAAGCAAGAAGTCGATTTCAGCAAAGCCCTCGGAGCCGCAGCGATTGCGAACGAGGCTGTCCCACCTATTTCCGACAGCACAATACGATACCTTGAATTACTTAGCAAACGCTTTCTTTCCATCGAACCAAGCAATCAATTGGTTAAATACCGTCTGGGTATGGTCTTGTGTTTGTCGGAACAAAACGAACGAGCCGAACGGGAAATGCAAGAGGTTGCCCGTAGCCAATTGGGTAACTTTCCACAAGCGAACGCGTGGCTCGCCAAAACGATTATCATCCATCAAGGTGAGGACAAAGCCTTCACCAAGCAAGAACTAATCAGCCACCTTGAAAAGGCCCGCACATGGAAAGATGCGGACTTCCGTTTGCTGTTTCTTTATGCTCGACTTCTTGAGGAGCAAGGTGACTACCGAAAAGCGGTCGAGATCGCAAAACAATCAATCTCTGCAAAGCCTGAATTCACGTTGGACCTCGCAAGACTGTATGCCAGGATTGGCGATAACGAAGGAAGGCTATCGACCGCAAACCAAGCAGAAGATTATTTTTTGTCGAAAATCAATTTCCCCATGGAGAAAGAGTCGGATCGATTGGCGGTCGCCGATGCAAGGCTATTAGCCAACCGATTAGAACAAGCTGCTGAAGTCCTTGAAGAAGGATTGCGTCAAAACCTAGGGGGAGAACGGACCGTCAGGCAATTGTCTGAGATCCGGCGACTGCTCTATGTGAAATCCATTCGAAAGAACGAAAACGAGGATTTCGAAATGGACCTGAGTCTCTTAGAAAGAATGGTGGAAACGGATCCTCTCAACCCGAGTTTTTCGAGTGAGATCGCAAAGCTTCTTGCCTACAAGGTAAAGCCAACGAAGAAGTTAATGGAATCGCTCAAGAAGCAAATAGAACTCGGTATCACTAGCGTCCCCTCCCTGCTTTTGATAGGCGAAGGTTACTTCAGTCTCGGAAACCTAAAGGAAGCGCAGAAGTATTGGGAAATGGCGATCGCGAAGGAGCCCGAAAACGTTAATGGGTTGAACAATTTGGCAACATGCTTGATTGCAATCTCAGCGTCCAACGCCGATCGAGCCATCGAACTAGTCAGCAAAGCAAGTTCCCTTTCGCCAAACAACGCCGATATACTTGACACTTGGGGTGAGGCCCTGTTGGCTGCGCAGCGCCCCAAGGAAGCCGTGAATAAGTTAGAACTGGCGATTCGCATTGATAACAGTCGCATGGATACACGAAGCAAACTGGTAATTGCCTACGAAGCGCTCGGTATGAAAGCAATGGCCGAAGCTCAGTCAAAAGTGCTCCGCTCCATCGAGGACGCTCAAACCAAAGCGAAGCTGGAGAAAAACCTACTTCCTGCGGAAAAAGCACACTAGAGTTTTCCTAGTAGGAATCTACTCTCGAAATCGCTTAATCACACGTACTCGCCACGGATGATTTCACTGAGCTCGATCGTCGTCGAAGACGGTAGACCCAACAAGCAGACATAGCAATGAGACTGGCGAAGAGGGAACTAGGCTCCGGGACCGCAGTGATGTTCAGTGCGCCACTTTGAAAAAACACGCCACCATTTACTCCGATCGGTAAGTTCAAAAACGTTACACCGTCCGAAACGCCATCTATCCCGTTTATCTGAAACGCTGGAGTGAAGTCGGCAAACCCGTCCGTGATGGGCGCAAATGCAGTCACTTGGAACTTACCGATTAGTCCTGGAAAAGAGTTGGTCAACGCTGGCCCAAAACTTATTCCATCAAACGGACGTACCGTCCCCGTAGTGTTATTGATAACGATCGGATTCACATTTGCAAAACCGCTGGGGCGGCCACTCGTATCAACGTTGGATATGTTTGCCTCAGACGCATCGAAATTCATTCCAACAGAGAACCCTCCAACTGTGTTGGTACCGGTGATTTGCATGATCAGCCCAACATCGAACACTGTTCCAGCGCTAACGGACCGAGTATTCTGTACTCCGTCAAGAATGGTGTCCATATCGATTTGGAACATAACATCGGCCGAAGCCAATCGATCCAATGCGATCACGAGCATTCCAAAAAACACAAAACGTCCAAGTCTCTGATGCATATTATCAATTCCCCCTAAAAGCTATTCAAATCCAAACACTTTTCCAAACCTGAAACGGAATTGCCCAAAGTCCGAGATACCGACGGCTCCAACACCGTTCACGAAACCCTCGTAATCAAACAGTTCGTTGTAACCTGCGTCGGCAGACGTCTTACCAAACGTCGCCCTAAACTGACCGAACTCAGCAATCCCAACCGCGCGATCGCCATTGGTATCCCCGAAGTATGCGTAAAAATTGTCCGCAGACTGAGTACCAAACGAATAGTCATTTCCTCGCCAACCTACAATGCTGGCTCCGTGAACTAGTATTTCATAGTTACCATCGAGCAAGGCTCCGTTGCGAGTCAATGCACCGCTGAATGTGAGCGTTACGATGGTCTGACCGTTGGTCCCTGCTGTCGATTGAGCGTTCACCGCAACCGTACCGCCTGGGCTGCCACGCAACAAAACCTCGAATGCACCCGAACTGAATACAACGGGACCATCGAAAGTTAGCTTCACCGAATTGACCTGCGAGCGTTGCAACGCGTTGTTGTTGACTATTGGTGACCCGACGATCTCGATGACGTTCTGGACCACTAGGTTGAGTGTTTGCTCGAAAGTTGCACCCGCTGTATCGGTGACCCGAGCACGAATGGAATAGTTGGGCTGAGTCTCATAGTCGAGCGTTTGACCCTGTTTCAAGTAGACTCTGTCATCGACAATTCGGAAACGTGCATTATCTGTGTCCCCGGCTCCGGTTGCTAAGGTGAATACGTGGGTGTCGATGGGATCGAGATCACTGGCTCCCAATTGGCCAAAGAGCAAATCGGCAGCGGACGTGCTCGTGTTTTCGAAAACCGTATTTTGATTAAGCTGGATTGCTGTTGGAGGACTGTTAATGACCTCGACCGAGCCGCTCACAAAGCTAAAGCTAAAAGGTGGTACATTGATGTAACCATTCACAACGATAGGCGAGACTCCCAAAGCTGCACCGGGTTTGACTTGGAATGCAACGTGGGAGATGGCACCCACGGTCGAGGTGGAGGGTGAGGCACGATAGATGGCCATGCGGACTGTGCCGTTGGCGTCATCGGTAAACGAGTCGATTGACCAACCACCCTCAACGTTGAACATCCCAGCGATCACTGCCCCACCTGCGTTGAGTCCGTTCGGCAGATCGAGCACGTTGGTGTTGTAGCTTAGGAATACATCCACACCCCACAGTCCTGCCGCATTGTCGGTAATGCGAATCGGCACGTTGACAATCGCACCGCGTCGAGTGGCAACCAAAGCATCGGCTGCAATCGTCGGGTCGACACCGGCTTGCGTTGTGATACTGCCCGCGGGCAAATTAGGAATCTCAGGCTGCAGGGGTGCCGAAAGACCCTTGCGT
>JAYTVM010000581.1:0-9554 GCA_043743995.1 Pirellula sp. | reverse complement strand
GCAACGTCGAACGCTTGAGCAACTGATTGACCGTGAGAACAAACGGCCCCTTGGGTTGCAATTCGAATCCGCTGCTGAGCAGTCCTAGTTCAAGCCTTACCCGCCCCGTTTTGAAGGCGATGCTGTTTTGCATCAAATCGTTGAGGCGGCTCAACTCCCCTTCATTGATGCATGCGATCAACGCGGAGCGGTCACTTCCCAGGGCGCCATCGATGTCCTTGGCAATGTTTTCGAGTTCGCCGCCAATGCGTTGCACATCGCCGATCGGAATTCGCAGCAATTCGCCCAAAAATCCTTCGCCCGCCAATAGGGTGATCTGCGCAAAAGCGTACTTTACTATTTCGGAGTAAATTTCGTTCGGATCGCGGAAGCGTTCGGGGAATGGAATCCTGGCCTTGAACGCATTGGCATTGTAGATGGCCGCGATGGGTTCGCTCAGTAAAACCATTGTGTCCTTGGGCAGGTAGTCGAGCAGCGATGCTTCCTCTTTGGTGGCTTCGTTGGCAGCGATCAAATCGACTCGGTCCATACGACTAAGGGATCGTTGGGTCACCGAATCGAAGCTGCGTATGGACTCGATCTGGTCGTCAAACCATTCGATGCGCCTAGGTTCGCCGCAGTCTGGAGGGTAGACGTCGAGGATTCCGCCGCGGGCGGTAAATTCGCCGGGCAATTGCACGCTCGTCGTGGTGCGGTAGCCAGTCGATGCGAGCCAACGTTTCAGATCCGCCAAATCGACCCGCTCGCCAACGCTCAGACTGCGGCGGTCTTGCCTGAGTTGTTGTGGGCTAGGCACTCGATGCATGAGGGCAGGAATAGTAGTTACGATGACGGGGATATCGACGTTGGTGTTGGAGACGTTACTGCGTTGCGTCTGGCATGCATCCAGTCTAGAAAGCACTTGCAATCGTTGGATGACTTCCTGCTGTTGGAGAGAGTCTACGTCGATATCGTCAGACGAGGGCGGAAACACATCGCAGTTGCGGTCGAGGAAGAAGTCCAGATCTCGGGCCACCGTTTCAGCGTCTTGATGTTGAGCAAGGATAACCAACATAGGCCGCCGAAAGCGTTGAACGGTTCCGGCCGCCATGGGAGCAACGGCGCCAAGCCACGCCCCTTCCCAGCAGATACTCTTGCCACGTGACCACTTGTGCGTTGCGTCGCGAAACGCTTCTAGTTGCGTGATACCTTGCAGGAGTTCACGCGCCTGGGTTTCTCGGCGGGTGGATGCGTCCGGTTTAGCGGTCGATTCCCCTTGGTGGATCAACTCCGCTTCATGGATTTGGGCTTCGCGTTGTCGTAGTTTTTCAACCGGATCAATCTCAGGCTTTTCCCGAAGGCCCGTCTTGGATTTCTTACTCGCAGTCTTCGCCATCGCGTGTAGGCCGTCGAGGCCAGTCGGTTGCCGCTCGACAGCAGTATGTAGCCGGTCGAGGCCCTCGACCGGAGTAGACACAGGCAAATCCGTCCTTCTCGTATTAGCCGGACCCGTCCCCAGAGTCCCCATGGTTTTTTTGGCTATTGGCGCAGGCGGATCCTCAGCCGCTGAAGCGATCTGCAGATCGTCGGCGATCACCTCGGTCGTACCAGAATTGTCGGTTCGATTTAGGAAATCGGCCAACGTTCGTTTCGCCTTTGGCCGTTGCGGCTTCATCAGACTCTATTCAGTTTCGAAGTTTTTAAGTACAAACGCCCAAGTATCAGCAGCCGTATCGACAAGTTTGCTGACTGGGGTTCCGGCTCCATGTCCGGCACTGGTTTCGATTCGTATCAGTGTAGGCTTAGGGCCACTCTGACAAGCTTGCAAACGGGCAGCAAATTTGAAACTATGGCCTGGCACGACCCTGTCGTCATGGTCCGCGGTGGTAATCAAAGTTGCGGGGTAGCGTCTACCGGGTATCAAATTGTGGAGCGGCGAGTATGCCATCAAGGTCTTGAACTGTTCCGGATCTTCGCTGCTGCCGAATTCGTTTACCCAAGCCCACCCAATGGTGAATTTGTGGAAACGGAGCATATCCAGCACCCCCACTCCGGGCAACGCCACTGCAAACAATTCCGGGCGTTGAGCCATGGTCGCACCCACGAGCAATCCGCCGTTGCTTCGGCCCTGAATCGCCAGTTTGGAAGGATTCGTAACCTTTTCCTGGATCAGATACTCGGCTGAAGCAATGAAATCGTCGAATACGTTTTGTTTCTTTTGAAGCATACCCGCTTCATGCCATGCGCGTCCGTACTCTCCGCCTCCGCGTAAATTCGGGACCGCGTAAACGCCCCCCATTTCCATCCAAGCCAAGTTGGCAGGGGAAAAGGTCGGCATGATCGAGATGTTGAATCCACCATACGCGTAAAGCAAAGTCGGTAGTTTCCCGTTCTTTTCCAGCCCCTTTTTATGAGAAAGAATCATCGGCAGGCGTGTCCCATCCTTGCTCTTGAAAAAGACCCGCTCTGAGACGAAATCAGATGAATCGAATGCAAGCTTTGGTTGCCGCCAAGTCGTAGTGGTGTTGTCGCTTAAATCGAGTCGGACCACAGTGGGCGGAGTGATGTAGTTCGTGAACGAATAAAAAGTCTCTTCGGCAGTCCGCTTGCCACCTAAACCCGTAACGGTACCGAGCGACGGCAACTGCAAATCATCCAATCGTTTTCCTGTTGTCGCAAATTGTCGCACCACGCTTGTCGCATCCTTGAGGTACGTTACAAAGAATCGATCGCCAAAGAGGCTAGCCGACTCAATCGTCTCATCCGCCTCGGAAACAATTTCTTTCCAATGGTCGCGAGCAGAATTGTCAACGTCGATAGCGATGATGCGTCGTTTCGGTGCGGCATTGTCGGTCTTAAAATAGAAAACAGATCCATCGTTTCCGATAAACTGATAGTCGCTTTCAAAGCCGGTTAGCAACTCGGTAACTTCCGTCGCGCCCGTCGCCGATTTATCCTTGAGTTTGGCGAAGAAGATTTGGTTTCTTTTCTCCGTGCCTCGCCAGACCGAAAGGATCAAATACGCGTTGTCGTCCGTAACTGTGCCGCCAAATCCCCATTCCTTTTTGTCTGGTCGGTGATAGATCAAAGAGTCCGATTCCTGTGGTGTGCCAATTCTATGATAATAGAGTTTTTGGAAGTAATTAACGCCGGTGAACTCTCCGTCGGAACTCGGTTTGTCGTAACGACTGTAATAGAAACCAGCGTTGTCCCCAGTCCATGAAACCGAACTGAACTTGACCCATTCGACCTTGTCGTCGAGGTCCTTTCCGGTCGCAATGTCGCGTATCCGCCAAGTATTCCAATCACTACCGGCGGTAGCCAGTCCGTAAGCCAGTAGTTTGCCGTCGTCGCTGGGGACATTACCTGTTAACGCCACCGTTCCATCTGCGACGAGAGTGTTTGGATCAAGTAAAACTTTGCGCTCCGCTTCGAGGCTTTTCGAAACGAACAGGATGTTCTGATTTTGAAGGCCATTGTTATGAGTGAAAAGATAGTGATCGCCGTGTTTGGATGGAAATCCGTATCGTTCGTAGTTCCAAAGCTCGGTCAGTCGTTCCTTAATTGCATTACGGCGAGGAGCAGTTTTCAGGTAGCCCAAGGTGACTTCGTTTTGCCGCTTGACCCAATCTTTCGTGTCTGCAGAATCGACATCCTCGAGCCAACGAAAAGGATCGTCGATGGCTTTGCCGTGGTAGTTGTCCGATTGAGCGATGACTTTGGTGACGGGATACTGGACCGTCATCGCTACATCGGGTTGAGGAGCTAGTTTCTTCGGTAGGTCATCCAAACTTTCTGGTGTCTGGGCGAACGCGATTGAAAGGGGGGTACAGAAAAGAACTAGGTAGACGCGGTTGGTTGTGAGCATGATGACTATGAAATGGGATCGAGAATTAGGATGCCTAAGTTGTAGGACTAGGCCAACACAGTATACCGTCAATCGGAGATTTATTTATTGTCGCCTTTCGCTCCACGAAAGTGTGCTTTGTTAGACGAGGGACAGTTTGAACTCTACCAATAAACTGGGTGGCACGCTTAAATTGGGTGGCACGCTTCAACTGGGTGGCACGCTCTGAGGTACGAAGGGCGTGGTGAATCGCTAGAAATATTTGCCACACTTCCCACGCCCATCGCTAATCGCTTTGGGCGTGCCACACCTCCCCCACCCATCGCCCCATGGTTTTGGGCGTGCCACACTGTGGCTTGGCCTGGTAGTCTTCTGTCTGCCGCTCGCCTTAACGCACTTTGCGGAGCAAAAGGCGACACTTGTGGCTGAGCGAGGCCCTCGCTCAGCCACAAAAAAATAACCTACATCGTCCCCAAAACCTGAATGCCTGCAATAGCAGCCTCGACATCCGCTCGCGTGCTCGTATGCCCTAGGCTCAATCGCAATGTCCCACCTTTCTCGTTCGTCCCTAAGAAAGCATGAATCAAGCCGGCGCAGTGGTATCCCGATCTGGCTTCCACACCACAAGCGGAATCCAGTAACATGGCCATCTCATGACAGGAGAGTGTTTCGCAGGTCAAGCTGACAACCGGGAGCCGATTTCGTTTCGAATCCCCGGGAAGCGGACCGACCAGTTTTAGGTTCGGTGTTTTGAGAATCGCATCGATGATTTGGCTAGTCCAAATTTGGAGATTATCATTCGGCTCCTGTTTTTCAAGCCATTCCAGTCCGGCTTTCAAAGAAGCGATTCCTGGTAAATTGCGATTTCCCGATTCGACGGCAAACAGCCAATCAAATGGGCCCTCGATCGAATCGCTTTGGCTTCCTGTACCTCCAATCCAAATCGGCACCATTTGTTCTTGGATCTCACGTCGCACATACAGAATGCCGGTCCCCAGCATGCCGCCTGCTCCTTTGTGACCTGGTGCTGCGAGGATATCAAGCCCATCCGCAACGACATCTATAGGTAGGTAGCCCAAGGACTGGGCCGCATCCAACAAAAAAATCGCATCTCTCGCCCTCGCTATTGACGAGATGGAACAAATGTCTTGAATGGTTCCAGTTACGTTCGAAACATGGTTCAAGACGACCAATCGGGTATTGGAAAGCATCGATGCTTGGATTTGATTCGGATCGACCCAGCCTGTCGCGTCGCACTGGACTGCTGTCCAAGTAACGCCGCATGTCCTAGTCGCAAGTTGGAGTGGACGGAGAACGCTGTTGTGCTCAGTTGCGGTAGTCACGACGTGCGAGCCACGCATGTTTGGCGATTGCAACAAGCCAAGGATTGCCGAATTGAGAGCCTGCGTGCCATTGCTGCAGAAGGCGACGTCGTTGCTGTGAGGAGCACCTAATAATCTCGCAACGGCCTGACGGGCGGTGCGAACAAGTTCACTAGAATGTTCCGCGGATTGATACACTCCGCGTCCAGCGGCAGCACCGTTTGAGGTTTGGAATTCAATGCAAGCTTCGAGCGAACCGGGAGGCTTGGGCCATGATGTAGCAGCGTGATCCAAATAGAAACGAGGGCGAACGGCCAAAGCGTCGTGCCTGCTTACGGGGATAGATATCTAAGAAAATTCCGGACCGGTTGACCTGCTACAAAAGCTGTAGGTTGGCCGATGATGCCCCGACCAAGGTACGCATTCGACAGGGATTGGCCGAATCCGATAAGGGGTCTGTATCCAGAATTGTTGGTAGTTGGCATGGCAGTAGGAGGCACATACGAAAACGGCGAGCCTCCCGCTTGAGTTGCGTAGGGAGAAGGTGCGTAGGGAGACGGTGCGTACCCGTTCGGTGCTCCACAGCGAGTGGGAGCGCATGGGTCTACCGCTTGCCGGTATGCATTTTGGGAAACCATGTACCTCGCATCGAACTGACACGGTGGAGAGCTGACAAAAGGGGCACCGTTTACGATCGGGTATGTTCTAGGAGAATTGGGCATCACACCGTCGCTTGGACTCCGCATTGGATTGATGCCGCCCAATCCTGGATTGAAACCCAACGAAGCATTGGGGTTGATGGGCGTTGAGTAAACTTGGGGCGAACTGTATCCAATGGGTGGGCCGCCCACTGTTCCATTGTTGGTAAGTGGGGTCGAAATCACGGGAGGCATAATACTGCCCGGATCCATTGAATTTGAAGGAAATACACCAGGGCTGCTAGGCAAGCTATTGGGGAGGCCTGGCTGTGCATTCGGTAAAATGTTCTGTAAGTAACCAGGGTTTGCGCCGGTACCTGGAATGTCTTGATAGTTGGCGATGACACTGCTGGGCTGCCCCACCATGGGAATATTGGCACCTGCAAATGAAACAGGAAATTGCAGGGATGGTCGCGCGTTTGCCTCGATGTCCGAAGCAAAACGCGAGGGTCGAAAACCATCCGCGGTTGAGTTTCGGAGCTGTGGACTGGTTTGTTGAATGATGGTGTAACGAGGGCCAGGAAGCACCCCGATTGATTTCGTTATTTTTGAATTAGTCGAAGCTGGAGCAACGCTCTGTTTAGCAGACTTCGGATCGATCGTTGGTTTTTGCTGAGCCTCCCTGTCGGATCCTGCGGGACCTATTTCTAGACGTGTTGGTTTTGATGATTCGGCATTGCGTTGAAGAAAATTACCCAATGGATTGACGGCACCGTTTACGTCGGTAGCTTTGTTCAGTTCCGCTAGGAGAAGTTGAAGATCACTGGCGGCATTGTCGTCGGTTCGAGGGCGAAACAAGGGTGGTGACGCCTCGTCGAGCTGGGCTTGTAGAGTCACATTCATCCATAGCGACGGGATGAGTGCTAATGCGAATAAAGTCGGTAATCTAAGAAAACAATTCATGGTGCATTTTTAGTCGAATTATGTGTGCCGATTGTGGCACGCCACTCTTTGCCGTGATACTCGACACGGAGTGTCGAGCAACACTCAGAAAAAAATCTACTTGTTGCTTGGGTTGATTTTGACTCCAGCAGTCTTCAATCGTTCGATCGCAGCGGATTGCGAAGCTTCCTTTAGCATCGCATCATCCAAATACAAGCGAAGAAACGGAGCAAATCGACGCTCCGATTTGGCATCCGCTTCGCAGGCTTCCACGAGTGGGCCAAGGTCCGTGATCGCATTGCCATTGAGCCTCAGGAAATTGGGGGTCAACGTTCGAATGAACTCGACACTCTTGATACCGCAACCCATCAGGCTAATGGATTCGAGTCCCTTTAGCTGGGCGATCGGCGCTGAGTCCTCGATTGGGTTGCCGGATACCTCGAGGGTCCACATCTTTTTTAAGCCTGAAACGGGTTCAAGCGATTTGATCTTGTTTTCCGCGATGTAGAGCGACCGCAGATTGCTCATTTCACGAAGCGGCGTCAGATCCGAGATCGCGTTCTTGGAAAGTTGCAAGTATTGCGACTGGACCAACGCAGCGATGGGTTCAAGCGTTTCGATCTTATTGGACGACAAATCGATGGATTGAAGCAATCTCAGATCCTTAATAGGCGCTAGGTCGACGATCTCGTTTTTTTCCAGATCGATTTTCATCAGGGATTTGCAATGCTGAAGTCCTTCCAGGCTCTTTATTCCCTTTCCTTTGCCCACCACCTGCGAAATATTTTTGACATCCGCGGCAGTAAGGGGCTCGGTGTTGTACCGTTTATCGAAAACTTCTCGGCGGACAACCGTTTCCAGGTTCTTGTCCGGAATCAAATCGTCGCAAATGGCAACTCGAGCCTGGATCGCAAGGGAAACGGACAGGAAAATAGCCGAAAATCCGCTGAGGAGAGAGTTATCCAAACGAAGCATTCAATTCGCCTTCCTAAATGAGTCCGGGGTGGGTTCACCTTTCCACTTTATCCCAATCAGGACGCCAATTCCAGGCTTGTTCTTCTGCTTCGTAGTGCACAACCGCAAATTTTGACTACAAATGGGTATAAATAACCTCCACCTGCTTCGTCAAGCAGTATTTCAAGGGTTCCGAATTCGTAAAAATTCGGACTAAGCTCGTAGTAACAGCGAATGAGGAAATTGAATTGCGAGTTTTGTTAACCGCCTTCGAACCGTACGACACCTGGGAACAGAATTCCAGTTGGGAGGCGTTGGTGACTTTTTTGCATCATCGCGGCATCCCGAACGGGGTTACCACGCGACGCTACCCGGTCGACTTGGCTCAGTTGCAGTATCGATTGGAAAAAGATCTTGCGTCGGGATTTGACGCAGTCTTGCACCTGGGCCAAGCCCCCGGGGTTAGCCGTGTCCAAATGGAAGCAATTGCAGTCAATGTGGCGGGCATGACCGAAGCAGCAGGCGATTTTTTCGGCCCACTGGTGCAAGGTGGCCCCATTGCCTATCGGACCAAGTTTCCACTAGATCAATGGAATCTGGAGTTGCGAGCCAGTGGGATACCTAGTTCGGTGTCCTTCCACGCTGGCACTTATTTGTGTAATGCTGCAATGTTCTTGACCCATCATTGGCACGAAATGCACCAAAAGTCCTGCTCAATCGGTTTCGTACATATTCCACTCACGCCGGAGCAAGTCCTTCATTGCAAACGCGACTTGCCATCAATGCCGCGCGAACAGTCTGCGAACGCAATCGGACGAATCCTTGGTTTGATCCAGAATCGCGAACGACAATCGCAAGAGGCTTGAAGGGAGGCTCAAGGCTCAAGGCTTAAGGCTTAAAGCTTAAGCCTTAAGGCTGAAGGAGGGTTGGAATGTGGTGTGTGTGTTGCTCAACCATTAAATAGGATATGTGAGAAAACAAGATCGACAATCAAGACATACAAGATATCTGGTCTGCTTTTCAAGCCGGTAGTATGTCGGCCATCGAATTAGGACAGAGAATCCTAGAGGCGGCAGTTCATGTTCAAGGGTCTGTGACCCCTGACTTGGACCGAAAGCGACGTTGTGGTTACCCCGAGGTGATCTACGGCTCGGGCAAATCCCCGGACGCTATTCGAACCGTGGCCGAAGCCCTACTGGCTGATAATGATGAAGTGCTCATTACGCGAGTTACACCAGAACAAGTGCGTACGCTGACCGAAATGTTCACCTACATACGTTGGAACCATGTTGGTAGAACTTTGCGCATTGGTCTGAAACAAAATCCACTGGCACCCAATGACGTTTCGCCGAAAAAGGACAAGAGACAAGGAATGGTTGCTGTCGTTAGCGCTGGTACCACCGACGAACCGATTGCAATGGAAGCCCTGGAAACGCTTGCGTGGATGGGGGTTCCGACGCGACTAATGCAAGATATTGGAGTAGCCGGCCCTTATCGATTGATGTCACAAGTTCCGGCGCTTCAAGCCATGGACGCGATCGTCTGCATTGCGGGGATGGAAGGTGCTTTGCCGAGCGTGCTCGCAGGTCACGTCCGCTGCCCAGTGATCGCGGTTCCGACAAGTGTAGGCTACGGTGCAAACTTTGCAGGCTTATCCGCACTCCTGAGTATGCTGAATAGCTGTGCAGCCAATATTGCAGTCGTAAACATCGACGCCGGTTTCAAAGGAGGATACTTGGCTGGACTGATCGCGAACCGCTGAACTACTCAAAGATCTTCGCGCTTGCCTCGTCTTTTGCATTCTTTTCTTTGGCTAGGTTGTCGAGTGCCGCGGCGATGTCGACATGAATCCACGTTGGAGCCGCAGCCGTT
>JAYTVM010000580.1:0-37229 GCA_043743995.1 Pirellula sp. | reverse complement strand
ACGGGAACCTACTAACTGGATAGCCGTATGCGGGAAAACCGCCCGTACGGTTTGGAGGGAGGGGAGCCGGTCTACCCGGCTTCCCTACCCCTATCATTGTTATGCACCACTAGTAGGGAATTTCCCCAACTGCAAAGGTGACTCGCGTTTCTCCCGTAATATCGCCTGGAATCGTTCGCATGCGTTGCTTCGGAATTCCAGCCGACTCCAAGTATTGTAGTGCACCCAGTGCCCGTTTGGCAGCCAACTCCTTGTTTGCCTCGACGTCCCCCAGATTAGACGCGTTGCCGCGAATCATCAGATAGTACTGCGGCCAAGCCTGTAGCCTTTCGGCAAGTTCCTTGAGAATCAACTGGCTCCGATCGGTCAAACTCGAACTGCCTCGGGAAAAGACCAACTCAGGCACGTTCAAGGTGCCTACGCTGGCCAGTTCCGTCCATTGTTTCTCTGTCAATTCCTTCAAAGCCAATTCTTCGCGAATGACTTCCGATTGCACGCCCGGATAAAAATTGCGGGACATGATCTGCTTCATCGGACGGTCAAAGTAGAGCCGATTCCATTTCCCATCGACCGGCTCGCGATCGATGGCACCAGTCGACACCAAAACCCTCGAAATGCGATCGAGAATGTTCTCAATGTGAATGATCGCACCCGGCCGCAATCCGAAATGGGCGAAGTTCTCCTGCGTATTTTTCCATTGAATCCCTTGCACCATCTTTGCGGCTTGGTCCGGCTCAATTGTCAACTTGGTCAACTTGGCGTCCTCCAACATTAGTTTCGACAGCTTCGTTGCATCTCGATAACTGAAGAGCGACGTAAAGTAGCTTTCGAGCACCGCCTCAGCCACCGGTTCATGCTTGAGCAAAAAGTCTCGGTTGACCACCAAAGTATCGACAATGTACCCGGTGAATTTGGAGCTATCGGTCAATACGTGCAAGGCATCGTTTTTGAGCATCTGGCTCACGAACGGTTCCCACACGACATAGACATCGTTGGTCGAAGGGTCGGCTTTTTTATAGCGATCGATCAGTTTTTCAGGTGAAGCCAATGAAACGATCGCATCTTTGGTGACCAGATTGAGCCCGAAATCCTGAATGACGACCCGAGCCAGAGTTTCGCTCGGAGAGTCCCCCACCAATACGAATCGCACCTCGGGCGAATTCAATCGATCCACGTTTTCGAATCGCTTTTTGTAAGCCAACATGGCGTCCGCACCGCGCGTCTCATCGATGATGGCAATGATCGTCGCGGGCGGATAATCCAGTTTGGAAAACGTTTTGAGCAATGCATCTGCAGGAAACAAAGCGAATTGCAATGTTCCTTTCTCGAGTGCACCCGCACGCGCAGTGTAATCCGCTTCGTCGTTGACGAGCTTAAGTTTGATTCCGCGATTGGCCAGTTGTTTTTGAAACTCCGTCGTACGAAAGACAGCGTAACCTGAAAAACTATCCAACCCGATCGATATCTCCTGGTTGAAAAGACTCGTGCCGGACGTAGCCGCAACCGCTGCTTCGGCTTGCTGCTTGGCGATCTCGGACTTGCGATTGGTGCGTACAGGATCGATAACCAGTCTCCAAATCGAAACGCCAATTGCCAGGATGATCAGCCAAACTAGTGCGGCCAGAATGATTTTAGTTTTCGACACGGCGAATTTCGCCCTCCTCTTGGTTTGTTGAACTTTGGCGGACTTAACTATCTACCCACTTGCGACCTGCTATGCCAACTTCGTCTGGCGAGTGCCCGCCCATCCTCAGCGATTGACCCATCACACGGGTGAGCCAAGCGATCGCGTCGCTCCTGGATTGAATACGATCATACGACGCTTTTCCAAGTTCTCCAGGTTCATTCTCCGCATTCGGTTCATTCTCTGTATTCGTTGCCGGCTCAGTATCTTGAACTTTTGCGTCAAAGCGATCCGGCGCTCCCACCCGGATTCGAACCTTGGCCGGAATAAACAACGCGCTGTAAACTTCCCAACCTGCTGGCGCTCCCTCAATCCATATCGGAACCAAAGGAACATTCGCCCGCAATGCCACGATCGCTGCACCCGGCCGAATGGTTAACAGTGGACTCTCAGTCCGATTGATTCGTCCCTCCGGAAACATACCGACAAATCGACCGCTCTTGGCTAACGCAATTGCGCGTTTCGTCGAGGCCGTGTCCACTCCTCCTCGATTCGTAGGTATGGCCTGAAACGACCTCAAAAGAGGCCCAAACAAAAAATGTTTGAAGTACTCGCCGGCCACCATCCAATGAACCCTCCGCCCCCCCACGAGCTGCACAAAAAAAGGATCCACCGAACATCGATGGTTCGCAATCAAGACAGCACCTCCGGTCATTCGGTCCCCCAATAACCGAGCGCGAGCTGACTGCGAAGACTCCGAGACACTCCCCCGAAGCTCCCCGCTCCACTCAATCTCCACCCGCCAAAGCACTCTCGCCAGCGCGTACACGGGCGCATACAACACGCGCTCCCATGGCGTGTACCGGCCAGGCCCAAATACCCCAAACGCAGCATAAACAAAAGCAATGCAGGACGCAGATATTAGAAAAACAGATGAAGCTTGAAAATGTGTCATTTGGGACCGAAACTCGCTAAGTCATAACGATGAAATGATTTAGGCAGGTAGATTCCTGCCCAAAACACCACCATGAGCCTTTGTAATGATATCAAATACTTGAATTCGCAGGGGATTAGTCAGAAAGTTAACAGAAAAGAGAGTAGCCAAGTCGACACTCTTTCGAGTATCGTAGGGTTCGTCGCAAGGACACGATCACATGCCGGTCGAGCCCCGAGACATCTCACCATCGAAGCGATGTGTGGCTGAGTTTTGAAAGGTAGGAGCGGAGCCTAGCGGCCACGGGCTCTACCCCGTTAATCGATCAGAAGCAGTGATCGATTGCCTATTTATTACTTAGTGACATGCAGCTCAACGACGAAGTAGCACACTTAAAAGTGCACTGAGACCAGCACAGCGCGATTGAATGGAAACTCGGAGTGCATGCTGCGATGGTTAATTGAGATGAACGGGCCGACCGGCTTTTTTTTGCCGTTACGGCAGGTAGGCGAGCGGCAAAGTGGTTTTTACCGGGAGGGAGAGGCTCCTGCCGAACCCATGCCAAGCTCGGCAGGAGCCTCGCTTTCCCATTCGAATCACAGGCAGGTAGATTTCAGTCTGCCGCTCGCCTTAAGAACTTTGCCGTAGCTGAATTCGTGAGAATGCAGTGCTTTCCTGAATCCACATGGCCCCAACTACCGTTCACATCCCTGTCCTCCTCCAAGAAGTCATCCAGTGGTCTGGATTGGACAGATCAAGTACCGAGAGCCGTACCTTTGTCGACGGAACGCTTGGCGGTGGAGGTCACGCGTGGCATCTCATTCAAGCGTTACAGCCGCATGATTTACTCATCGGCATCGATCGGGATGCAGGTGCGATTGACCGGGTCACAGAGCTTTTTGACCGGCTATTACCTCCAAACGTGGAACCGGTGCCCAACCCACAAACGATTCCGGCCGAATCAACTCGCTCCACGTGCCGCATCCGTTTGATTCAAAGCTCCTATCGCGAGCTACCAAGCTTAATGGTCGATCATGCCATTCCAAAAGCCGATTGTGTCCTTTTGGATTTAGGTTTATCCAGCGACCAACTGGAGGATACCAGCCGCGGCTTTTCGTTTCGAACAGGCGGAACACTCGACCTGCGGTTCTGCACCGACGAGGGGATCTCGGCCGCCGATCTGCTGGCCAAAATCGATGAAAAAGAACTTGCGGACATTATCTATCAATTCGGCGAAGAGAGATTCAGTCGACGCATCGCTCGAGCGATCGTAGAACGCCGCCGTCATTCTCCAGTTCGAACCGCCGAGGAGTTGGCGGATCTGGTACATCGCTGCGTCCCAGGGGGCAAGATTCATGGTCGCATAGACAGTGCAACGCGAACCTTCCAAGCCCTTCGCATCGCAGTGAACAACGAGCTAGAACATTTAAAAACGGCCATCGAAAGACTGCCTGATTGCCTCGCGCCAGGTGGCCGATTGCTCATCATTTCGTTCCATTCGCTAGAAGACCGAATCGTAAAGCATGCGATGCGAGAATGCGAACGATTGCAAGTACTTACCAAAAAACCCATTCTCCCGAGCGACGCCGAAACCTACGAAAACCCTCGCAGCCGCAGCGCCAAACTGCGCGTCGCCGAACGGATCGAATAACAAAACAACCGATCGAGAACCTCGATCGTTTAGATTGCATGCACAATGCTTAGCTTAGGACCGTTCGATAAATAAGTGTCCGATTTGATTTGACCGTAGCGAAAGTCGCCAAGACTTTTGGAACGGTGCGCAGCCGATACTCTTGACGAGGCCATCGTGTGGCACGCCCAAAGCGATTAGCGATGGGCATGGGAAGTGTAGCCAATGACTCTAGCGATTCACCACGCCCTTCGTACCTCAGAGAGGCTGTGATTTTTTGAATCCGAGGAAAGTACCCATCACACTCCGTGTGATGTTGCCTCAGAAATCACAGGTTTTTAACCGCGGAAATCACACGGAGTGTGATTGGTACTATGAAGTCACGGCCTCAGAGCGTGCCACCCAGTTTATACGTAGATTTCAAACTGCCCCTCGCCTAATGGATCGAGCAATGCTTAACGTCGGTCATTGTTGGCAATCGCAATTCGCGTTGGGAACGGCTATACTACTGCAGCGGCGGACCTACGTGCTGGTAAACTTTTACGCGACATCGCCTTCATCCGATTTTGCTTTGTCTCTCATTTGGAGAATCAATGTGGCATTCTTATTCATGCTGTGGCTCCCAATATTACTTACCAGCGTAGTGGTCTTTGTTCTCAGCGCAATGGCGTGGACCGTTTCTCCCCATCACCGCGGCGACTTCAAAGCAACCGAATGCGAAGACTCGTTGCTTGCGTTCTTGCGCGATGCCAAGATACGTCCAGGTCGCTATATGTTTCCGTTTGCCAAAGGGGATCCAAACAAAGATCCGGTGCTCAAGCAAAAAATGACATATGGACCTGTCGGCACGCTGACGGTCTTCCCGGGAATTGACATGAAGAACAACTTGATCTGGACATTTGTATTTTTTCTGGTGACATCGACCTTGATCGGATACCTGGCATGGTTTGCCATGGAGGGCCATCCAGACCAGTCCTTTATGCGAGTCTTCCGTTTGGTCGGAACGGCCGGCATCTTGATCTACTCGTGCTCTGCCATCCCGAACGACGTTTGGTTCAAACGCCCCCTGCTAACCAACCTCATCGACGGCGTGATTTACGGTCTGACTACCGGTTTGATCTTCGCAGCCTTGTGGCCCAAGGCAATCTAGCACGTCCCTGTTGCCAAGCCGCGGAGCGAATTGTTCATTCGCTAAGAAAAGAGGGAATGAGCATAGCCTACGCTAAACGGTAGTTGCCTGCCTTGCGTTCATGGCGTCGCGAGTGCCATGCTCGGCGTACCAAGTAGTCTCACTTCAAACAGTCCCCGTGACCGAAAGAAGCAGATGTCGAAAAGTTGACACATATCACTTACCGACTCCACTCAATTGGACCAAAAGGGACAAAGCCCCAAACTGGTGAAATCAGCAAAAGCCCCATTCACTTCCCTCAACTGCGTAAAACACGACGTTCCTCCCTACCAACCCACCCACACGGCGTCCAGCCCAAGAACCTCCAGTATGAAGAAGAGATTGATTAAGGAAGGCAACTGGTGTTCCATTCAGTTTTACTACTGCGTCCAGGTCGTTTTCGATGATTAACCGGCTGTCGGTGACGCTTGTTTTATAGCGAGATAGCACCGCGAAAAACTTCCAGCCAAGAGAATCGGAATTTGGACGATCGCCATAATATTCCTCCTCGCATTCGCCATTTGCGATGTTCCATACTCTTACCGACTGTTCCGACGACCAAACCACGACATGTTGGCGATCACTAGACCAAGCGATTTTATAAATATCACCGGATGTACTACTGGTGCTAGCCTTACTACGCTGTTTGACACCATCGAAGCAATGAATCTCTGCACTTGTTTGGGCATCCCAAACGCGGACTGTATTGTCATGACTTCCGCTTGCCAGGAATTGCCCATCCATCGACCAAGCAGCACAAGTCACTCCGCTCAAATGTCCGGATAATGTATGTATTAGTTTCCCCGTGACTGTATTCCAGATTCGCACATTGCTATCAGAACCACTCGCAATCATCTCGCCATTTGGTGACCAAGAAATACAGTAAACTGAGGTCGTATGGCCAACAAGACAAGAAATTTCCTGGCCAGTTTCGGCGTCCCACAACCGCAACGTATTATCCGATGCCCCGCTTGCAAGAATGTGTTTCGAAGGTGACCAAGCTGCACATGTGACTTCGCGGTCATGTCCTTGAAGGCGGAAAACCACCTTTCCTGACTCTGCATTCCAAATTTGGAGATAATTTTCCTTCGGCCGCGAGTTGTGAAACTCCTGCCAAGTCGCCAGTAAACGTCCATCTTGAGACCATGAAGCTGATCTGCCGATTAGGCCTTCGAGCTGATTGGTCTGGGTTAACAGCTCTTCGCCAAACTGCGGCTCCCAGATCCGCAGTGTATTTCCCGAACTACTTGCGAGAAAGCGCCCATCGGGCGACCAAGCTATGCTTTTTATCTTCCATTCATGGCCTCTCAATTTACATTGCTCTGATCCCGTCGCAGAGTCCCAAATTCGAAGTGTAAGATCCTCATACCCAGTATGGGTTGCAAGATATCGCCCATTAGGTGACCAAATGGCCTTCGTGATCCATTTCTGCTGACCCTTCCAATGACCTTTTACCTTGCCGTTATTGGAATTCAGGATAAGCACCCGGTCTGCGCAGATGGCGAGTGACTGACCATCCGGAGACCAACTAATAGATTCGACTGGCCCACCGTCGAGCGGACTGTCGAATCTCGGACGAATTATTCGTAACTTAACTGTTATCCTGCGGACTTGAATAGCATTACTATAATGCGCATAAGCGATTTCCTTGCCGTCCGGCGACAATGCAAATGCGCTACGCCCAATACCTTCAATTGCATGCATCAACTTTCCGCTGAGCGAGTCAACGATCTTCCCCCCATCATGTTGTGTGTTGAGATATAACCACTTTCCATCAGGCGCCCATGCCAGGCCGTTGACGGGCATGTATTGACTTCGCCAGCGATCCTCTTGATTCTCTACATCCCACACTCCAACCGTGTCTTCGCACTGAGGGCCCGAATCGTGCTCGATACCCCACGCGAGCAATTGATTATTAGGCGACCAGGCAACCTTTATATTGCCACCTTCACCAACCGTAAACCGATATTCTTCTCGCTGTAATATCGCGTTCCAAATTCGGATTGTGCCGACGCGTGATCCAATTGCTATATACAATCCATTCATCGACCATGAAATGCTATCAATAACGTCAGAAAGCTGCAGAATGTCATGGAGATGAGAATCAATCGGTTCAATTGGTGGGAGGAGTGATCGAAGCCACCAGAATCCTTCTTGTTCGTATTCTTTCTCCTGTCTCCACTTCTCCATGAATACGTGCAACACCGCCTCTTCACCTTCCCAGGGTAATTTTCCTGATCCTACTCGTTTATCAATATCGTAATGTGTGGCTCGCTCCGGATGGTCGTACCACCAACATAGATTCCAGGTCTGTTGAAATAGGAAAGTTGGATGTCGACTTAGAAAACTCGCCTCTCGCCGGAAAGTACGATGAAGTAGCGACAATTCGCGAAGTGAAGTGTCACCGGCAGGCAAGTTGAGAACTAAGTCATCAAACTCGGCGATGAGTGCCGAAAACAGCCCAGCTTCGGTCTTTGCCTCAAGAAATCTCCAGGTCGTTAGCAATTCTACTATCGTATTCCATAGGTTTAGCTGGTGTTTGGAAGCTTCTTGACCTAACTTGGCTTCTGCAATCAACTGATACGGCAACTCCACTACCATACGAAGATTGACTGGCCTTGGTCTCGGCGGAAGTTTCTTGGCCCAGGCTCGTTGCTCGTCGAGCGTCAAGCGGAAAAAGCCGCGAGGGTCAAGTTTCAATTCGCCGTTTTCATCCTTGGATTTTGGCGTGAAGTAGTTAGCGATGTGCTTGTGCCTTTGGCCCGCGATTGCGGAAGTTCCGAGGAATCTTTTGCGGGCGGCTTTTTCCAGACTGCGGTGGAAGAATGCGAGAAGCGTAGTGCCGTCGGCTTGACGGGTGGTCAGGTAGGATCGCAGGTCCGAATAGAGCCGCACCCAGACCGACACGGGAAGCGATTCGACGCCGGGCGGTAAAGGCTGGCCCACGTTTTTTGCGCGCTCGAGGAAAGCGTCGAAGAACTCGGCATCTGTGGAAAGCAGGCCGAGCAGTTCATCTTCGGTCAAACCGTTCTTGGCAGCAACGAGGTATCCGATCGCACGGTCCACGAGTATCTGACCGTGTTTAGATGGTTCAGAAAGCCGATTAAAAAGCCACTCGATGATGGCTGTGAGCATGGCGTCCGGCGAATCAGCGCTCGGCATCGTAGGCACCGAACCACCAGATCGCCAATGCTTCGCCTCCTCGGTGGCCAACTTTAGGAACAGCGGACGAGGACACTTCTCGAAGGCTTTAAGTATCACCTCAGATTGATCCGAAGTAAGAGTTCGCTCGTCGGCCTGCAGCCAATATTCGAGCAATGCCTTTGCGTCCTCTTTCGGGTAATCTTCAAGAGGAAGTAAATCCTCCGGCGTGGCCCGCCGCTTCAGAACCGCTAATGGGTCGGAGATTGTCGGCAGTTTGGTCTCAACTGCCGGTAGCGCGGCGAACGGATCATCCAGCACGGAAACGATAATCTTGACGTATGGCGGAAGTTGCCGTGGGAGCCACACGAGCGACTTGGCGTTGTCAGTTTCCGAAAGCTGATCGAGGGCGTCGAGGAAAACGATTACCGGCCGGTCGGCGGTTGCCCAGGCGACCCGTTCGCGGAACGCGGTGACTAGTTCCCGGTACTCCAACGGAACAGCGGTGTCTTCTCGGAAACGTCGTCCCAATTCTTCGCAAAGGCTTTGGAGCAGCGACCGCCCGTCTACCGAACGCGGGGTCGCGCCGATGAACCGTTGGATGACAATGGAAAAATTCTTCGTCGCATCGATCGCGGAGCGAGCCATAAGTGATGACTTGCCGGAACCCGATGGACCGGTGATAACGAGTGGACGGTTTGCCTCGGACCTGTTGAGATACGTTTCGATTTTCGTAAGAAGATCGCCGCGGCCTTGAAATAGCCTCCCTCCACCTCGCGCCTTGCCAAACTCTTCATGGGCAACTACATCGAGATCCGTCGCGATAGCAAATTTGTTGATTTCATCAATTTCGGCCTTAATGATCGACCAAAGATCGCGGTGGACATCGTCGCAAACCTTATCCAGGTGAACTTGCGATAAGGTGGTGCCGTTCCATGTCGCAGGGTACTTCCGCACGTGGTCTTCGCTTAGGGTGTCGTTGAGTCTAGCCTTCAGTCGCCTCTGAAGCTCTCTCGCCCGAACGTCGCAGTGATCGCCGTCAGAAAGAACGCCGGTGGGACCGCGTTGTCGTCAAGTGCATACCACTCCTTCAAAAGCGAGCGGTCGGGCAGGCCAAGTTCCTCCGCCTTCTTCTCGATCGCCTCGAATTCGTCGGCGTCAATTTTCTCCGCCAGCGGTCGCCAGCCATAGCGATTCCCCAACAGCACGATGAAATTCGGCCGCAGACTGGTCGTCTGGCATCTTTCGAGTTCCTGCAAGCAAATACGCGAGGTTTGCTGATCTAGCCCGGCTTCTTCGGAGATGCCCCAGCGAAGATCGATAGCCTGGAAACGAAAGCCCTCCTTCTCACAGAGCTCCGTCAACTTGGGCCAGACATTGCGTTGCAGGGCGTTCCGCTCTTCGACCAGATCGGCAAAGGTGGAACTGACGAAGACGCGAAAGGTACTGGAGTGAGTCATTGGTTAAGTCACTTCTAGGAACGGCTCGCCGTGCGGGATGATGTCATGGTCTAATAATCGTTCGGCCATTTAGTGGTTGTGCTTGACCACTGCAAGATCGCCTTTTTCTCACTCGCAATCTCGCCAAACGTAAAAAACTTTGAGCGAATCGTTTCGACTTTTGCTACAAGCTACCGGTCTTTACACGATGGAACAACACGCCACGCTTTTGAAAAAATTCCAGAACTTTTTTTACTTGCTGGTAATCTTTCAGTAACTCAGCTTGAGGCAAATTCGCTTTCGGGCACATCGAAGGTCGTTGCGGAGGTTGGTGCATCTTAGGGCCATATACCCAGCCCATCAGCAAACGCTCGGCCATCCAGCGATTGTGCTCTACGAGGGCGATCATGGTCTTGTCTTGTTCGTCGAAGGCATCGAAATCGATTGTAGAACTCGCTCGCTCTTTCCCATCGCTCGCAATCGAATAACCGAGTAACTGCATCTTTATTCTCGCGTGTTCGGCCGCATTACGGTTGGAAATCTGTTCCCAAAATTTCTTCGAATGCCAGGTTGATTCGTAGTCTTCCCTTCGGACGATCTCTAGCTCCTCGTCAGACGAGATTGGGATATCTGCTCCTTCGATTTCTCCTCGTTTGCAACCATTTGCCTCGCACCATGAACTCCTTGCATCCTCCCGGACCTTTTCGGCATCGAATGCGTATGCGATATCGATTGCGACCTCTTCAAGTAAATGGTCCTGCGCCCGTTCGATACCTTCAACCACTGCACCAAATGGCCGAATGGCAAAGCTATCTTCTGAATCATTCAGAATATGTCGCAATGGGCCACTTCGCGGCAGGAACACGAAAACAGGGATTCGAAACTCACGCTTTCGCTCGTACAAGCACCAATCTTCGACTGGTATCTTGCTGTCCGCGCCGAGATGAATGTTGATCCCAAGTATATCTTGCCAAGAGTCATTTAGTTCGTTGGCCAACCGAAAATTTTGCTCATCGTCTTCGAAGCAAAACAGCATCGCAGGTTTAACGTTTGAGTTCTCGTCCTGGGCACCAACTAAACGTGCCAATTCTTTTACCTCGGCGCTTGAGATTGAATGACTACTCGTCAATTGACAAAACTGAACATTGGCTGCATACTCAACCGCAATCTGATTGGGAACTTGTTCGGACAATTGCTCGGGGCGTTGCTTCTGGCATTTCCACTCATCCCATGCTGGCTTGAACGAAACGTCGGCAAGATCACGACAAACGTTTCGTGGAGTCATCAGGCGCCATTGGGCGATGCACTTTTGATAAGCTTTCTCTGCCGCATTCTGGTCGCCTGAGAACGAGTTGGGCGGAACTAAAACTAAAATTCTTGGGCGTTTCTGATTTTCGAAGTGAGCGAACTCAACCAGTTCTTTGAGCATGGCAGTCCCCATCTGCTCAAAACCGAAAATTACGTATAGGCCGACCTGCCCTTGTCTCGGACGGATCGGCGTAAGCTGATCAATAATCAGTTGACATGCGGTTTCGTGGTAGATGTTAAAGGGGTGAATGCGAAGTTCGAGGTCATTGTGACAGCTAGATTCAACGATGCAGCGCAGCATACTTCGATGTAAGCCAGGATGATCGATGTGAACATAACAATCGCATTGACCAAGAGTTTTTTTGTATTGACCAAAGTACTCTGCGCGAAGCATCTTGACGTTTACCAACGCATTGATATTGGCGAGGTCGTTGCCGGTGACCAAATGAACAACTGTTGGACCACGAAGGATATGATCTCGAAGACTTTCTTTGTCCTCTACGTCGCCTTTTACAACGATGGCACGATTGTCCTCTGCAGTCTGTGTCCAATGATTTGGTTCGCATTTCTCTTGGACTACCACAACCTTGCCCTCCCTTGCGTAGTCAGTTGCCAACTGCAGACCAATGCGCCCAAGACCCCCAATAAAAGCAACCTCCCTGTTGGGAAACCAATCTGACAAGCTCTTGAAGGGTCTTCCCCTGCTGGCAAACCAAAGTCGGAGCCGGTTGAGGAGACCGTTTCTGCTGAAACACCAAAGTCGAAAATAGTCGAACGAATCCTTGAACAATGTTCCGATGGCTTGCGTTCCAACGAGTGCAACAAAGAGAACGGCTGAAATGCGCGCCAGACCGATAAAGAAATTGAATTTCTCTGGTTCTTCATGCGGAGACATGTTAAGCAAGAGGACTTGGGCGGCTTCATAAACAGCATCGGTCAACCAATTCCAAACACCGAGAAATGACCTCTCAAAAATCGGCTCCATGACTCCAAAAAATGCACTACAGAATGAAGTGACGGCGAGAAACAATGCGGCAAATGCTGAGTGCTTGCGAACTTGCCTCCAGACAAGTCGAACTAGGTGGAGTGCTTCGAAGGGCGTTCCTTTCATCGTCATTTTTCCTCAAAAGGTTCCTGAGCCGATTCGGTTGATTCGTAACTAGCTTCGAAGATTGCTTTATCTACGATCCAAATGTCAGTCGAATCCGCCTTGCAGCGCACAACATAGTCATTGGCTTTGCCCGTCAACTCTCCCCAGTGCGCAGTTACTCTGAATACAGTAGCAACTTGGGCCGCTTCCACCGGTGCCGCGTCGGGCTTTGGATGGAATCGTTGCCAACCCTCCGAATCGATTTCGTCAGTGGGGACGTATTTTTCTAGCAGCTTCGAATGCTTCTGTGGCCAAAACTCGCCA
Source organism: Pirellula sp. (assembly GCA_043743995.1). Taxonomy (GTDB): domain Bacteria; phylum Planctomycetota; class Planctomycetia; order Pirellulales; family Pirellulaceae; genus JBKCUI01. The sequence continues at coordinate 24,571 of JAYTVM010000580.1, read as the reverse complement.
ACAATTCCACGGCAAAGATAGTCGTCCAGGCCAGCCACCAAGCGCCCTTCAAGCGTTTCGACTTCTTGCTTGACTTCGACGCGCTTGGCCCAAATCGATTTCGTCTTTCTCGTTTCGAATAGCCGAGCAGCTAGCGCTGGCAAGAGATTTCCGTCAGGATTGATTAGAGGCGAATCGTTCATATGGATCTGGTTTTGAAATCGTTCAAGCGAGGATTGTATTTTAAATCGCAGAACTAGCCGAACCATTCGGCTTCGATCATCAGTCTCAACCACGCTCGGTGTTCGGAATCGAGTGCGATCTCTGCTTCGCGAAGCAAGGGTATGACGGCTGTGGGTGACACTTGCGATTCGGAAAGAATCAAAATCTCGCTCAAGAAATGGGACATTCCGTCGAATCGAAGTCGGTTGCGTCCGAACTCATGCGCGGCACGAAAGGTCCGGACTCCCATGGCAAGTACGGGTAAAGCAGCTGCGAACAACACGAATACACCCGCAAGAAAATGCAGCCAACCTTCATGGCTTTCGCCAGCGAGCCATTCGAATAGAAAGTGTGAAAATGCGGCCACGATGCTCAGGAAAAAGCAAGCTGGAGAAACGTTCCGAGTCCATCGTTCCCAACGGTGCCGACGCTGGGCTTGGCGATCGAAGTATCGCTGCTGATCTCGCAGTCGTTTGACTTTGTAGTAGTCTACAAGATCCTTGACAACTTCCTCGGGCAGCTCTTTTGGAATGGGATCAAAGCGTTTCGCGATCTGCAATCGCCACGTTACCCATCCGTGGATCAAGTGTTCATCTGGATTCCGTAACGCGTGAAACATTGCCTCGACCGAGGCTCGTATCTCGTCGCCTGAGCGGCCATGCCAAACGGCGGGATTAAGTATCAAGTGAAACTTGACGAATCGACATTGCTCAGCTAAGAACCGCTGCAGTAACCAATCTGGATGCAACGCTGAGTAGATTCCGAGTCCAACAACGACAATCGCAATCGTGGCCGCAATTAATTCTACGATAGAAAGTACAGAGCGACTGATCAGAATAATATCCGACAGCTCGAAAATTGCACAAAGCACTGCAAGCGTTCCGAAGATCGCCGCCAATAACACAAGCCAACTATGCCGCTTCTGCTGTCGCATTGCCGCTACATCGGTTGCAAGATAGACAGGCAACAACGTTTCTCTAGAGGCAGACAGCAGACTACAAAGCTGTGGCCATCGCGCAAGATCCGCTTCATCGTCATCCAAGTCAAAGTTGGAGCGATTGGAAACCGGCGTTGGCTGCATGTGTGATTGGACAGTATTCATAAGTAGAATCGATTGCGATGTATCGCGAGGAAGTGAGACTATGCCAAGTTCGCGTGTAATTTACCTTGTGCATTGATCTTTGAGTATTTCGTATAGATCATACGCCGAAGTGCTGAAGTCCGGGGTGGCGTGCCCTTGTTGCTTGCGAGCTATTAAACGAATTTGGTCGGGTGGAAAATCTTGCTCATCGAGCATTCGCATCGAAAGGTTAGGTTTAGTTGGTTGCCGTCCAGGCTTGGGCGACTCCATACTGTGAACCGCTGATTCGGTTGCGAAGCCGACCCCCATTCCTGATTGAACGAATCGAAGCAGGTTCTGCCAACCGCCCACCTCCAACACGACGTTTGGCACCTTGTCAGCCGAGCGTTTGAACCAGCTATCGAATTGCATGCGGCGACTTGAATCCGGTTGGGGCAATATCATAGGTAGATTGCCAAGGTCTTTGGCTGTTAATGGTCGGCGGACTGGTAGAGCATCCCAAGCTTTAGCCCAAGGCGTTTTGGGAGTTGGATTCGCAGCGACAACGAAACGGTCCGATTGAAGGGGCTCGATGTGAAGTTCGATCCCTGCCACATCGCGGATCGTAGCTTCATCGTCGGTGACGATGGCCAAATCGAATTGGCCGCCGGCGACTCCCTCGATACGCGATTTGCCACGAGGTGCCGAGATGCAGACTCGGACGTTGGAGTTCTTTTCGGCCAATTGTTCGATTGCCAGTCTGACAAATCCGCTGGCTGCCGTCTGCCCACACGCAATAGAAACGGTAGGCTTGGCAGTTTGTGATTCGGCGATAAACTGTTCGACCTGCTCGTATTTTCGGACTAGATCAGCGATCACGTATAGCACCCGCTCGCCACCTGGTGTCAGTAGCCAACGCTTGCCCCTGAGAATCAGCCAAGGCCGATCTTCTACGTCGCCAACAATTTCACGCAGAGCGGACAATCGCCGTGAAATACTCGGTTGCGAAATCTCAAGAGCGCGTGCGGCAGCTGTTGCATCCCCTTCGTGCTCAACGATCTTGACGAAGGTCTGCATCAATTCGAGTGGTACATGTTGGATGGATGTCATTTCAGTCCTAATTGTCCGCCGATTCTGTCTGTCTTCGATCCAGTGTGACGAACGATGAGCCTCGATCTTGAATTCCAGAGATTCGTATTTTCGGAACCCCTTAACCATGCCTTTCCTCTACAAACTTAGCAATTTGGCAGGGCATCTCTTGCCTCGGCAGTTGCAAATGCCTACAGTAATGTATGCATACAAGCGCAACAAGTCAACAACCATTCGTTTTGTGAGATTCCTGCAAAACCCCATTATGGACTGTCGATACGAACCAAACTGAACCATGAGCACCGTTAAATCTCCAAAGTACCATGTATTTATTAGCCATTCGTCGCAGGATCGCACTTGGGCCGATGCGGCGTGTGGAGTTTTGGAAGAAAGAAAAATGCGTTGCTGGATTGCACCGCGAGATATTACACCCGGCACCGAATGGGGCGCTTCCATAGTAGATGGGATCGACCGCTCCAAAGTGATGGTCTTAATCTTTTCAACCAACGCAAACGAGTCTCCACAGGTTCGCCGCGAAGTGGAACGTGCAATAGGAAAGTCGATTCCGATCCTGCCATTGAGAATTGAAGACATCCGCCCGCAAGGCTCAATGGAATTTGCGTTGAGCAATACGCATTGGCTCGATGCATTTTCTCCTCCATTAGCAGATCGACTTTCGCAGTTAGCGGATTCTGTGGAACTGCTGTTGGGGGTAAAAAAGTCCAGTCGACCAACCGCTGCCGTGACTGCGGTACCAATTAAAAAGGTTGTTCCCAAATCGCGAATGGTATGGATCGCCGGAAGCGTTGTGTTAGCAATTGCTGCACTCGGATATGGTGTATTTGCGATGTGGGGCAGTAATAGCGATTCGGCTTCCGCGGGTGCCACAGGTGCCACACCCTCTGTGAATCAGACCGCGACTTCCGATTCGGCTGGCAAATTCAGGGATGAGACCATGAATTTCCAGGGCAGATGGGTTGCAGTCGCGGAGAGCACAGGGGGACACGTGTTCCCCGCGTCGAAAGTTGCCGATCGGCAATACACGATTAGTATTCTCGAACACAACTGGATTCACCGGAGGAAACCTACGGAAAACGAAATCGGCTCGCTAGAGGGATCGGTAACCTTTGAAACGGACGACAAAGAACACAACTTCAAGGTTCGGGGAGTCGACGAAGACGGCGTTCGACTTGTCTGGAACGGAATCTATAGGACCGGTGAGGGCTACCTCGAACTTTGCTATCGTTTCAAGAAAAGCGAAGGACCACGCGATACTGCGATGCGCCCGGAAATCTTCTTGGTCAACGGCTCACGAGGTACATCCTACCTCAAGCTTGTCCACCCGCGAAATCGTCCCAAGAACTAATTTGGGGAGACAAGTGAAACGCGTCCTACAGACAATTGAGTGTATCCAACTTTCTCGGTTTTGAACGCGGTCGAGAAAACCGATGGTGCGGCGAAACCTATTTCGCGTTGGCAACTTACGGAGTAGTCACCGCCAAATGGCACTCCGCCGACGACCATCCAGACTGGGCACGCATACGGGAATTGAGGAAGATAATTACAGTATACTTCAGTGCGTTTTCAAGTCTTTTTTTTGGGTATGTGGTATGCCCATAAATGGGGTAGGCTGTGCATGGCAGATAACGATTTCACAGATGCGGTAGTCAAGGTGGAGCCAAAACCAGCGCAACCCAAGCTTCGAATTGTAAAATATACGAATAATGACAATCCTTACACAGCTTTTGTTGCTCTAACTCTTGACGAGTTCGCCGATGTAATTGAGGCTGGTACAGGTGACCTAACCAATTATCAAAAGAAGATTGTCTCAGTTGTGGAGGGGCATAACCCAACCGAAGAACAACTGGATGCAGCGCGTGACGCCTTTATCCGCGTGCACACGGATGCCCGTGGACCTCTCCAACATCCAGCTAACGAGTAGGGGCTTGCTGCATGCTGAGGCCGTTGCTGCTGCGTGCTCAGAGTCGCCGAACAAAGGCGGTACGTCAAAAGACGGAGCGTGATTCGTTTCTAAGACTTCCGAGTTTTGTCTACACAACGCGGCAATGTCGCATCGACTGAGAGCGAGCTCCGGGCAGCGGAAGTTTTTCGTGGTGACGCACGACGAATCGTTGGTGTGCTCTGTGTGCCATGTACGGTTCCACGCCGCCCAACGAGCGAGCAATTCGCAATCCCAACACTGCTTTGGCGTAAAGCCATCAGACTGGTTATTCACTATCCTGTAGGTTGACACCTTTCAATTTAGAGAGGATCAACTCAATTCGCTCTTTGCAATTCGCATCGAGTTTGGCTGAGTCGATCCACGTGCCAATGTCCTTCCAATCCCACGCAATATTGTGCATATTCGTCGAATCGCTGTACTCTTTCGACTTTGTCTCAAATTCAGTTGCCTCTTTTCCAATTGCAAGTTGCGCGATCGCTCGAAAACCATATAACATGGCGTTTGCTTGATTCAACCGATCGGATTTCTCTTCGCGAGGTTGCCATTTATTCTCTAAAAGGCCGGTGATAAAAGGCTCTAAATCGGCGGTACGTCCCGCGACGATGTAAGATTCAAACAGGCTCAAAGCTGCATCAGATCCTGTTTTGGCCTTGGTCTCCAGCTCTAAAGCACGCGTGTGGGCTGCGATAGCTTCCTCCCAGCGACCGAGGCGACCATAACACTGTCCTAACAAAGTGAAGTCATTGGCAACGGAAACCGGCGAATCGCACGCCGTCTTCAGTTCAGCCAACGCTTCGTAATAACGGAGTTGGCTGACGAATTTCATTCCACGGGAGAGTGCTGAAAGATAAGGATTAACTTGTATGGTGTTCATTTCCGAAGCGGGGAATGCTGTTATGATCTCTCGTTGAATCTCCAAGTCAGGTTCACCTCTTCCAGCAGCTACCACGATGCCGAATTCTGTTAATATAAAGGACGCATTTCTTTTCATTGCAGTTTCAAACCGGAGCAAATCCCGAGAGGTCATTTTTACATAGGCATAAATTGGATCTCCAAAAGAGTTTTTTCCCCGCACCAAGTTTATTGTGTACTGATCAGCAATGATATCTTCTAAAACCAAGTTGGTTTTGCGTGGGTCAACAGCAGCGGGCATCAATTTTTTGAGTTCGCCCAGGAGAAAGTCCACTGCTTTACGTCGATCGGGTTCCAATATCGCAATATCGCTCCACTCTTTGAGCTCATTCCAATCCCAGTAAGGACCATATCCTGGCTCGGAGGCTTTTCCTATCGCGGCGGCTTTTGCTTCGCGAAGATCAGATTCGGCACTCTCGCCAATTACGGCAGCGGCGATTCCACGTAGCCCACATATAATGCACTTGAATCCCTGATAGCCTTTTGATTTTTCTCGATCCCTCAACCCAAAGTCAGCGAATCGCAAAGCTTCAGCTTTTACTTTATCCGCGCGCCCTGCTCGAATCAGTGCACGAAGATAATCCGCCAACAAGTCCGGCGAACTTCCGACTGCTCCTGCTTCGAGACATCGCTTGTAAGCGTCGGCGGCCTCAGAGTGTTTGCCATTTCTCGTCAACTCCCATCCAACTTTCTCACACCAAAGAGCCAATTGTTTTTGCAATAGAATGTCATTAGGCATAAGATTCAGATTTGTGTTCAGAATCGCTTCTGACGCGTCGAACGCTTCGATTTTCATTAATAGACGAACTCTATCCGTGACTGGCATTAACGTGTTCGACACTAACTCCGCCGTGCGATGTCTTTTCCAAACTTCTTTAATTTGTTTGTTCGTTTTTAGATTATCAAGAGGGCCAGTGGAGCTCAATCGAATCTCTCCCAAACCATCCGCCAATGTTTGCGGAAACACGGCTGCGATTCGTGGTTCCACGAGATAAAGTTCACCCAGTGATTGGACAGCAGCCGGGTCGCCGAGTTCAGCGGCGACCAAGAACCAGTAAGCGGCTTCCGTGCGACGTCCCAGCTTGAGGCAAGTGCTGGCAACAATGTGCCGACGAGAGTCAGTGTCCTCGTTGTTGAGAATATTTCCTGGAAAAATTCGAAGGCTGTCCAAATAGTCCTGGTACGCCTTCTCAGAATTGCCCATCTGATCCTCGATTTTTCCGTGAATCGCGCGCACCCGAGCCAATGTACTTTTATCTTCAGCACGACGCGGTTCGCCTTCGGTGGTGATTTCGAGATATGCCAACGCGTCCTCGAGGGAGCGCATCGAGGCTACGCTCGAGTGAATGCTGGATGAATACTCTTCGGCCAAAGCGAGATGGGTTTCCGCCAACCGATGGCGCAGGAACGGTTGGGGCTCGGATGAGAATTCCCTGTTAAGTCGAGTGATCTCATTCAGCAATTGGTTTACTCGAATTTTTTGCTCATCGTCGTACATTGTCGCGGAGAATGCATAGGTACAGAGATCGACAAACGATATTTTTTTGTCAAGGCATTTATGATGGTAAGCTCGGAGCATTCTAGCCGTTTCGACCGGGTAAATGACTTTTTGCACTTCCTCTAGCCAGCGAATCTGATCTTCGAAAGGTTGAAGCGACTCCGAAATATGGATTTCGTATTTCAATGTTATCGGAATGATTCGAGGTGGCGATTCCAGCAGGCTGCGTAAACGATCCGCATTTTTTTGCGTTGCTTCAGCAGATTCCGCTATTGCCTGGTCATAGTCTTTGCCATCGAGATAATTCCAAACCTTCAAAAGTTCACGAGCTGTTTGTATTTCTGCATTTAGGTCCCCGTTCCGTCGGTACAAATTCACCAAGTGTTGCAAACTCTCTTTGAGTTTGATGCGTGCTCCATAATCGTACTCTTTTTGTCGGACCAAGCGTTCCGACTCTTCCCGGACCTGGTTCCAAGCTCCGATTGACATGTCCGTTTGCCCTTCCCCCTCATATCCCCCCGCCAGAGTTCTTAACAAATCGAGGCGTTCGCGCTGCTCATCTGCGACGACAAACGACTCAGCGATCAAGCAACCTCGTTCCGCGACCTCGATCAGGGAAGCGTGGTCTTCCAGTTTTTTCGCATAATTGGCCGCCCGCACTGCGCAAACAAAGGCTTGATACGATGGGGGCGAGTCGCCCCCTTGAAGCTGGGGGTGGCGAGCGAAGAAACGGAGCCCGTCCCGACAAATACGAAGAGCCTCTTTCGGTCGTTCCTGTCTGTCTTCGAGTTCGCCACGGAAAGAATAAGCGCGGATAATGCGGCCAAAGACGCGAGGTGAACGATCGTAAATTCGAATTGTTTCGTCAGCTCCAATCACTACTCGATCCAAAGCCCTGGCGGCGTTCGTCAGTTGCGACCGGCCCATTTCGATGTCGCAAATGCGAAAAAGAGCCTCCATGCGATCAACTTGATAACTTTCGACATCCGGGAACCGTTGTGCGAGTCCTTCAAAAACACGGACGCGATCTTCGACTATCGAAATGGCCTCGTCGAGTTTCGCTGTTTTTTGATATCGGAGCGCAAGTTCCTCCTGAAGTTCCACTTGGCTCAAACTGGCTCGGACTACCGCAGGATTCTTCTTTACGAAAGTTTTACTATCATTAACTGCGTCAATCAAGACTTGAAGGCTGTCGTTTTCCCTTCCCAAATTCGCCAGTCCCGTGACTCGGTTCTGGATAGCCGCTGCACGAATCACATGTGCACGTGATTGGTTCGGGTTGAGAGCCAGAGCCTCCTCAGAATACTTTATGGCCTGTTCCAGGAGATTCAGTCCTTCAGTTGTACTTTTGCGTTCGGGCGGGAGCACGGCATAAAGATTATTGAAAGTCCGCGAGAGTTCCGTCAACACCTCTGCATCGTTTGACAACTCATCAGACGCCTCCTGCAATAAAATACGTGCCCGTTTCAAGGTCTGTTCCTTGTCGTCCGATTTGAGCGACGCCAACCGGGTCAGGCCTCGTCCCAACCCAAATTTGTACCGGGCGTTGTCCGGGTGAAGTTTGTAAAGTTGGCCGAAAAGGTCCACGCTCTCCTCCACTGGTGCAACGGCGTCTTTGATCCGCTTTTGCTCGTAATGGAACTGGCCCAGTTGGAAAAGCGATTCTCCCAATTCCAAGGTCGCATTTCCGTCGATCCGCGCTGCGACAACCGTTAGACGACGCAGGTCCACCGCTTTCTGAAGTGCGGCCAATGCTTCCTCTGGGTCGCCAACCTCACCACGAAGTACTCCCAATTCTCGATAGCTGTCCGCGAGTCTCGCCTGGATTAGCGGATCACCTTGACGTTCGCTCAGAATTTGGGCGTACTGCTCGAGTCCTTTTTCGAAAAACACTTGTCGAATCTGTTGGGATCCGGGAAGTAATTTAAGGCGATCATCACTGAAACCGCGAAGCATTTCATCCAAAGCACCACGTTTCTCATCAAACCGCTTTTCCGCCAATTTTCGGTTTTCTTCCGACTGCACCAAGGCAACGGTCGTCCGTTCTCGTTGCTTAACCTCAGCCAAGCGCGCCTTTTCTGTCCGCATGAAGCCTATCCCGGTACCGATGACGCCAGCGATTAAGGACAGGAACACCATCGCTGCTGCGATTACCGTTCCTCGATTCCGGCGCACGAACTTCCGCAGTTGATAGACTGTGCTCGGCTTGCCCGCCGTGATCGGTTGTTCCTTCAAATGCCGATGCACGTCGTCCGCCAGAGCTGTCGGGGTTGCATAGCGGCGCTCCGGTGCTTTATCGAGGGCCTTCATGATGATCCAGTCGAGATCGCCCTGAATCTTCTTCGTCAGTATGTTGGGATCGAGCTGCCGGTTGGCGGCAATGGCCGGCAGATTTTGTGACGAACTCAGCCGTTTGCTCGGCAAGGCAGGTAGGTCCTCTTTGATGACTCGCTTCATCTCCTCGTCGCTGGCCTTCATCAACTCAGCTCGTGAAAACGGCGGGCTGCCAGCCAGCAACTCGTACAGTAGGACGCCGAGCGAGTAGACGTCCGACAAGGTGTCGATGTCGAAGCGTCCTTCGGCTTGTTCCGGCGAGGAGTATTCGAGCGTGCCGACCCATTTGCCGAACTCGGTGGCCGCGAACGATTTGTCCGTGAGCTTCAAGCCCATCGCCTTGGCCAGACCGAAGTCGATGACCTTGGGCACGGGCTTGCCGTCAATCGTTTCAACAAGCACGTTGGCGGGTTTGATGTCGCGATGGATGATCCCTTTTTGGTGAGCGTGTTGGACTCCTTTGCAGACAGTCATGAACAAGTCGAGCCGTTCTTTCGGCGTCAGTTTGCGGTCGTCGCAAAACTTGGTGATCGGCACGCCTTTCACGTATTCCATGACGAAGAACGGCCGACCGTTGGGGGCGGTGCCGGCATCGAGGACTTTGCAAACGTTCGGGTGATCCATCACGGCGAGAGCTTGCCGCTCGGCATCGAAACGAGCAAGAACTTCCTTGGTGTCCATGCCCGCCTTGATGAGCTTCACGGCGACGAGCCGTTTGACCGGATTGGTCTGTTCGGCGACGTAAATATCTCCCATGCCGCCTTCGCCGATCTGGCGTTGGACCTTGTATTTGCCCGCGAGGAGACTGCCGACGATGTCGCTCGGCCCGGTCCGTTCGAGGTGGGCGATTAGTTTTTCGCACTCCACTTCAAACTGTGGATCGGGCGGAACGGGCTTGGCATTCTTGCGGAGAAGCGGCAGCAGTTCTGGAAAGTCGGCGAGATCCGCTTCGATGGGCATGACCGCGTGACCAACAAGTACCGGAATAACATCTGCCCCCGAAGCAAGTGCGAGGCAGATTTCCTCGCGGACAAAATCGACAGGGGCCGAGCGCCGCTTCTGCAGTTCCTCGACCCACTTCGGCCCAATAACCACAAGCACCACGCCAGCGGCAGTCACCTTGTGCCGGAGCATTTCCGGAAATTCTGCACCGAGTTCGATGCTGGTGTGATCGTAAAAGACATCGCGATTTCGGAGACGAGCCACGAGCTTGGCGAAGATACGGGCGACTGCATCCGGGCTGTCCGCCCGGCGATAGCTAATGAAGATCGAACTCATGGGCGACTTCCAATACAAAGTGTTTTGTGTTTCCCACCAGTTTAGCTGTTCATATCCGTGATGCTATACTACATCGCGATAATCGCTTTCAGAGTCTCCGCAGTGGTCTAACGGTGGTAATTCCTTTTCACGCTAGGGGTTATGACCAGCCATTTCTAGGGGTATAGTAAATATCCCCCCAGTAAAACTCGTGGGCATTTTAACGCACTTTGGTGATGGCGCATTTTTGGGTTGCGGCAGTAGGTTTCGATAATTCACCCGCCGTGCAAGGATCGCTACGAGCGTCGCACATTTTTCAATTCGCCCTGCGTTGCAATATCACCAAATCGTATTGCTCGGCGGATATCATGAAACCCGCTGCGAGCGCTTCTCGCTCGACCGCTGCCGTTTGTTCGGACCGTTGTTGAAACTGCTCGCGACGGTCGAGTACAATCCACTCGTAGTGCTTTATCGGTTCCCCTAACCGATCCGGCAACGCCGCCAATCGCGGGCGACGCTCCAAATACTGGCCCACCGTTTCCACATCGCGATTGCCAATCACATGCGAAGCGATGCGCCCCGTCGCCAAACATTCCGATCCGCTGGCGCGTATGGTGATCAATTGTTCGTGCAGCCAAGCACCGTCCTCCGACCCGAACTGCCGCTGCCAGGCCGAGTCACTCGCGTAGGTGACTGCCGCAACATCGTAGAGCGTGGCTGAACTAAAAGGAAACTGGCCGAGATACATGCTCAACATCATTCCGCAAGTGAACGCACTAACGCTTCTCGGTAAAGACTCTGTTGGCTTTGAACTACCAACGATGCTTGCTAGCCAGAAAAGCGGAAGCAGAATGCTCGAGTACTGAAACGCAAGACTATGCGCAGGCCGGTGATTCCAAACAAGCAGCACGCCAAGCGGCAAGAGTGTCGGTAACATCCATCGCCAACCTCGTACCAATCCCCCTATGCCACAAGGCAATAACAGCGCAGTTAGAAAGATGACGTTATCCAGTTGCAGCAACTGTCCCCAAAATAGTGACGGACGTAGAACCGGCGAGAGCAGTATTTCAAACGGCGTACTTCCTAAGACTGCGAATCTTGCCGTTTGAAATTCTGCCAATCCACTGTAGCGATAGACAAGCGAGAATGCGATCGTAGAGACCAATAGCACCACACACCAGACTCGCGTTGACACGTTTCCAAGGATCGTTGCGTCGGACTTTTTTGCATCGCTGTTTTTCCATGTCCGCTCCGACCGTTGAAGAAAGATCAATAAGATGGCGGTCGCAGAGAATAGGGCGACGATGACAAACACTCCCTCTTCCAAGGTCATGGCGGCTAGTGTGGCGACGACAGCCCAGGCGTAACGCCTTGCAATGATCGCCACCAACGCAGCCAGTAACAGCGGAATAGCAAAGGTTATCGGGTGCCAGCCATAGGTATAGGCTAGGTTCATTTGACCGACGACCGGTTGAACCAACCATGCCAAACCCATCAGCGTGGCAGATAGGTTGGAATGCGTGAGCCGCTTGGCCATTGCGAAAACCAACAGCGCACTGCCTGCTAACGATGCTGCTTGCATTCCAAAAACAAGCGATGGATAAGGGTAGAGCTTCCAAAGCGGTACTAAGGCAATCAGACCCGGATTAAAGTGATCCCAAAAAACAGGAAGCACAGGGGATTCGACGAGCCATCCGCGTCCTGCAGCAGTATTCGCAACTCTCTGCAGGAAGTGGCCGAAATCATTGAAGCCCAACATGAAATTTTGATGGTAGTACATCGACTGGCTAAACCACCAACTGCCACACAGCAGGCTTGCGCAACCAACAACTATCCATCCAGCCCGGGAACTGAATTGCGTTGGTTCCGAGGCAGTTGCATGTGCTTCGTTGCGAGTCGCTTGGTAAACTCGCACCAATTCGCCAAAACTCCATCCCGTCCAGGCGCAGGCCCAAATGGCTTCACCCATATGTGGCTCGAACATGGGCAATCTCAGTGCGCGAAACATACAGGCGACAAATGGAAGGCAACCTACTGCCATCATTAGGAAAGCACGTCGTGGAGTTCTCTGGGCCTGATCCGTCTCGGCCATGCGATCACATTTTTTGTACAAAATCATCCACAGCGTTAGGAACAGTCCACTGATTAGGAGTGCCGAAGTCGAAGCGGCAAAGGGCTCTAGCTCTGGAGTTACCAGTCCAAGCACGTTGTAGGGAACAAGGAAATAGATTCGACCACTCATGGCTGCTGACTGCCAAAACCAAGCCAAGGCGAGCATACCCAACGCAATCCCTCCCGGGCTGAAGAACGCCACCTTAGTAGCTCTCGATTTTTCTTTCATTGCGTTGGTGGATCTTGTGAAAAAATGGCTATCGGTAAGGAGTGAATCGCAGAGTCTACTTTAGCCGCAATCTTACCTAACATTCAGCGTCGGTTCTGCCCAAAGTTCCAAAATGAGATTTTTTGGGACTCTCGATGATCGCCAGAATCTAGAGTTAAACAACATCGCGCGCCGATCCGTTGGTGGCTTGTCCCCGACGGATCCGTTTTGGCGTACTACTATTGGGCGTCCCAACTCCCGTTCCCGTCTGCTTTGCCCGCCGGAGGCGGGCAAAGCAGACGGGAACGGGTCGATTCGCGAGTGCCGGCCCTTAGTACGCCAAAACAAGGTTGGTGGGGGACAAGCCCCCGACCAACCTAGAACGGTCCAGCCAAAGGGTGACGCACCTTCGCAGTCAGCAACCGGAGAATCCATCGGCTTGTCGGAGGGGTCTTTTGACTTTACGCTATATTGGCAATATTGGCACTTTCAGATCTCATTCTCTCAGCCCCCAATGACCGCCTCATGTGCATGAGCATCGTTCGTTCCATAACAATGGTTTCCATTCTCGCAACGTCAGTCGTTCTATCGTCCGCCGCACCTGCGGACGACGTCTGGCAAAACTTCCAAACACGAACTGAGGCCAGCCTGCGAGGACTTGCAGCAGTTAGTAAAGATGTTGCTTGGGCATGCGGAAGCAAAGGCACGATCGTGCAGACGATCGATGGCGGAACAAGTTGGCTGCACCATGCCATTCCCAATCTGCAAGACGTTGAGATTCGATCGATCCATGCTTGGGATAGCGACAAAGCCATTGTTGCGACCACAGGGCAACCAGCCTTGATCTTGAAGACCCTAGATCGCGGAGTCACATGGGAGACTAAATACGAGAACAAATCTCCACAAGCATTTTTTGACGGGATGAAATTTCGAAACAACCGTTCTGGCCTGGCTTTCAGCGATCCAGTCGACGGTAGTCTGCTCATCGTGAAAACCGACGATGGTGGCGATTCCTGGAAAGAGATCGAGTCGGCCGCTATCCCCAACATGGATAATGGCGAGGCGGGATTCGCGGCCAGCAATTCTAGCCTCCATATGTTTGGGGATGACCTTGCATGGATTGGGCTCGGTGGCGGAAGTGACGGGCCCAGCCGCCTCTTTCGATCGCAAGACAAAGGCCTTCGATGGACTTCGCACATCGTACCGCCCATTGCACGCGGGACATCCTCAGGAATATTTTCCATCGCATTTGAAAGCGAAAGCAAAGGGGTCGCGGTGGGCGGTGACTACAACAAAACGACGGCCAATACTCAGAACATCGCTCTCACCGAGGACGGCGGCAAGAGCTGGCGTGCGCCTCGTGGCAATCGACCGCGAGGATTTCGATCTAGCGTTGTTGTGATTCCGTCGGGCCGCACCACAAGTACTGAAAAAAAGATTCGGCTAACCTGCGGTCCCAGCGGATGCGATTGGAGTCCGGATGGAGAGGATTGGTTTGCGGTGTCGGAAACTGGGTATCACGTGATCAACGCCGCTCCCGATGGCTCGATCTGGGCTGCGGGTTCAGGCGGCCGCACTGCTCGCATGACGAACGAGGCTCGTCGGCTAAATTTGCCCAGCGCACGATAACGTCATGCCAATGCCCCCGAGTTTACTCGGGGGATGCGTACCATAACTCTACAAACAACTCTACAAACGATGGTCAAAACACTCCTCAATCGAAGTGCCTGATGGTACTTTCCCAAATGGAATTCGCAGTCTCGACAGGTGCCTTCGCAGCTTGCGAGTCACGAAGCAGTCGATACAAATCATCGAAAAGTTCCTGCGCCATGATGGAAAGCCACTTGCCTCAGTCGAGGTTGTTTTTGACGACAAACAGTCGATCGAGCGCGGTAACATGGATTACTTCGTTCATCGACTCCGACAAATTTGTCAAAACCACCTCGCCTTGAAATGTCTTCTTAAGACCAACTAGTTTTGCCAATACTGCTGAGCAGAGAATCGTGACTTTTGCAAAATCCAAAACGAGTGTGTCCGGCAAACCCGTTTCAATCGATTGGTCGATGGTCTCCCAAGGCTCATTGTTAGGGTGAACTGCGTTCATCCGGCTCTCCAAAAAGCAAATGGTGAGAGTCTTACCAATCTGCTGAATGTTTACGATGGCAGATTTAGTCATTTCTTGGCCCTTTCTTGTTACTGCTTTATTCATATGAACCTAAATTGTAGTGATTTCTCGCCGAACGCCAGCAGATTAGAAAGCATAATATTCTCGTTCCCCGGCTTCGCCAATGTCGCTATTAGCCCATCGGTTCGGGGCTTGGCCCCGACGGATGCGTTTTGGCGTACTAAAAAACTGGGGTTGTGGAGCATAAGGGATCGCAGAATCTTTGAGTGCATTCAGGACCCTTCCAGGGTCATTCGCATGTTGTTTCTTTTCCCCGGGGGTGCGCCTCTTCGCGGCGACCCCCGGGCTACTTGCTGTAATCCCTATCGGGATAGAAGAGGAAGCATTATCGAGTGAAATGGGTACGAACAACATCGTGTCCACCCCGAATTTTTAACAGCCCAGGCTTCTTTGGCCTTGCCTGTCCTGCTGCTCGTCTAAAGCTATGTCTTATCAACTAGAGCGCTAACGCATCTCCGAATCGATCGCGTTCCATTTGCGTGATGCGGTGCATGTCATAGATCAATTGCACGTCGCAGCCGCGTTGCTGGACATCTCGGCGTGCAAACATGCGTTGTTGCGTGCTGACCATAACCTCGGGTGGTAAACTCGCCATTTGGCCAAAGAGCCTAGCATAGTTGACGAAGCTCGGGACGTTGCTGGTTACAAAGCCGTACATCATGCTGCAAACCCCAATGACCTTGCCGGTAAAAATGCCGGTATTGATAGCGGTCTTGGAGTAATCCCCCATGATGCATCCTAAGAACTGCATGTTGGTTGACGCTTTGCCGAAGCCGTATTCCATGTTGACCGTTCCATACGTATTCTTTAAGTCGCTGTTGCAAGTACCGGCTCCCAAATTGATCCAACTGCCCAGATAGCTGTGACCCAGGAAGCCGTGGTGCTGCTTGTTGCTGTAGGGTTCGACAATAGACGCTTCGACTTCTCCGCCGATCTTGGTCGTGTGGGATAGTGAGACAGCGTCTTTGATGGCGGAGTGTTCGAGAATACGAGCTTTCTTGCCGATATAGATCGGTCCTCGTAGCAAAGTATACGGACCAATCTGAGCCCCACTATCGATGACGATGGGCCCTTTCCGCGTATCGGTTAAAACATATTCACCAACCGAAGCCCCATCTGCTAAAAACAGGCCGTCCGCCATTTGTCGCAACTCGGATACCTGTGGAATTCCTGATCGGCCTTCCAAAGGATTTGCTCCGAGCTCAATCCGCCACTCAAGGCTATCGCGGATGCAAGCCATGTTGCAGGCGATCAGTTCGTGCGGGACTGCAATCGTCCCCAGTTCACACTCATAGGTTTCAAACGCTTTGGCCTTTTCCAACCACTCTTCCACACCTAGGTAGCCATGGTGAAATAACTGTTCCACAGTCCATGGCGGATTGATGACAGCAGCCACATGCTCACGATCCATAATTACCATCGGCACGGAGTCCGACGTGGCTTGGCAGGCCAGACGGTGGAGGAACTGAATTTGCTCGAAGTTCTGCTTGGTCGGTGCGACTCGAGCATTGAGCAACAACGTTATTCGTCGTTCGGGTCTCCCGTCGACGGAACTCTCATCCAGAATTCGCAACGATGGGAAATCGATGCGTTGCAATGTTTGCAGGTGAGGACGCGAAATCCCAAACACCTCGCTCCCCATCGGTTCCAACAGATCGACCAACCGAAAACTACCGCAAGTGATTGCAGCGGCCAGCCTGGCGACGGTGATGGGTGCCATGAGTTCACATTGAGGATCTTCAAAGACGACAATCGACATAAAGCTTGGCCCGTTGGGTTGGAATCGCGGTTTGGACACCCAATTGTGCCGGATTCGTATGATTTGCCTAGCATTTTCCGAATCCTTACAAAACGAAAGCAAGATGAGTAGTGGGTTTGCTTCGATTGCGTAAAATGGGTGGGGTGTGCGTATCGACTTTCCATTCCAATTAGAGCCAAATGCCAAAATGCTAGACCTGTACGACAAAATCCAAGAGGCCTGTGCCGCCATTCGAAAAGTCTGGGGGCGCACCCCGCATGCCGGAATTATTCTTGGAACCGGGCTTGGACCACTCGTCCAGCGCATCGAAGTCGAAGCCACTCTAGAATACTCCGACATCCCACACTTCCCGCGTTCGACGGCCACGTCCCATCGAGGGCGATTGGTATGCGGGATGCTCTGCGGACTCCCGGTCATGGCCATGGAAGGTCGATTCCACATGTACGAAGGCTACGAACTCAAGCACATTACGCTACCTGTCCGAGTCATGAACGCACTTGGAGCAGGATTATTGATTGTTTCCAACGCCTGCGGCGGCATGAACCCCTTTTACAAATCGGGGGACATCATGTTGATCGACGACCACATCAATTTGCTGGGGGGCAATCCGCTCATCGGCATCAACGACGACCGGCTCGGGCCTCGCTTCCCCGACATGTGCCATCCCTACGACCAGTCGCTCATCGACGCGGCCTTGAAAACGGCTCGCAAACACGACATCGTGGCACACAAGGGGGTCTTTGTTGCGGTCTCTGGCCCGAACCTGGAAACCAGAGCGGAGTACCGCTTCCTACGGGCTATTGGTGCGGACGTCGTCGGCATGTCGACGGTTCCTGAGGTCATCGTGGCCGTCCATTCTGGGATGCGATGCGTTGGCTTTTCAGTCATCACCGATATGTGCTTGCCCGACGCGTTGGAGCCCGCCGACGTTCAAAAAATCATCGCGATTGCGAATGATGCCGAGCCGCGATTGACCACCCTCGTGACCGGCGTACTTGAGCACGAACGCGACCGCCTCACTGTGTAGCGGGGCAGCCCCACTGCCAATAGTGTAGCTCGACACTCCGTGGCGAGAATCACGGCACGGAGTGCCGTGCCACAATAGCCCGCTTATCAAAATAAAAAGAAGCATCGCAATATGAAAACAGTACATCCAGAGTCCACTCGCATCGGTTGGATCGGCACGGGGGTGATGGGACGCAGTATGTGTTCGCATCTACTCAAGGCTGGTTACAAGACTTCCGTTTACAACCGAACTTCGGCGAAACAGAATGATCTGCTAAGCTTAGGTGCAGTAGGATGTTCCAGTCCGAGAGAGGTCGCACTCCAAAGCGACGTTGTCTTTTCCATGGTAGGGTATCCTTCCGATGTTGAGGAAGTGATCCTGGGACCGGCAGGTGCTCTTTCTGGACTTGCTCCCGGCGGAGTCCTGGTTGACATGACCACGAGCCGCCCAGGTTTAGCCGTCCGAATCGCAAACGAAGCCAAGGCAAGGGAGGTCCTGGCATTGGATGCTCCCGTCTCGGGTGGGGATATTGGTGCCCGCGAGGCGAGGCTATCGATTATGGTCGGAGGGGTGTTTGAAGCCTTCGAGGCTCTAGAGCCATTATGGAAAATCATGGGAACTACCTATGTTTTTCACGGGCTAGCCGGTTGCGGGCAACATGTCAAAATGGTGAACCAGATCTTGATTGCATCGAGTATGGTGGGACTATGCGAAGCCCTGTTATACGCCAAGCAGGCGGGGTTAAATCCCGAGCTTGTGCTCAAGTCGGTTTCCACTGGGGCGGCCGGGAGTTGGACGCTAAGCAATTTGACGCCACGGATCTTAAAAGGAGATTATGCCCCAGGCTTTTTCGTTGATCATTTGGTCAAGGATCTATCGATAGCTATTGAAGAAGCAGAAAAACTCGGACTGAATTTGCCTGGATTGAACAATGCAAAGAAGGTATACGAATACTTGCAAAGCCTAGGGCACGGAAGTTCCGGAACGCAATCCCTAATTTTGGCCATGGCCAAACAGAATGGTATTGCTTGGTAAGAACCGTGTAACGATCCCCAATTTCGCAAAAATCTCGTTTAACCGTTAGCCGTAGGCGTACGTTAGTGGTATCGAGTACGCCTTCGGCTGACTGATAAACAAATAATTGAATGGCTCGGGGTTAAACGTAGTTACAATAGATGAACTATGGCGTCAAAAAACCAATCCGAAAGATCGACTACCGACCATTTTCATTGGGGCAAAGGCAGAACTCTAGCTTGGTTGCTGCTTTCTTTCTTTTCGGCGGGTATGGCGGGTACATCGGTAAGCGTTCGCGCGTCCGAACTCACCGACGCGGAGATTACCAACTCGATCCGGCGTTTGTTTTCCGATCGATGCTGCGCATGCCATGGGCCTGACGACAAAGCCCGATCGACCAAAATGCGGATCGATCGAGATGAAGTCGTCTCCTTTCAAACCGATTCTGGCAAAAGGTTTGCAGTGCCAGGCAACTTGGAAGAAAGCGAAATCTGGAATCGAATCAACTCGAGCGATCCGGAACTAGTCATGCCGCCCCCAGCGAGCAAAAGCGATCTGAACGAGCAACAGAAGGCTTTAGTGAGAGTATGGATCGAACGCGGGGCAAAGTACAAAGCCAAGCATTGGGCGTTCGAAGCGTTGCCCGACAAAATGGAGGTTCCATCGGTATCGGTCGACACGCGCGATCAGCCTAGGCAAAATCCAATCGACGCATTCATCGAAAGTAAACTGCCATCGGGCAATTTGACAAAGCAGCCAGCCGCCGATCTAGCAATTCTTGCGAGGAGAGCGAGTTTGGCGCTTACCGGTCGTTTGCCCGATTCCGCCGATGTGCAACTTTTGAACCAGTCCAAAGACCCGAACGCTTATGAAACGTACGTAGACAGCTTGCTGGCTGCACCACAATTCGGAGAACGGGTTGCACTTAGTTGGCTCAACATGGCTGGCTATTCCGAACCATCTGGTAACCAATCGGACCATTATTTCGATTGGTGGCTCTACCGCGATTGGGTCGTTTCTGCCATCAATCAAGATATGCCGTACGACCAATTCATTACTTGGCAATTGGCAGGAGATATGTTGCCTGACCCGTCCGACCAGCAGAGACTCGCCACTGCCTTCAATCGACTTCCTCGCCGAAACGAGGAACTAGGAAGCACCGACGAAGTCATTCGCGAGAAGTACATAACCGACCGCGTCCATAAGCTCGGGAAGGCTGTGATGGGGCTGACCTTTAATCGCTCCCGCGACCCCGATCACAAGTACGATCCTCTCTCGCAAAACGAGTCTATTCGGTTGTGTGATATGTTTGACAATGTCGATGAAAACGGGCCGACGCTGTTGCTGCTCGACAAGGCCCAAAAACAGCAAATGGAATCGTATGAAAAAAGCATGGCATCGGTTCGGAAGGCTTACGCGGATGAACTCCAGAAACTTGAAAAATCGGACAGGGTAGAGAAATGGTATGGTTCGATGGTCGCTTGGCCACCACCGGAGGATCAGTGGCTCTCCGCCGAGTTTACTTTCGACAAGCCGTTGGCTGCGTCCGCAACGCAGATTGCTAACCTTATTCATGCCGACCAGCCTGGTAGCTGCGACGGAACGATCCAATGGCAAAAGGATAGTAAGCGTTCGGCTGTACTATTGGATGGAGACCATGCACTCGTCTTTCCAAAGTCAGGAGTTTTTTCGCGAACCCAAGAGTTTACGCTTTGCCTCGATCTAAAAGTCCCCAAGTACTTCGATCGGGCGGTCGTACTTCATCGCACCAAATCTTGGACGGATGCAGGCTGTCGCGGGTATCAACTTTTGATTGAAGATGGGCATTTTAACTTTGAGTTCGTGCATTATTGGCCCTCGAATTCGGTCCGAATTCGATGTACGGAGCGCGTTCCGTTGAACCAATGGATGCACCTCGCGTTGGTCTATGGAGGAACCAACCGGGCAGAGGACACGCACATCTATGTCAACGGAAAGCGCGCTCCAGTGGAAATCGTTCACAACTCACTGCACAAAGACGTACTCGACGAAGGGCTGGAAGTTTCATTGAGTATTGGCGCACGCACAGGGAACCAAGGTCTCCCCGGAGGACTCGTCGATAATTTGCAAGTGTACGACTCAGCCTTAACCGCTGCTGAGATTACTGGCCTAACCACAGACGTGCCTTGGCTAGTGTGGTCCGAACTCTCGAGCGAAAGGCAGACGTTTTGGCGCGAACACTATGCCCAGCGATTGGATCCGCAATGCAAGTACCTCAAAGAGAGCTTTCGACACTATTTCACATCGTTGGCGGAGATCGTTCAACCTGCAGGCGAGTTGCTGGTAATGAATGAGTTGGCAAAGAATCGTCCGACGCGGTTGCTCCAGCTTGGTGTTAATGACGCCCCTGGCGAGTTTGTGGAGCAAGGGGTTCTTCAAGCTTTATTGAGCGATGGAGAAACGATACCGATGGACCGATTGGAGCTGGCTCGATGGCTAACGAGTGACCACCACCCATTGACGGCAAGGGTTGCAGTGAACCGAATTTGGCAACAGATGTTTGGACGTGGATTGGTCGTGACTACCGAAGATTTTGGTGTTCAGGGCGAGTTGCCGAATCATCCCGAGTTGCTTGATTATTTGGCAAGGGAATTAGTCCGTTCAGGCTGGAGCCGCAAGGCCATCTTCCGAATGATTGCAACTTCAAGAGCGTTCATCACACAACCTGCTAGTTAGAACTCGACGATGGCTCAACCCAGGATGCATGTCTTTGCTGAACCGCATGTGTCGACTGCGATCTGGTTGACTCAATTGCGTTGGATCGCAGTTGCTGGCCAGTTGCTGGTCATTGGATATGTTTGGTTTGCTCTTTACGTTCCCCTGCCAATTATCGAATTGCTCGTACTGGTAACAGGAACGGCAATCAGCAACACGATTCTTTGGCTTTGGGCTCGGAAACTACGAAGGACATCGCGGGCCACCGCGGCAGTCGGATCCAGTGAGGTTCTGGAGTTTACAGGCTACACAGACGAAGCCATCGGTGGTCGCGCGATTGGTTCGTTGATTGGGATTGATGTTTTGACATTGACGGCGTTGCTCTATTTTTCAGGTGGGGCAGCCAACCCTTTCATCTTCTTTTACTTTGCCAACATTGCGATCGCTGGCATGATTTTGCCCCGAACATGGGCTTGGAGCATTTCACTGGCTTCGATCCTGGGTGGGCTATTTTTGTTGAACCAGGCCTATCCATTGGAGGTCTTCAATCGTTCACCCTTAGCTTATGACGCGGAATTTGGCGTCACGAAATCCGCCTTCTTGATTGCCTTCTCAACTTGCTGCCTCGTGATCACCTACTTCGTGTCGATGTTGGCGATGGAGCTTAGGCAACGTGAAGTGCAATTGGCGGTCGTCGAAAAAGAACGAGAGAGATCGCAGCGGCTAGAGGCGTTGGCGACGCTTGCAGCAGGTGCTGGACATGAATTGGCTTCTCCTCTGTCGACGATCGCGGTTGTCGCCAAGGAACTATCGCGGAACCTGGAAAAGACACAGTCCAGCCCCTCCATTCGTCGAGATGTTGAGTTGATTCGCGAGGAACTCAATCGCTGCAAAGATATCCTGCGTCGCATGAAGAGTGGCGCAGGGGAAGCGGCGGCAGAAAATTTGCGACCGGTGTCGCTCGGCGAAATTTTGCGAGAAACGGTTCAAGCCATGCGAGAGCCACATCGAGTCAATATTCAGATGTCGAATGCAATCAGCGATTCTCTGGGCATCCTTCCCAAACAAGCGTTGTCGCAAGCATTGAGAAACTTGTTGCAAAACGGCTTGGATGCATCCACGCCACAACAGACGGTCGATCTGATGGTTTCAGTGAACAAACGATTTGGCTCGAAGAAGTCGAAAGAACTATGGGAATTGACCATCACCGATCATGGCTCTGGGATGACGGAAGAAGTCAAGCGTCGTATCGGCGAGCCATTTTTTACCACAAAAGAAGTAGGTCAAGGGATGGGACTGGGAGTGTTTCTGACGCGCAACGTGATTCGCGGATTGGGTGGTGAGATAATCTTTGAATCCTCCCCTGACGGCGGAACCATTTGCCTAGTGACGCTACCCGTTTAATTCGAACGAAGATGACTGGAGGAACCGCTGATGGTATCATTACTTTGGAGCGATGTCGTTTTCGATTTCCCCACCATGATGCAATTAAGTGGCTTGTAGGAAGCAAAAAAGGTCGATGATGCCAGTACATGATTGGACACGAGTTGACTCGGATATTTTCCACGACTTCCATCAAAGGTGGATCATTTCCATCAGTAACATTCTCAATGGTGGTATTCTCCCGGTTGATTATTATGCGATGGCCGAACAAGTAGCCGAGGGTCCCATTCCTGATGTTGTGACGCTTGAGCGAATGCTGCCTCCGCTCGATGCTGAGCTAATGTCCGCGACCACAGACCGAGGCAAAAACTCACAGGATGAGGGGGTTGCCGTCCTCGAAACGCCACCGAAAACACGCTACAGCCATGAAGCGGACTTGGAGTTGTATGCCGGGCGGGCAACCCACGTCGTCGTTCGCCATGTCAGTGGCGATCGAGTGGTAGGCTATATCGAAATCGTTTCACCTGGCAACAAGCACAGTGCCGTTGCACTGAAATCGTTTGTGGACAAGCTTGCCAAGGGTTTGCGATCTGGCTGCCATCTTTTGGTCATTGATCTCCATCCGCCCACACCCCGTGACCCCCGCGGTATCCATGCCTGCTTTTGGCAACAGCATTTTGGGGACGAGTCTACTCCGGGGGTCGACCCAAAGTCACCGTTAGGCATGTCCGCCTATTGTTCTTCACTGCGTCCGGTCGCCTATTTCGAACCATTCACCGTCGGCGACAAACTTATCGACATGCCGATTTTCTTGACCCCCGATCGTTACATCAATGTACCACTAGAATCCACCTACTGCGAAGCCTGGCAGGGCGTACCACGCCGATGGCGCCAAGTTATCGAGTGACCTATATGACGTTTGGAGTGCTCCGATTCATCGGAGCCTAAAGACTACTCGAGTTTGACGCAAAAATCTAAAAGCGGAAATGAAATTCCGCACTCCAAATGGATGTATCCGAATTCAACTACGGCGCACCCACCGCCCCCAAGCCGAATTGGCACCCCGCGCGGACTGGCTTTTTGGCCACGAAGTCGATCTCGAGCAGCTTCTCGCTATGTACCGCTGCCCCGAGTTCGTCGGTAAGACCCATGAGAATCTTGCGAGTCGCCACATCGATCACATCGCCAGTCGACGGATAAGCGTAGCGACCGTCGATGCTAAACGTGATCCAACCCGGCTCCTCACGCACTTCCATACTGGCGATTTGTTTGTGAGGATTCACCGTTGTGTCAAACACATGCAAACGACGATTGAAGGCGTCGCAAAGCCAGACCTGCTTCTCGTCGGGAGTTAAGCCAATGCCGTGGCTCGGGCAACCATGCCTCGCCACCTTCCCCTTGCTGAAACCGTCGACTTCCACGCGAGACAGAACCGCACCCGTCTTGAGGTCGCCGATCTCGTAACCCAGCAGATCATTCACGCACATAAAGCCAAGTGTCTGACTACCGTTGACGGTGAATGGACGGATCGGCGCACTGAAAGGTCCTATTTGCCGAACGATTTTGTGCGTGCTGGTATCCGCGACAGCCAGGGTCCTCGTTCGTAAACCGGCAAGGTAGGCTTCTTTTCCGTCGGCTCCGTAATTGGTGTTGTGCGCACCCGGATGGGGCTCAATGCGAGTAATGACGTCCCCCGTCAATGCGTTGAGAACAAACCAATGATCCTTTTCAAAACTTGGCATATAGATCGTCTTGCCATCTGGCGAGATTGCCATGCGATCACAGCCGCCATCGTATTTCTTTTCCCATAATATCGCGTCGTTGGTTAGATCAAATGCGATTAACGATTCGATTGTGCTGACATACAATCGCTGCAAGGAAACGCTCGCACAGATA
>JAYTVM010000579.1:0-37340 GCA_043743995.1 Pirellula sp. | reverse complement strand
TCCAAGTGAGTCTCGTGGAGACGAGCTTCGGCGCCTCCGTGTGGCGGCTCTGCGCGAGGCTGCTTAGTTGTGCGTCCTGCATGGTGCTCAGGCAGGTGGAGGGCTCCGGCGGTTCCACCTCGCGAATGACGCGGCGCATTTCTTCGACGCCCGCTTTCATGAGTTCCTTCGGGTCGAAGGGCGGACGGCCCGTGAGCATTTCATAGAGGAGCACGCCGAGCGAATACACATCGCTGCGGGTGTCGATGTCGATACTGCTCTGACCAGCCTGTTCGGGGCTCATGTACAGCGGCGTGCCGACCATCTGGGCAAAGCCGGTGTAGAGCGTCTTGTCGCTCAATTGCTGGCCCATGGCTTTGGCGACACCAAAGTCGATAACCTTGGGGACAGGAACCACGTCATGCACTTCGACCAGAACATTGCTGGGCTTGATGTCGCGATGAATGATCCCCTTTTGATGCGCGTGCTGGACTGCTTGGCAGAGAACGGCAAACAGTTTCAAGCGCTCGCGAGTGGCAAGCTTCTGGGCATCGCAGAATTCGGTAATGGGAGAACCTTTGACCAGCTCCATCACGAAGTACGGCAGGCCCGCTTCGGTCGTACCTGCATCGAGTACCTTGGCAATGTTGGGATGGTCCATGATCGCCAACGTTTGCCGCTCGGCTTCGAACCGCGCGATGACTTGCCGCGAGTCCATGCCGGGTTTGATGATCTTTAGCGCGACCCGCCGTCGAATGGGCTCGGATTGCTCGGCGACATATACGACTCCCATGCCCCCTTCGCCGATCTGCTCGAGTAGCTTGTAGGGGCCGACATGGGTGCCAACGGTTTCTAACCTTGCAATATCCATGGTGGGGTTGACCGCGAGTACCTCGTTGTCGAAAAACGCACAGGACTGCTTGTGCGCATCCAGCAATACGTCCACATGGCGGCGTAAATTTGAATTCGAGTCACAGGCCTCGTCGAGAAACGCAATCCTCTCGGCGTCGCTCCTTTCGAGAGCATCCAGGAAAATATTTTTCGCTTTTGCAAAATCAAGAATCATTGCAGAACTCGAGGTAAAAGATTCGTCCACAGTACAATGCGACGATTGGCCCACTGAAATCCCAAAAAAACGGGGAAATTAAAATTGCTTGGCGAACGCCACCTGGGCTGCTATGTGTAAGCCCGTTGGGCTAAAAACGCAAAAACGCTACGTCGCTCACAATTCAATTTACTCATCGTTCCAGATGCATTAAGGACTACGCGGAACAAAAGGCGCTTAAACATGATTCTTGCAATCTGCTATTTGTCGCACAGCCCAGGTCGCACCTACCGTAGATCACTCTTGCCGAGAGTGACTTCGCACTTTCGATACGGCCTACTGGACCTGCGCGATCAACCAAGCCCGAGCATAGGTCCAGTGGCGATAAGCGGTGGTGCGTGACTCGCCTATCGATTCAGCCGCTTCCTCGATCGTCAGTCCTGCGAAGTACCGCAATTTAACGAGTTCTGCTGCGATCGGATCGTGAGCTGCCAAACTGTCGATAGCATCGTTCATCAATAACAGCTCATCGGGCGGCAGATTCGCGACGAGGTCGGGGTGGTCCAGGTCGACTCGGTGTTGTTCGCCACCATGCTTGATACGCAACTTCCTGCGGGCTTGTTCTACTAGAATTCGTCGCATCGCCTCGGCTGCAGCCGCAAAGAAATGCCTGCGAGAGTCCCAGTGCTGAGCCTTGTCGACATCCACCAGCCGGATATAGGCGTCGTGCACCAACGCCGTAGCTTGCAGCGTTTGTCCGGGTTTCTCTTGTGCAAGTCTCGCAGCTGCTAACCGTCGCAACTCGTCATAAACGAGTGGCAATAACTGCTCGGCTGCCGATGGATCGCCGGATTCAATCTGGCTTAGGATTTGGGTGACATCATGCATAGAGAAGGCTCGGTAGGAATAAAATTCTGCGTTCATTATAACCTTCCCCGAACTGAATAAAGATGGATTGTCAACGATGCATTGTCCGTATGGCCCCTTCAGGCAACGCAGTGAAGGATTTTGAAGGCGTCTCGACAGCTTTTTCACTGGCGTCTACTTGATCATTGCTCAAATAATCTACGGTTGCGGGATGCGGATCAGCGAATGCTTGCGCTTGCTTGTCTAGGACATTGACTTCGACCAAATGTTGATCGAGATTCACATTTCCAAAGGAAATGAGAGCCGATTTGCTCCCTTGCCTAAGCAACGTGAAGTACTTCATCAACGGGGGCGAAGCCAATGGAGTTGCGTCGGTTTGGTTACCGAATGCGCTCGCGATCAAGTTTCCTAAGGCGCATGGGGAGTTCAAGTGGCAGTTCCTTTTTGTGTCTGCGCGTTTTTAAAAAGATCCGAAGACGGGCCCTTTCAGGGCAGTTTGCTCGTCCTTTCGTTATCCGGGGGTGCGCCGCTCCGCGGCGACCCCCGGCTACTCTCTGTAATCCCTATCGGGATAGAACCCGGGATAGAACCCCGGGGGGGCACCGCTTCGCGGCGACCACTCAGCTACTTGCTGCAATCCGCACACCAAAATGGCTAATTCGCGAATCGTTCTTGTAGCGACATGACGGTCATCGGTTTTGTCCGCATGACCGACATGGCTTCGACAGCCATCCGAGCCGCAGCGATGGTTGTTATGCAAGGTACACCGGACTGGACCGCCGCCGCGCGAATTCGACCTTCGTCGGTTCTCGCTCCCTTGCCACTAGGCGTGTTGATGATCAACGAAACCTCATCATTCTTGAGATAGTCGATCAAATTTGGGTTCCCCTCAGCAAGTTTCTTTACCTTCGAAACCGGTATGTTCGCCTTTTCCAAGACTTGAGCTGTGCCCGAGGTGGCCAATAATTTGTAACCCATCTCATGCAACTGCCTCGCCATATCGGCGATGCCTTCGCGATGTCGGGCGGCAATGCTTAAGAACACATTGCCAGAACTCGGCAAAACAACTCCGGCTGCGATCTGACTCTTATTGAATGCGATCGGGAATTCGTCACTGATCCCCATCACCTCTCCCGTACTCCGCATCTCTGGTCCCAATACAATGTCGACCCCCGCAAACTTCCGGAAGGGGAACACCGATTCTTTCAC
Source organism: Pirellula sp. (assembly GCA_043743995.1). Lineage (GTDB taxonomy): Bacteria > Planctomycetota > Planctomycetia > Pirellulales > Pirellulaceae > JBKCUI01. Next base: position 34,240 of record JAYTVM010000579.1, on the reverse strand, counting down.
GGAGACACTTCGAGGGATAGGCTCGCTCGTGATGCCTAAGTCCTTCAGCTTCAATCCAACCATGACTTTGGTTGCAATGTTGGCGACGGCAACGCCTGTCGCTTTGGCCACAAAAGGAACGGTGCGGCTCGCTCGAGGATTCACTTCCAAAACGTAGACGACCGACTTGCCTTCTTCTTCCTTGATGGCAAACTGAACGTTCATCAACCCAACCACCTTCAATCGCCTGGCCATAGCGTCGGTGGCTTGCCGAATCTCTGCCAATACTTCTTGGCTCAACGAGAACGAAGGAATCACGCAAGCGGAGTCGCCGGAATGCACTCCCGCTTCCTCAATGTGTTCCATGATCCCCATAATAACGACGTCATCGCCGTCGGAAACTGCGTCGACATCCACTTCGGTGGCATCCTCTAGGAAACGGTCGATCAGGACCGGTTGACCTTGGGCGACAACGAAGGCTTCGGCCACGAAGCGTTCGAACTGAGAATGGTCGTAACAGATTTCCATGGCGCGACCACCCAACACAAAACTGGGACGGACCAAACATGGGAAGCCTACCTTTTGGACTTCCGACCGAGCTTGAGCCATTGTCCGAGCGATGCCGTTTGCGGGCTGCTTGATCTTGAGCTCATTGAGCAACACTTGAAACTTTTCTCGGTCTTCGGCATCCTCGATGGTATCGACGCTGGTGCCGATGATTGGAACACCTTCGTTTGCCAAGGCTCTCGCTAAGTTGAGCGGCGTTTGGCCACCAAACTGAACAATGACCCCATCTGGCTGAACCGTATCGACTATGTTCAGCACATCCTCCGTCGTCAGCGGTTCGAAAAACAGCATGTCGCTCGTGTCGTAGTCGGTGCTTACAGTCTCCGGGTTGCTGTTGACCATGATCGATTCGATGCCAAGCTCACGCAGGGCGTAACTGGCATGACAACAGCAATAATCAAACTCGATCCCTTGGCCAATGCGATTTGGGCCGCCTCCGAGAATGATGACCCGCTTCTTATCCCCCTTGGGTGGCGTCTCGTTTTCCGTTTCGTAAGTGCTGTAGTAGTAGGGCGTGTAAGCCTCAAACTCCGCCGCACAAGTGTCAACGGATTTGTAGGTTGCAACGATTCCACGCGACTTGCGCCATTCGCGAACTTCACCATCGTCGCTATTGAGCAGCGTAGCCAATTGGCGATCCGAGAATCCAAACTGTTTGACTTGACGCATTGTGGTTGCGTCCATACCGGAGAGTGAACCAATTCCTCTCAATCGATTTTCGATTTCTACCAATTCCATCAGTTGGTCCAAGAACCACTTGTCGATGTTCGTTATGGAATAGATCTCATCGATGCTCATCCCGCCAAGCATCGCATAACGGATGTACCACACACGTTCCGCATTGGGGCGAGACAGTTTGCTGCGGATTTCTTCATCGTCAGGCCGTCGATCGGTGAACCAAAGGTCTTTGCTGTCCGCTCCGAAACCAAAGGCTCCTACCTCCAAGCCTCGCAAGGCTTTTTGAAAGGACTCTTTGAAAGTACGGCCGATCGCCATCGTCTCTCCGACGCTCTTCATTTGCGTCGTCAGAGTCGAGTCCGCTTCCGGGAATTTTTCGAATGCGAAACGAGGGATCTTGGTCACCACATAGTCGATGGTCGGTTCGAAGCAAGCTTGGGTCTTCTTAGTGATGTCGTTTTGAAGTTCCCACAAGCGAAAGCCGACAGCGAGTTTGGCAGCAATTTTTGCGATAGGAAATCCTGTGGCTTTGCTGGCCAGCGCGCTGGAGCGGCTCACTCGCGGATTCATTTCGATCACGATCATTTTTCCGTTTTCCGGATGGATCGCGAATTGGATATTCGATCCACCTGTTTCCACCCCGATCTCGCGAATGATCGCTAGACTTGCGTCCCGCATACGCTGGTATTCTTTGTCGGTCAAGGTTTGGGCCGGTGCAACCGTGATGGAGTCTCCTGTATGCACTCCCATCGGATCGAAGTTCTCGATGGCGCAGATGATGACGACGTTATCGTCAACATCGCGCATGACCTCCATCTCATACTCCTTCCAACCGATAATCGATTCCTCGACTAGGACTTCGGTAATCGGCGAAAGGGTCAAACCGTTCAACACGAAATCGTCGAAGTCATCGCGATTGTATGCGATGGCGGATCCGCTCCCACCCATGGTAAAGCTGGGACGAACAACGCACGGCAAACCTACTTCTGCAAGCGTCTTGCGGGCTTCTTCGATCGTGTGTACGACAGCCCCTTTGCAGACGTTCATCCCGATCTTTTCCATGGCAAGTTTGAATGCGTCGCGGGCTTCGGCTTTGTGGATTACTTCAGGATTGGCACCGATCATCTCGCATTGAAACTGCTCCAAGACGCCGTTCTTTGCTAACTCCATAGCAATATTTAGGGCCGTTTGGCCACCGAGCGTAGGCAGTAGCGCATCGGGGCGTTCGCGTTCGATAACTTTAGCAACCATTTCCCAGGTCAATGGTTCGATGTAGGTCCTCTCGGCCGTGGCGGGGTCGGTCATGATGGTCGCAGGGTTGCTGTTGACCAAGACGACTTCATAGCCTTCTTCTCGCAGGGCCTTGCAAGCTTGGGTGCCCGAATAGTCGAATTCGCAAGCTTGGCCGATGATAATCGGGCCTGAACCAATCAACAGAATTTTCTTAATGTCGGTGCGTCTAGGCACGGCAGAGACCTAACAGTTCGCGGGTTGAGGAAATCCGTGGCCACCTTGCTTCAAAAGCGATGCAAATGCAGACCAAAATCCCACAGAACTTAGCATGCTTCACCGATTTGTGGTAGCCGAAGTAGATCCCACTGGCGGGCAACGCAACGCAGCTTGCAATCGGCGAAACCGAGTGAAGCCGGTCTAAGCCATGGCTTTCGCCAACCTCAGGCAGGCGAGTAAGGCATTTGCAGCCTCTTCCCCTTTGTTTCCCGCGTTTCCACCACTTCGTTGGATCGCTTGCTCCAGCGAGTTGACTGTCAACAGGCCTAGCGCGACGGGTTTGTTATGGTCTAATGAGAGTTGCATTAGCCCCATACTGACGGCCCGATTGAGATGCTGGTCATGCGTGGTTTCGCCTTTGATGACCGCCCCTAACGCAATTACGCCACGACAAGATCGCAGTTGGATGGCAAGCTGAGTCGCGTACGTCAATTCCCAAGCCCCCGGAACTCGAATAACGTGAATATCTCCATCCTTGATGCCGTTTGCAATCAACGTTTCCACGGCAGCTTTGCACAGTTTACCCGTGATGTTTTCGTTGTATTCCGAAACGACCACCGCGATGACGCTTGGAGCGTTGGTATTTGGCTCGGCCGAGGGGCTTGGTGAGATTTCTCGCGGCATGGTTTGCTTGAGGGGTTGCTTGCGGGGTTGCTTGAGGTTTTTTTTTGCGGGGTTGCGGTTGCGTTTTGATGCCAACCACGCTCTGGCGAGCGTAGCTACGGTCGCCTTACGAGGGGCGTATCCCCATCAGGAATTCGGCGTTCGATTTTGTTTTGGAGAGTTTTTGGACCAGTGTCTCCATGGCGTCCGTTGGATTGATATCGGCTAGCGATTTTCTCAAACTCGAAATCCGCAAATACTCGTTGGGATCCAGTAGTGCTTCTTCGCGGCGCGTCCCAGATTGATTGATATTGATGGCAGGCCAAATGCGGCGATCCACCATGGCTCTGTCTAGCACAATCTCTAAATTGCCCGTACCTTTGAACTCTTCAAAAATAACGTCATCCATTTTGCTGCCCGTACCAACCAAGGCAGTTGCAATGATCGTTAACGAGCCACCCTCCTCCATTTTCCTTGCAGCACCAAAGAAAGACTTGGGCTTCTGCATCGCATTGGCATCCAGCCCACCCGTTAACAATTTGCCGGACTGAGCGCACTCGCCATTCCAAGCTCGCGCCAGCCGCGTTATGGAGTCCAAGAAGATAACGACATCGACGCCATCTTCCACTAACCGCTTGGCCTTCTCGAGGACCATTTGGCTAACTTGGATATGTCGCGAGGCCGGTTCATCAAAGGTGCTGCTGATGACTTCACACTTAGGGCCTTTCACTTCCCTCATCATGTCCGTGACTTCCTCGGGGCGTTCATCGACCAGCAACATGATCACGTACGAGGCTGGGTAGTTCCGAAGGACCGCTTTGGCCATGCGTTGCAGCAAGATCGTCTTGCCAGATCGAGGCGGCGAAACGATCAACCCACGCTGGCCAAAGCCCAGCGGTGCGATTAGATCGACGACGCGTGTCTCGATGACATCGGCAGTGGTTTCGAGTACAATCCGGACTTCGGGATGAAGCGGAGTTAACGAATCAAATGGCTTTCGCGATCGCACAATGTTGGGGTTGCGGTGATTGATCGCTTCGACTCGAAGCAATGCGAAGTAGCGTTCGTTTTCTTTTGGAGGACGCACTTGCCCGGAAATGGTCATTCCCGTCGTCAAACCAAATCTGCGGATTTGCGACGGTGAAATATAGATATCATCCGGGCACGATATGTAGTGGTGGCTCGAGGATCGAAGGAATCCAAATCCGTCCGCCAGAATCTCCAACGTCCCCTCGCCGTAAAGAATTCCGGAGGACAACATTCTCGCCTTGAGCACTTGGAAGACCAGCTCCTGGCGATCCAATTGTTCCGCATTTGCAATCTGCTCAATATTGGCGATGGCCAATAGCTCATCGGTGGTCATTTGCTGTAACGTCGCAAAATCAAGTGGCTCTCGCTTCTCAGACGGAAGCGGAGTTGCACCTAAATTTCGTTTTTCTTTAAACAGCTCTTCCGAGATGGAAAGTGTTTCCTCTCGTCTAGACTGCGGTCTTACGCGCGACTCACCTGTCGCGGGCGCTGCATCATCATCTTGGCCGGTCATATTGGTAGGGCGTCGAAAAGCATTATTTCAATCGTTGCTAAAGTACCTATCAAAATTAGTGAATCACACCAATTGAAAGCGGCTTGGCAACGACAAAACGAAGTTGAGGAGGGAGTTAAGGAAGAGTCAAGCAATAGCCGCAGAAAAATCTACGATCGCTGTAAGTTCAAGTATAGCTTCTCCAGCCAGTCCGCCGCAACTGGCTGTCCACAGATGTTTGACTCAATAAATCAAAGGAATCTCGCCGTCCATCGATCGGAGCGGAGGGTTGTTTTCGTCCCCTAAGGCATGGCGGCATTGTTTATGCTGCGAGGGAGAGGCTCCTGCCGAACCAAACCAAGCTCGGCAGGAGCCTCGCTCTCCCATTGAAACCCTTGGCAACTCACGACGGGGACCGACGTGCCACGATCTTGCGAATGGCTGCAGGCAATGCTTCGCATTCCAGTTCGAAAACCCGACGTTGAAGCGATTCGGCTGTATCGGTTTCCAGGACCTTGCAAGTGCTTTGCAGGATGATGGGACCATGATCGTATTCATTATCAACAAAGTGCACCGTGCAGCCTGAGACTTTCACTCCAAAATCGATCGCCGCTTGATGCACCTTCAGTCCATACATGCCCTTGCCTGAAAAGGATGGGATCAACGAAGGATGAATATTGATCACCTTGTTCTCAAAGTCCGCTGGAATCAAAACGTGTTGGAGATACCCCCCCATTACCACAAGCTCAGCTCCAGCCTCACGAATAGGTCCAAAGACACTTTCCGAGTGTTCGTTCGCGGACTGAAGTCTCAGCTTGGGGACAACAACCGTTGGGATACATGCTCCCTTTGCATAGTTAAGCCCGCCAGCCTCTTTCTTGGAGCTGACGACCAATCGAAATTCCACCGGCAGCGTTCCGCGATCGCGTTGCTCGATAAGATTCTTGAGTGTCGTACCACTTCCGGAAATCAAAACGGCGGTAGGTAACAGTCCCTGTATGGAAGCCATCACTTGTTCGTCTTCTTGGCTTCAGCTTGTAGCTCTAACAAGAACTCTTTGAAGCTTCCTTGATCGCTACCGTCGGACCATTGAACGGCTTGCGATTGAGCCTTGATCGCTGGCTCAACTTCTCCGATTGCAGAGTAAAGTCGTCCTGTCGTATCAAAGAGATTGGCTTTGGTTGGGCCCTCGACTTGGGGAAGTGCTTTTTCAACCGCTTCAATTGCCATACGAATGAGTTTCTTGTTTTCGATCCGACCCTCTACGAAGTTCTCGTAAGCGGACCAGGCGACATCTTGAACGAAGAGTGGCTCGTCAACGCAGCTTGCAAAAAGTTCCTCATAGGATTTGGTGATGGCGCTTGCACTTGCACTCGATCGGATTTGCAAATCGATTTTGGATTTGTAGAGCCCGAATTGAATTCTTCGATCGGATACTTTGGCTATGTAGCCGTCGATCGCAGCGACGGCTTCCGCGTATTTCTTTCTCTTTGCAAGCCCGCCCACCGTCTTCTGTATCTCTTCGATCAGTTTCTGCTCGTCGATGTATTTTTTTCGATCCCATTTGTCCTGAAGTACGGATTCGAGAATGTTATCCATGTCCATCGGGTGCCCAATCCACTCGATTTTCGCGTCTTTCCCCACAAGGAATGCGCACGGAATGCCATCCTGATTCGAAGCTAGCATGTAGTCCTTTTCGCTGGAACCATCTGGATCGGTGGTTAAACTATAGGCTTTGGTTATGTCGCCGATTTTCTTCTTTTGTCCCGACGCGTCTGCCAGCTCGTTATCAAGAAAACTAGTTACGACATCCAGTGGTTCGCTACTGATGCTAACGATTCGAAGACCCCTATCTGCGTACTTGGTCTGCAGTTCAGCCAAGTGTGGCATGCTTTGAACACATGGCCCGCAGGTCGTAGCCCAAAATTCCACCACGTAGACCTTACCTGGTTCGAAGTTGGTGATCTTAGGGAGTTTCCCTTCTGGGTGTTGCACCCAATGCTCCACATTGAGCATTGGCGCCACCGAGCCAACCAAAAGCGTTTCGGTTGCAGTGGCGGCCGTGGGGCTTGTGAAAAAAGAAACACCCAATGGAACCATCAGAGTTGCGAGCACAACTGCGATGATCAACGAACGCAACAAGGACATTTTTGTGATCTCCAAACCGAAAGTAGCTGAGCGAGGCCCTCGCTACTCCACTACTCCACTACTCCAAAAAACCGGTGACCTGCAATGGGCATTTCCACGGAATACAATCCCGTCCTGCAAGTCGCAACCAAAGTCTTCATCTCCTGGCCTCCGAAGGAACAGTTGGCGGGCTGCTCAGGAAAAGCAACCATTCCGAGTAATTTCCCTTGTGATGATACCACTTGAACACCTAGGTCTGTCGTCACGTACAGATTGCCCTGGACATCGATCGACAACCCATCACCGCCTGAATTCTCTTTTTCAGCGGGCTGTTTGATTTCATAAAGGACTCGCTTGTTTGCGATCACGCCTGGCGACTTAACTGCGTATGCATGCACCTGTTTTTGCATACTTGCTACAACGTAAAGTGTTGATTCGTCCGGCGAAAGAATAATGCCATTGGGTGCAACGAGGTCGTCTCCAAGTCGCGTTACCTCCCCTTTGTTCGACCGATAGTAGAAGGCTTCTTTGCCTTGCGGCCACGGATCCGGAGCCATGTACCTTGGATCGGTAAAGTAGATGCCGCCCGACTTGTCGATGACCAAGTCGTTGCATGCGTTGAATCGAGTATTCTGGTATTTGGAGGACAAAGACTTTACTTGTTTGGTGGTGGTATCAATGGCGATGAGTTCGCCATCCATTCGGCATCCGATCAACTTGGCATTTCCGTCAAACATCAAACCGTTGCAATGACCACAGGCTTCCATAAAGGTCTCGAGGTTGCCTTTGAGATCGGTTCGCAGGATCCGATCGTTTGGAATGTCGGTGAAGTACAAATGCTTTCCGTCGTATGCAGGTCCCTCGGTGAATTTGAAACCGCCGTGGACTTTGGCGACTTTGCCGGCTCCAGGAAAATCCTGTGATGAACTCGTACCGATCAGCGTCGTGCAGAGGACGAGTAGAGAGAGAATAGCCCAACGGAAAATTACAACGGTTCGCATAGTTTGAAGCTCCAATAACTTGAGCCGCGGGCGCTAGCCGCGTTGGAAATCGAATCGATTCAGGAACGCGGCTAGCCCCGCGGCGTTTTAACTGGAACCCATCTACCAAGTGTCCTACAAAGGCTTACTTGATCTTGCTTGCATTGCCAGCTTGACCGAACGAAATCATGCGGTCCATGCAGACTTGCTTCATGGCAGTTCGAGCTGGCTTGAGGTAGTCGCGAGGGTCGAATTTGTCCGGACTTTCGGCCAATACTTTTCGAATCGCGCCGGTGATAGCCATACGGCAGTCGGTATCGACGTTGATTTTGCGTACACCGCTTTTGATGCCTCGTTGAATTTCTTCGACCGGTACACCCCAGGTTTGCTTCATTTTGCCACCAAACTTGTTGATGATATCTTGCAGTTCTTGCGGGACGCTGCTGCTGCCGTGCATGACCAAATGGGTGTTCGGAAGCAGCTTGTGGATGGCTTCGATCCGGGACATGGCCAAAACTTCACCATCGGGCTTGCGTGTAAATTTGTAAGCTCCGTGGCTTGTCCCAATAGCAACTGCCAGTGCATCGACTTTGGTTTCCTCCACGAATCGTTGGGCTTCGTCCGGGTCGGTTAGCAATTGATCGTGGCTCAAGACCCCTTCGGCGCCATGTCCGTCTTCGGCTTCGCCTGCACCGGATTCGAGCGAACCCAAGCAACCCAGTTCGCCTTCGACGGACACACTGCGAGCGTGCGCCAATTTGACAACTTCTTTCGTGACCGCCACATTGTATTCGTAAGGTGCGGGTGTCTTTCCGTCTTCTTTGAGCGAGCCATCCATCATGACGGAAGTGAATCCGTTTTCGATGGCGGACAGGCATGTTGCTGGGGAATTGCCGTGGTCCTGATGCATCACGATCGGAATGTTGGGATAGAGTTCTACTGCGGCCAACATCAAATGGCGTAGGTACGCATCTTGAGAATAGGTTCGTGCGCCGCGGGAAGCTTGAATGATGACTGGAGAATTGGTTTCCTGAGCCGCTTCCATGATGGATTGAATCTGCTCCATATTGTTGACGTTAAAGGCAGCCACTCCATACCCGTTTGCGGCAGCGTGATCGAGGACTTTGCGAAGCGGAACCAGGGCCATTTGAAAACTCTCCGGATTGAAATGAAATCGGGTATGAGGCAATATAAGTTGAGATGCACTGTTTTCTGAAACAGGAACGCGTAGGATTATGGGGCTGTTTGCCACCACCGACAATCCGTAATCATCCGTCCTATCAAGCGAAAATGCCATGGAGCAAGACTTTACCAAACCGATTCGGAGCGTCGCCAAGCTGCAACCCCTGGACAATTATTTGAGTGGAAGCTGGGATGCACTTGGGGCCGGTGCACCCGTCTTAGTGGCTCTTTCGCAGCTTTGCAGCAACGCTATGGTCGATCTAAACGCCACAAGTCCCATCGAAGTAGAACAGCTCTCGCCAGAAGCTAAGGCAATTTTAGTGGCCTCGCGCAACCGGGGTGTGATCGAGGTCAAAGCGGTCAACGCGGCATTCGAAGCTCCTTCGCGAATGCTGGCAGTTTATGTCGAATTGGACGAAACTCAAACAATCGCCTTCCGCGATCGGAATGAACCCGAGGTGACGGTTCGTTTTTTAGAAGGCTTTCGTGTGCTTTGTCAAAAAGGTCTGGTCATGCACCACATCCATCGCGACTTTTCCTTGACCAGCCGAGGCTTTGAAGTAGCCAGAACCATTTCCAAACAAGAGGTACAGCCGTGGCTCGACAAGGGCACCGAGTTTGGGCTGCACGACTAGTTGGCTGCGGTACACTCGTCGCCGCCATAGCCAGCGTCTCCGCATATTTGATTTGGCAGCGATTTGCCAACGAATCGACAATCGTGGCCGTGGAGCCCGTCGGATCCAACTCAAAAACATCATCCGAAAGTGAGAAGCCAGAGGCCTCGCACCCACTCGATCCATTGCTGGATTTTGCGAAAGCAGCTCTGCGCAATCACATTGAAAAACACCAGGATTACACCGCGGTTTTGATCAAACGAGAGAGAGTGGATGGCAAACTGTTGCCAGAATCCAAGATGGCGTTAAAGCTAAGGTATGGCGTTCCGACCGACCCAGTCTCGGCCCAACGCCCTGTTTCCGTCTATTTGCGGACCATCGAACCCAAATCCCAAGCGGGTCGCGAAGTCCTCTGGGTTCAAGGAAGCAACAACAACAAGCTAACAGCCCACGAGAGTGGGCTGCTCGGCATTATTTCCGTGGATTTGTTGCCCGAAAGCCGCTTGGCGATGATGGGAAACCGGTATCCCATCACCGAGATTGGCATCGAAAAGCTGCTCGGAAAGCTAATCGAGAGGGGGGAGAGGGATCGCCAACTTGGACCGGCAACCGTTCGAACAACGGAAAACGCATCGATCGGAGGCAAAACATGCCGACTGATGGAGGTCATTCACGAGTCTCCGACCGCCTTGATCGACGGAAAAACGGCCGAGTTTGAGTTTTTTTTGGCTCAAATCTACATCGATGAAGAGCGGATGATTCCGCTGAAATTCGCCAGTTTTTCCTGGCCAAAGTCCCCAGATGCGGCGCCGGAGCTGCTCGAGGAATATACGTATCTGGATGTGAGGATCAACGTAGGTCTTAACGAAATGGACTTTGACACCAAGAATCCAGCTTACGGTTTCTGAAGTTGACCAGATCACCGCCTTTAACTGTCGCAACACGCATAGCTCACCAGATTTTTTGTATGCTTCGCTTCCTACTTCTATCCGCTTTGGTGCCTATCTTCGCCGAAGTTATCGGTGGCTTACCATCGCTCCGTCATAACAAATCTACTCAACAAAATTATCGCCACATGTCCAAGCCAGCTGGTGTGATAGTCTGCCCACGATTCAGGAAACCTAAATGGTTTTCCAAGCAGATTCGCTACTGGCCTATGGAATTGGATTGCAACTTCTGCCTGCGAGTGTTAGCCTAAACTAAACGATTTCCCAGGCGTCGAAAGGCGTGAACTAACTAACAAACTCTGCGAGAAGCTTCAATTCGTGAGTCAATCCAACATGGAAACCGTCACTCATCATCGCTTTACCGTTGACGAATACGAACAGATGATTGACAAGGGAATTCTCACCGAGAACGAACGCATTGAATTGATCCATGGGGAGGTCGTTGAAAAAATGGTTGTTGGCCCTCTGCATAGTGCAACTGTAAATCGAATAAATCGCTTGCTGACTACGCGACTGCTCGCTTTGGCAATCGTAAGTGTTCAAAATCCGATTGTCCTCAGCGATAGCGAACCCGAACCAGACCTAGCATTGTTGACTCCACGTGACGATTTTTATGCTCCGTCGAAGCCGAAGTCGAGCGATGTGCGGTTGGTGATCGAAGTCGCAGACTCTTCGTTGGCATATGAAAGAGACATCAAACTGCCTTTGTACGCCCAAGCTGGGATTCAAGAGTTTTGGATCGTAAATCTGGCGGAGTCAAAGGTCGAAGTCTATCGTCAACCGTTGCCTCCAGGAAACTATGCGTCGCGAACCGATTTTTCCCGCGGGGAAATGCTATGTGCGCTCGCGTTTCCTGAAGTAACTCTTGCAGTCGATTCGATGTTGGGCTGAGTTCGCAGCGATTTGCCGCCGCTGAAAACTCCGGATGGCCAGCGAGATTTAATTTCAGCCTTGGCCGAGTCCGACTTTGATCCAAAAACTCCTGACGACCGCTTGTGTCAATTGCTCTAGCCAAAAAGCTCTAAGACGCTGACAATTAGGGACTTAGGCGAGCGGCAGAGTGGTATATCCCAACCCGAAGCGTAAGCGAGGGACAATTTCGCAGCTCGCCTTAAAAGCATTTTTCCGAATGTTCGAAATCACTACCTTGAACTTGCTCTCGGTTTCTGATTCGTGCACCAAAATAATTTTTAAACGAGCGACTTGTTAGTGGACAGAAAACTTTTTGCATGGCTGCTGATCTGCATTTCGATGTTCTTGCTATTCAATAGCATGCAGCGACAACGCGACATTGCTCGCATCGAAAAAGAAAAACAGGCGACAGTTGCCGAAGTCAGCAAAGAGAAAAAGAAGGCTCAAGCAAAGGAAGCCGCCGAACGCTTGGCCAACGAAGATCCTGATTTCTCAGTGCCTCCGCAGCCCCCCCGTGAACGTTTTACGCTGGGCAGCATGGACCCCAAGGATGGCTATCAACTTCTCGTGACATTGGATAACGAGGGGGCGGCAATCGAGCGCATTGAGTTGATGCCCCAAAAGTCGCCAGGCAAATTTGAATACCGATCGCTGGATGAGAAGGAACGCGAAGGCTACCTCGGCTATTTGGCATTGGTCGAATCCACCGCGTCGCTCGATATCAACACAGTTCCAAGAGGGTCGCCAGCTGCCCACGCTCAATGCAAAGAGAATGCAAAACTCGTCGGTTTGTTGCCAGGCGACAAGATTATTGGCTGGGATGGTCTAACCGGCTTTCCCTCTATTTATAAATGGGATAAACGCCTCAGCAACCAACCGGCTGGACGACCTATTGAACTCAAGATCTTGCGCGACACATCGGGAATTGTCGCACCGATCAAAGCCGAAGTCGATTCCGACAGTGAAGTCAATGGGGTTGAAAAAGACTCGAAACAAAACGATACGCCTGCCATGGGGGCACCGGTAGGGACCGAGCTGACCTTTGAATGCGTGTTGTCCGAAAAGCCGCTCGATGTTTTGCGAGCGGAGGATGATTTCAAAGTCGAACAAGTCAAAGGCAACTACCCGCACGTCTCCTGCGCCACGACCTTGGCGTCGGTCGATCAATCCTCGATCGAAGATGGGGAACGAGCAATCCTGGGTCTAGAACCTACCTTCAAAGGACGATGGAATGCCAAGACACTCGAAATGGCCGAAGGGATGGGCGTCGAGTTCACCATGCCGCTGAGGTCTTATCTTAAGCTGGCGGGAATCAAAGCCAACTTGGAATTGGTCAAGCAATACAGGCTGTTTCCCGCAAAACCAGCCAAGGGTCAAGACGACCCGAGCACACGGCAGCAGCACGTTGAATTGACCACCATCGTTCGCAATCTGGACGATGAAGTGCACACAGTGGCCATTCGACAAGAAGGGCTAAACGGAATTTCGTTGGAGGGGTGGTGGTACCCGACCAAAATATCCCCGTTCTTCTTCAGTGCGGCTGGTGCCCGTGACGTCATCGTCAGCGATAGCGTTGAAATCCATTCGCTTTTTACCACGCGAAGCATTGTTGCGAACGCCACCAGTTTTCCTTCGGCCCCCGATACGTTGTTGTTTGGCCCTGCACATAGCGCAGCCAAACGCAACATCAATTACATAGGCTTGGACACCCAAACCTTTACAGCCGCCATGTTGCCAAGCCCGAGCGAGCTGTCCTCCATGCAGAACTTGAATCGCGGCGGGGCTACTGTCTACAATTCGGACTTTGCAGACGCAAACCTGCTCCCATCCTCAAAACAACAAGCCACCAACATCGGTTTTTGGTTTGAATCCAATGCTGCCAAGATCGCACCCAAGGGGGAATGGAAACAAAGCTATCAAATCTTTGCCGGTCCGAAGGATCCAGAACTGTTAGCAGCCTACAAGCTGGATGAAGCGATTGAATACGGTTGGGACATCTTCCGATTCTTTGCCAGGCTACTACGCTATATCCTGCACTTTTTCTTTTGGCTGACCAGCAATTTTGGTATCGCCATCATCATGCTGACGGTGCTCGTCCGGTCTTGCATGTTTCCAGTTAGCCGCATGATGGCTCTCAACGCACAGAAGATGCAATCGGTTCAACCTCAATTGGCAAAGTTGAAGGAAGCACTCAAGGACGACCCTCGCAAGATGATGGCCGGCCAGCAGATGCTGATGAAAAAGGCTGGCATCAATCAATTTGCAGGCTGCTTGCCGGCATTGATTCAACTTCCAATCGTGATCGGGCTATATCGCTGCGTGTCGGTAGACGTTGGACTCCGTCAGCAATCGCTTATTCCAGGGTGGGATTGGTGTTCGAATTTGGCGGGCCCAGATATGTTCATGGATTGGCATTCGTGGATGCCGGAACTGATTGCGGGTCGAGGATCCGGCTGGTTTGGTCCTTACCTCAATATCTTGCCGATCGTCACGATCACGCTGTTTATCATTCAGCAAAAAGTCTTGATGCCAAAAGCGACGGACGAGCAGACTCGCGTTGCGCAACAAATGATGATGGTGATGACCATCATGATGGGGGTGTTGTTCTTCAAGGTTCCAGCCGGTCTTTGCATTTACTTCATTACATCGTCGACTTGGTCGTTGGTAGAACGTTTTCTGATCAAGCGATTTACGCCGAAGTCGAGCATGGTCAATTTGCCAGAAAATGCCGTCAACGAAATCATCGCAACCCTGGCAAAGTCAGCTACACCTCAGCAACGCGTTGCGACCTCGCCGTCCAACAGCGATAGGCCTAAGATGAAAGCCACCAAGCCACCCGAGACACTTGCAGACATTTTCCCAAAGTGGTTTGGCAAGAAAGCAGAGAGTGTCCCGCCGAACAACGACAAACCCAAACGCACTCCCGTCGCACCACCCGAACGCGGCAACAAGAAAAAGAAAAGGTAGTGTGGCACGGCGGTCCCCGCCGTGATTTTATTATTGTCGCCTTTCGCTTATTGTCGCCTTTCGCTCTGCGAAAGTGCGCCTCGTGAACGCACTTTTGCAGAGCAAAAGGCGACACTTGTGGACGAGCGAGGGCCTCGCTCAGCCACAAAAAACCAACCCTGTCGGTCGTACATCTACTGAAGCACAACCGGTCAACCAGCTTCGCTGCGGAGGAATACGCTCATTCCGAAAACCTCTTCGAACAAATCGCCAGATTGACGTACCGTCAATTGCTCCAGAGACACGTCTTCGATGCCGTGCGTGGCGATTGTCAGGCGATCTCCATCGCGCCGACAACGTATATTGCTGATCCGTTGCGAACGCGATTCGTCCAAAGCAATGGCAAGTCGCAGAATCGCGGCCAACTTGGCAACCGCCACCCGATCGTTGCGGTCCAGGGTTGCATAACCCTCGTGGTCTGGCTGAGGCGACGAGCGGCGATGGTACCTAACTATCAATGCCACCAGCAGCACATCTCGAACGGAAAGACCAAACAACTCGCTGTTTCGGATGATGTACATCGCGTGTTTGTGATGGCTCCGCGCATTGACAAACGTCCCAATTTCATGCAGCAAGGCGGCCAAATACAAAATGAGTTCCATGCGCTGGTCGAGTTGGTGTTCTTCGACTAAGTCCGAAAACAGCTTTCTCGACAACGTCGCAACGTGCCGAGCGTGGGTCTCATCAAAGGCTAACTTGCGCCCCAAGTTGATGGCGGACCGGATGATTTGGTTTCGAAATTCTGCGGTCCAAGCATCGCGCACAGCCAAATCGCTTAGCAGTCCATCTCGCAGATTGGTGTCTGCGATGTGAATCTGCTGGCACTGAAACTCCTTCGCTAACAGGACGTAGCTCATGAGCGCGGGCCATACCGTATCCGCATCGGCATAGGACAACCCAAAGCGAGCGACCAAGTCTTCTTCTTTTAGCACACTGACTAACTTTGCAAACTCCATCAAACCATCGACTGGAACACTGCAAATCTGATTGTTAAATTGAGCACCTGGCACATTGGCCGCCGCCAAGCGGACGTCACCCCCGATCGCAACCATCTGGATCTGCTTGTCGGAATCGACATGCTCGTAGATTTGGTGCACCAGGCGGTGGATTTGGCTTTCAATGATGGCTCGCTGCTTGGCGTGCGATGTATTGAGCTTGTCGACTTGCTCCAAAAGTCGTAGTGAACCCAGTCGGTAGGTATTCGAGAACAAGACGTTCCCGCCACGCACCACCAAAATCTCGGTACTTCCGCTGCCAACCTCGACCACGATGGTTTTGACGGAGGCGAGGGCGGGGTTGGCTTGCAACAGCGGTTGGATTCCCATGTAGGTGATGCGATTGACTTCCGCTTCGTCGAGCGATTCCACTTCGAGACCGGTCGCAATGTACATGCGGTCGATAAATGCCAATCGATTGCTCGCCTCACGGACGGCACTGGTTGCCACTACGCGAACTTGATCGGGTCTGGAAATGCCGAATTCCTGCATGAGTCGTCGGTAGCTTTTGAGAACGACGGCGCATTCCTCGATGCTTTGGCGGCGAATGCGCTGCATGGTAAACGTGTCTTTTCCGAGCGAAACCGCTTGAGAAACCTCTTCGAGGATCCGAACATTGCCGCGGGGATCGATCTCGGCGATCGCCATCCGTACACTGGTCGCACCGATGTCCACGACAGCTACGGGGCGTGCTGCGGCGGAAACTGCGGCAGGCGTGGTGCGATTCAAAGGAACAGATGACATAGGGGTTGGTTTGCAGAGAAGCGGATTCAAAGCCGAATTTTCAGTCATTCGATGATAGCTGGTAATTCCTTTGGTTTGTAGGCTGTTATGGCATTCCGGCGGCGATTCAATTTCGATCTTTAATCTTTTTTGGGAAATGGCTAAAGTTTGAGCTCGAAGCGGGAGCACATTGCTAAGCCCGACATAAACCCTTTGAGTCAATCGACTTCTCCGGAGATGCGAGCATGGACGCAGCGTCAAAAATCAAAACCTTCCTGGTTGCTTTGGCAGCCGCATTCGGAACGGCAGCCATGGTCCACAGCGACGATGCCGCAGTCACCCCACCTTGCAAAAGCAAAGAATGCCAAACGACCGCTGGATTGGCCACCCCTTGTATTGGTGGAGTTTGCTGTGATGGGCAAGTTTGCGAGGCAGGCAAATGCTCCACTGTCAAATGCCCAAGTGGAACCGCCGTCGCGTGCGACTCGTGTGGCTCCTGTGATGCTGCAACGCCGAAGAAACCTGCGGGAATTGCCGCGTTTGTTAGCGATTGGCTGACGAAAAGCCCCAAGTTTTCAGCCGAAGTGGCTATCCATTTTGGTGCCGCGCCTCATTTGCAAAATAAGCCATCGGAATCACCAGTCGGTGTCTACGTCCAAGAGGGACAAACCGGTCGTTATTTTAACGTTGCCAGATCGTTCAACAGCGAATTGGAGGTGACCCGAGAATTTGTCCTCGAGGAACGCAACTTCGATCTGCTGAATCGCTCTGACGATTCTTTGAAAAGTGTTTCCCGTGTGGCAGTCCCACAAATTGCCAAGCCCATGCGATTCACCGAAAGGATTCCCCGCATCCAATTCGGCGATCTTGGAGGCATGTTTGGCGACGTTATCATTTGCGGTCATCGCATCTGTTCCGGCAACAAGTGCTACGACGTCAAAGACGAGCCTGTTGCAGGTATGGCTTGTGACAAGAACGGAGATTCAAACGTCAACGCCAACGAAAACGGCGAAGAAGAGCAGATCCTAGTACTCCCGATGGCGCCTCCTGCACCTCCAGGAGTGAATATTGCCTTCAATGGAAATGGAATCATCGAAAATGAATCCGAAGCCGCATCGATCTTGCGCAACAGCGGGCTCGGAAACGTAAACATTTCATTGCCCGTGACAACCGTCGTGGATTTGTTGGTCGCCAAAACAGAGTTTTCGACTCGATTGGAAATGACCAGTCAATTGATGGACGAACGTCAACAAGCGATGCAACAGATCCAATCGCTAGCGAATCGAAATGCAACGCTCTCTACCCAACTCGCAGTGGCAGAAGCCAGAAATCATATGTCCGAAGCTCTGACCGCAAGTGTCGTCGATCGGGCTGAACTGGCAATCAAGCTAGCGTCGGTGGAATCCAAATCGGCTAAGTTACAGGGATCGAGTAATGTGGTGCAGACGATTCAAGAAGACCTGACCAACATTCGTCGACAGATCGCTTTGCTTCGACGGTCACCTGTCCCGTTCGCACAGAGTTACGTAGGCATACAACCTTATGTCCCCACAGCCCAACTGCCAGCCTCGCAGTTGTCTAAGGATGTTGAGACCACTTGTGCTGGGGATGAGCCTGCCAGTCCAGCAGCCACGACCGTAAAGTAGTAAGGTGAGGGGCAGTTTGAAATTTAACTATAAACTGGGTGGCTCGTTTAATCTGGGTGGCACGCTCTGAGGTACGAAGGGCGTGGTGAATCGCTAGAGCCATTTGCCACACTTCCCACGCCCATCGCTAATCGCTTTGGGCGTGCCACGCGGTGTCCTGGTAGTCGTATGTCTGCCGCTCGCCTAAAGTAATTTTCGCCGGTCCGCCTAAATCTGTTCCCGTATGCCCAACGAACCACCCTCGCTCCCACAATTGGATCTCATCTCAGCCAAGATGGATCAACTCAAACATTGCTTGCGAGTCGTTGGGAACGAGTTGATTCCGGCGACGCAAAGCGCTGGTCGAGTTACAGCCCAAAACATCAGGGCATTTCAAGACAGCCCCTCGACCGATGTATCCGCCATGGATGGTTACGCGGTTCGGTGGTCTGATATAGATCTACAAACGCTACCCGTAACTGGCACTACGACGGCTGGGTCTACGCCTCTCCATCTCGACTCCAAGTCGGCGATTAGGGTCTTTACCGGCGGACCAATCCCAGCCAATGCGGAATGTGTCGTTCGACGCGAAGATTGCCAAGAATCGACTTCCCAAGTGACGATCCTTTTGCCTAAAGAATCGATCGCGCTGGGGCAAAACATTCGACGGCGAGGAGAGAACGCCCGAACGGGCGACATGGTCATTCAGCGTGGGGATCACTTGTCAGCCTGTCGATTTGCTGGAGCCATGACTTTTCATGCCGATCCAACGATAAACGTCTTCCAAAAAGTTCGAATCGGCATCCTCAACACCGGCGACGAACTGATGGAGTTTGGCCAGCCCATGGAAACGTGGCAAATTAGAGACTCCAATGGTCCATACCTCGAGTCCGCACTTGCAAACCAACCCTGGATCCAAACTCGCCGATCTAAGGTATCCGATCATCGAGACAAAACCGAGCATGCGATTCGCGACACGCTTGGTCAATGCGACGTTCTTCTGCTGACGGGGGGCGTGTCGATGGGTGACACAGACTTCGTGCCCGATTCGGTTCGAGCAACGGGCGGTCAAGTTGTATTCCATCGTATTCCGATCCGACCTGGTCGGCCGATACTCGGCGCTTACGGTCCAGAGGGGCAATTGATCCTTGGGCTCCCAGGAAATCCACAAAGTGTTGCCATAACTTTTCGACGATATGCCATGGAATTGATTCGGCATGTGGCTGGCTTCGCGAGATCCGAGCATGTGCCATGGATTCAACTCGAGACCAGCGACACCAAGACCCTCGACCTTACATGGTTTCGACTCGTATCCTATCAAGAAGATGGCCGATTGTCGCTCGTTGCAAGCCAAGGTTCGGGCGACATTGCATCGCTCATTCAATCGGACGGATTCGTGGAGATCCCGCCCAATTGCCAAGCTGCAGGCACGAGAAAATTCTTTGCGTGGTAAAGAAGTTTCTTTGCTTGAGAACCTGCCCCTCAAGGGAACCAAGACCAAGCGAAGCAACAATCGAATTCTCGCGAGGATAGAGACAGAAAGAAGAGCGAAGCAGAGAATCAGGAGCAATTGCGGCTGGAGCAAGATCGAGCCAGGGAGCAAAACGAATGGCAGCAAGTGCAAGACTATCTAGCATCGCTCTCAGCCACAGATCGAGAATTGATGATCGACGCGTCGATCAATGATCCCGAGAATGGATTCTTACGCATGCTACTCCTAAGACAAACCCAATAGCAACTACCCACCCGACAAAATGGTGTGTGCCCTTCCCTGCGATTCACCGAAACCGGGAGACTCGCCCCAAAAGGGGAATCTGGCCCGTCGAAAGATCGTCGCTGCAATTAGACCAATAAGTGGGCGACGTAGCGTTTAAGCAATTCACGGTGACTAGCCCTAAGAACTATTCGGTCGATCATACGTTCACTGACAAACTGGCGTCGAGCAATCTCGGCCTTGCTCATCAGTAGTATGAGTTCCATGATAGAGTCTTCGAATGCGATGGACACGGAGCATCGCAATTCGAATAGACGCTGCGGCATTGACCGTACGCCATGTGCTGCGCACTTGATACGAGGCAGAATCAACTCAACGAACACTGGCCGCTGTTCAAAGTTGAGATGTCGAATGCGACGCATTGGGAGACTGCCGAATCGGATCGTCTGTGCATTACAAATGGGACAAGGAATATCGAAATACAACGGTTCCGGACGTTCCAAAATCCATCGTTCGTCTACCAATTTTGACTCGACGAACTCCAATGGTTGGAAAAGGAGTGAAACGCTTTGAAGATACTCGATCGGGATCGAATTCATGATAAACCATGGGCGTACGGGCAAATTGAACAGTCTCACGAGCAACTGAACCTACGCGAAAACATGGTCAACAACAATTGCCGCGCCCACAAAAAAAAAAAAAGACTCAACGGCCTCTGTAAGCCATTCCAAACAAAGGACTTATGGAAAACATGTGAACTAGCGCTGCGAGAGAGAATGCTAAGCCTTTCGGAAAAGTCTGATATTCTCCGCGTGTCGATTTTGGCGACCGAAGTGACCGTGCTAACACAATACGTTTTCTGAGGTCGAGAAATCGTCTCAGGAGATAACGTACGTGATGACAATCGAAAACTTTAAGTGGCCACATCGAATTCAAAAGCAGTTTTGGAACAGAATGATCGGGCTCGCAAGAATCATGCGAATTGTATCCATATCAAAGGTAATCCTTTTCTTTTTGACGGTGTCGCAAACGATCTGCGGTGCGCTAACTCTTGAAGAAAAAGATGTGCAGAAAACTGTCGAGCGGACGACCAGCTTAACAAAGAACGAGGAAGTACTAACGGTTAACACTGGCCAGTTTTTTGTCGGTGAGAAGGTCAGTGTAGAGATAAAGGTAAAGAACGGATTGGACCATGATCTCGACGTCACGCTTCTGCCCGCATGCAACTGTACCAACCTTTCAACGACTGAGATGAGCGCTGCAAGTGGTAAAGATCTCACGTTTCAAGCTACAATCACGATGCCCTCGTCGCCACAAACCTTTATCTCGGGAATTCAATTCGTCGACCGTAAGCGCGCTATTGCGTTCGTCCTGGCCATCAACGCAACCATCGTTGATTTTGTCGCAATCGAAGGGGCTCCCATAGAATTTGCGAATTCCGATCATGATGCGATAGCTACAGTAGTACTACGAGCGAATGGCAAAATGATTCGAATCCTGAGTGTCGTGAGCGACAGCGATCGATTGAAAATCCAACAATCGGAGGGAAAGGCCCCCATGACTTTGACGTTGCAGATTGAGCCAACCAAATCATTTGGCGTGCGTGAAGAGACATTGCCAATTTTGGTTCGCTATTCGAAAACAGCGCCGTCCGACAAGCAATCGGAAACTGGCCTGGTCGGCGAATCGAACGACGTTTCCTTTATGAGCCTCTTGGTTCCAGTGCGCTACTTGGATAGGTTTTCGCTAGGTCCGCGTGACACGACGTGGAAACTCGATAATGGCAGATTCATAGCCAAAATGTACTTGGTTGGAAAAGATCCTTTGGCAAAAGTTTCGTCAGGGAAGCTGACGCTATCAGATGGGAAAACATCCATCCCAGTTCAGCTATCGAATGTTCAAAAGCGTGGAGAGAATGCGGCACTATTTGAAGTAAGCTGCAACGAAACAGATGGGAAAAAATTGGACAGCGGCGATTCGTGGAGAATCGCTTTGGTGTGCGGAAAGCACGGTGGTTCCAGCAGTGTTCGAGTTGACGTGTCGAAGTCTGAATAGGGAGATGAAAAAATGTTGAGAAGAATTGTCGTTGGTCTAGTAAGTGTGATGGGTTTGCTATGTGCCGGACAGACACTGCATGCAGATGCAGCTATCTGTTTGATTGCGATTGAGCCCACGTCTTGCGCGATTAAATTTGGAGCTTGGCCGGGTCCCAATGAAGCTGCCTTTGATTGTGCCTCAAATCTCTGTGCAGCTACTGTTCCGCCGTCCTGCGACAAGCCAAATACTTGGCGAACGAACACCAATGAGTTAAATTGGAATTCGGAACAACCAGATTATCGGCCACCAATTTCGCCTGAAACCGGCTTTAATCGAACGCCTACACTTCTTTATGTTTGTAAGGATACCATGGGCTGTGTTGCTTGCATTTATTATGCTGGCGACCCAAACAAAGTAAGAGGACACTACTGTTTGTCCGGATCTAAGAATAGAGAAGGTATCCAGTTGTTTGCAAAAGTCAACAATGAACCATGTGCCGGGATCGATCCACCGTAGTGTCAAACGTTTGGTTTGTTTTGGAATGACATGTCGTTTTGAATTGGTCTTGAGGCTATCCGATGTTCAGAGGAAATTTTTTGCAGTTGGCGATCTTGGGTTTGGTGGTGGCT
This sequence comes from Pirellula sp., assembly GCA_043743995.1. Lineage (GTDB taxonomy): Bacteria > Planctomycetota > Planctomycetia > Pirellulales > Pirellulaceae > JBKCUI01. The sequence continues at coordinate 11,891 of JAYTVM010000579.1, read as the reverse complement.
CTTCGTATTGACTTCGCGTGGAACGTAGCTCGATGCGACGAATCTCTTGCAAAGGAGATAGAATCCAAGGTTTTGGCCTTCGCGGATGATTTTGAGTTCGGGATGCTCGATGTCGCCTCAGTTGCATCACTTTCGATCGAGACTTCTCCTGATTCCGAGTATTGGTTCGACGGCTCTGCTACGTTCACTACTTTTAAAACCGAAGGAGTTGAGTACAAACGAGCCGAATGGAAGTTGGATCAAATCGATGATGTAAGAACGCAAAAATTTTCGAACTATTTTGACTTTCATCAGTGTACGGTTACGAATCTTAGGATTCGTGGACTTGATTTTGTGAACGTTCAGGGAATAAATCGATGGATGAGAGCAGGTGAGCAGGGGGTTGTATCTCCATGTGTTGCCGTGAGCCCGATAGATTGGCCAGTTATATACCCCTTCCACTTTAACTACCTGCAAAAGGTTGGTGAACCAACTTTTCAGGTCCTATTTCGAAACGGATCATGCGTTAGCGCAACCCAAATCGATGCACGCACCGCCGACTCGGTTTGGTTTGGTAAGGTCAAAACCAAAGAGGGGAAACACCTTGCTTTTGATCAAGTTCGCTTCAAGGATGATTTGCCCGCATTGTTTGAAACCTATTCCTATCAGAGTGGCTTTCGGGATTTGTCCGATCTGCCGAAACGGAAGGATTGCATTAGAGTGAATCGTGTTGAAACAACTTGGACTAAGTTCGATGATGTGTCCGTCCCCAGTAAAGTGAGAGCCGAATTAAACTTTCTTGGAGGAGGAATTCAAACTGTCCACTTGACCGTCAATCTAAAGTTTTGGAATTCCAAAACCAAGGAGTACGAACAAATCAAGAATTCGGTCGATGAATCGATTCAACAAGTTGAAGCATCTGGTATCGTGTCAAAAACGAAATAGTTGTCTTATGCTTTATCTGTCAGCACTGCGTCAGCGGCGCGGTTAGTTGGTGGAAAAACGGAAAACGGGGGGAAAACGGGGACACACCACTTTGTTTCCAATCGCCCGTTTTCGGGTCATCATTCCGGCATGACTTGGAATGAAAGGGCGTCGATACAAGTCTGGTCGGTACTAGCGATTTACTCTGGTTGCTCCCTGGTAAGCCGTTTCGGCACTTTGCGGGCGCACCTTCAGACAGTTGTTCATTCAGGGCCATAGAATTTCCGACCAAACGCTACGTGGTTTGGACCGGTGCCGGTTTGAGTCGCTTTAGATAGAACCGACGTTTTGAAATTAGGCTTCGCAACTCGTAAACATTCTTCGGTTGACCTGCCACGTTCGAGAATAGGCGACCAAAGTCTTGGATCTGCAGCCTCCAGTTATCCGGATCCAAATTCAGTCGCTCGCATTCTTGTGCAACCCGAGTCATTCGGTCGATATCAATGAGAAAGTAGAATGGGGTTTTCAAAGGACGGAGAAAAATACAATGATCGTTGAACTTACTGGGGATGCGGAAAGAGCCATTAACGCCATTTTGGCGAGCGGAAAGTTCGTTTCTGCAGAAGAGGTTATTTTGAAGATGGTGGCAGAATGGAAGCCTCAACGGGAATGGTCCTCGCAGTCAGCGATACCTCAACTGCCAAATCGAATTGGATTGGAAGAGTTAGTGGCCAGTCAAAAAATCTTGCCGTGCAAAGACGCAGCATCTCTTGCAACCAGTCTCTGGCCGTCAGACGAATCGACCGATGAATTTTTGGGGTTTCTCAAAGCATCGCGACACGATCATGGTGACGCGAGCACCTTATGAGTTTTGTTGTTGTGGACACCGATGTCATTTCCTTTGCTTTCAAGGGAGACACGCGAATCCAACTATATGACTCGACGCTTGCGGGAAACACGTTGATTGCGTCTTTCATGACACTGGCTGAACTCAGACTGTGGGGAATCTGCAAATCCTGGGGGCAACCTCGAACACAACGTTTGCTGGACTTTTTGTCGAACAAGTTTGCCGTTTATCCCGCGACCCTGGAACTCGTTTTGGGGTGTAGCCGCCATTGGGACGAGCCCGAATGGAAGGCTCGTTTCAAATCATTCACGTCATTGAGGTTCGACCGGCCAGTCCGTTGGATACGAAGCTTCGACGGAAACCAACTCCGCATTTTGTGGATGACGAAACTCAATCTTGCGAGCATGCAATGCAATCGGCGATTCTCGTTCGCCCGGTCGGTTGCCTAACCATTCGACTTTGCTGCCGTAAAGTTGGTCGCCAAGAATCGGATGTCCATGCGAAGCGAATTGGAGGCGAATTTGATGCATGCGACCGGTTTCCAGTTCGATCTCAACCAAGCTCACCGGCTCCTGGTCGCTTAGAAAAAGTTGTCGAATAACATGGAATCGCAAAATAGCCTCTTTAGCGCCAAAATCGGTTGCAGTTGCTAACTCGGCGCGGGCTTCATGTGGCACTTTTCGCATCGTATCTTGCCACTTGACTTCACCTGTTTCCGTTATCTGCGGCACCATCGCGTGATAGATTTTGTTCACTTTTCGCGTGGCAAACTGGTCGCTGAGTCTTCGCAAAGCGAGTTGGTTCCTCGCGATGACCATCGCCCCAGTCGTCGCTCGATCCAACCGATGCGGGATACCGATGAACGGGGTTGGGGATTCCGGATCTCGATCGCGCAGTTGCGTCAAAAGCAAAGTCTGAACACTATGGATGCCAGGTACCGCTTGAGTCAGAATACCCGACGGTTTGTTGATAACTAGAAACCAAGAGCTCTCGAGTAAGATTTCGATCATGATCGATGTTGCAAACAGGGCAAAAAAAAACGAGAAGCACCGGCCACGAATTCGAGTCATCATGACTACGAGCTCATTGGGCTTCTCGTTATGATTATGTTCTAGTATGTGTGGGTCACAGGTCAAGTGGTAAACCGGATTCCAACCATAAAAGTTATTCCGTTACATCCTAGAAACGAACCCCATGAATTCGGGCAATCAACGTGAGTCCATTCACTTCGTAACAGGCAAGCTGGCCGAGCCTGCGCTGCGAGAAATTGTTGCGTCGATCGCGAGCAAACAGAGCTTCGAATACTCGATCGAAGTACTGCCTATCACGGTCGCAGCGCTTATGACGCCACAATGGTTGCTCAAACACATGCGCATTCCCGATCAGGCAACGCGAGTCATCCTCCCGGGTTATCTTCAAACAGGAATCGAAGTGATCCGATCGGCTGTTGGCACGATAATCGAGTGCGGACCAAAGGACGTTCGCGATTTGCCCATCCTGTTTGGCCGCAAGCGTTTCAAAGGGGATGACTACGGCCAATTTTCAGTCGAAATTATTGCGGAAATCAACTACGCACCGCGTCTTAGCATCGACTCCCTGGTGGAACAAGCGAAGCAACTTGTTAGCGATGGTGCAGATCGAATCGATTTAGGTTGTGAGCCAGGGTTTCGATGGATCAACGTCGCGGACGCCGTCAAAGCGTTGCGAGATCAAGGCATTCCATTATCGATAGACACGTTTGACACCTGGGAGGCGTCGGCCGCTATCGCAGCCGGCGCGACGTTAGTACTGTCTGTCAATAAGTCCAATCGGCAAGCCGCCCTTGATTGGGGGTGCGAAGTCGTCGTGGTTCCAGATGAGACGACGGACTTCGAACCCAGCCTATTGGAAACCGTAGAATTCCTTACCCAGAACGGCATTTCGTTTCGGCTGGATCCAATCTTAGAACCAATCGGTTGCGGCTTTTCGGCCTCCTTGGGCCGATACTTGAAAACGCGGGCGATGTTCCCGGAAGCCCCCATGTTGATGGGGATTGGAAACTTGACCGAGCTAACCGATTGCGATTCGGCTGGCCTCAACACTTTGTTGTTAGGGTTTTGCGAGGAGCAGCAGATTGGCGGTGTACTCACCACCCAGGTCATTCCGTGGGCACAGTCTAGCGTGAAGGAATGCGATCTCGCTCGCCGATTGGTCAACTACGCGGTTCGCCACAAGATTCCGCCGAAGCACTTCGAGGAGCGATTGGTGATGTTACGCGACCCGTCGCGTGCGAGCTATTCGGCTGCGACGATCGAAGTCCTTGCGAGCAACATCAAGGACAACAACTATCGAATACTGATCGACGACAAGCAAATCCACCTCATCAGCGCGGGAGTTCACATCCGTGGAACCGACCCGTTTGCCATGATGGAGGAGCTCAAGCTCATGCCTGAGTCTAGAAATGTTGACGCATCGCATGCGTTTTATTTGGGCTTCGAACTGGCCAAGGCCCTAACAGCCTTAACGCTCGGGAAACGCTACGAACAAGATGAATCGTTGAACTGGGGTATGCATACGCGGCCAGAAAAGCATCATCGATTGGCTAGAAAGCCAAAGTCCAACGAGGCATGGCGTGGGCTGAGCGACAAATAGCAGTTTTGATATTTCATTCGGATCTACATCGAGTCTTTTTTGTTCCGTCCCCTTGCCGGCTTGTCCGGCAGGAAGGCGAGTTTTACAATTAGCAGATCATGGTCCATCTAGCCGCTCCCCTGACCAGCTTGTCTGGCAGGAAGCCAAGTTTCACCGGGGATAACTTCCGTTCCGGTTGGGCAAGCCACCGGGGCGAACCCGAGTTCGTTGGCTCGTAGATGAGGCGTTTATCGAGTATGATAGACGGAAGCGGTTTTTCGAATTGGATTCACTACCCATTGCCATGTCTAGGGAACCACTATGGACACCAATAATTTCTTTAATCGCCGGAAGTTCGTCGGTGGTGCTGCGATCTCCACAGCCGCCACTGCGTTAACGGCGAGAGCCTATTCGCAGGTCGCCGGCGCGAATGATCGCGTGAACATCGGTATCCTAGGTTTTGGCCTTATCGGGCGAATTCATGGTCGGTCTTTTGCGGGTCTAAAGGAAGCACGCATCGCGGCTGTATCGGATGCGTTCAAGCCTCGAATGGAGGCATGCAAGGAAATCGAACCGAACGTAAAGACACATGCCGATTTCCGATCGTTGTTAGAGAGCAAGGAGGTAGATGCAGTGGTCGTCGCCACACCGGACCATTGGCATGCGTTGCAGACGATGATGGCATGCGCTGCGGGTAAGGATGTGTATGTCGAAAAGCCGACGCATCTGTTTGTCCGCGAAGGTGAGTGGATGCAAAAGGTTGCGTCGAAACACAAGCGCGTAGTGCAAGTGGGAACACAGCAACGCAGCGCGCCGCATTATCAAAAGGCCAAGGAACTGCTTCGCAACGGAGCCATCGGCGACATTGCGAGTGTGCAGTGCGATTTTTTTCGAAACGTGATGCCCGGAATCGGCAATCCATCGGATGGGGATTCGCCGACCGACTTTGATTGGGAGATGCATCTCGGCCCGGCTCCCGCCCGTCGCTACAATCCCAACCGCAGTATCTATCACTTCCGCTGGTTCTGGGACACAGCGGGAGGGCAGATGACAAATCTTGGGCATCACTCTCTGGACATCGTGCACTGGATCTTCGACATTCAGGGTCCCAAAACCGTAACAAGCCACGGTGGACGATGGTTTCTCAAGGACAACGGCGAGACGCCCGACACGCAAAACGCCATGATTGAGTATGAAAAGTTCCCGGCAATCGTTCAGTTCCGCGAGGCGGCCGGCGGCGGAGGTGAGTCTTCCATGGGCTCGCTCGTCTTCATCGGCACGAAGGGGACAATGAAACTGGGCCGCGATGGTTTCGAGATACTACCCGATAAGAAAGAGAGCCCACAGAACATTTTCGCTGCCATCATCGGTGGACATCCCGTCGGAGGGCCTCAGACGCTTGACGAACCGAAGGGTTTGAAATGGTGTAACGCGATGAGTGACAAGTCTGGAAACGCCACCCAACAATACAGCTTGCACGCACAGAATTTCATCGACTGTATCAAAAGCCGAAAAACGCCGCACTCCGACCTGGAAAGCAGCCACTGGGTCAGCACCACATGCCATCTCGCGAACATCTCGCTCAAAACAGGACGCAAACTGACTTGGGACGCTGCTGCAAACGACATTCTCGCCGACAAGGAAGCCAGTGCGATGTTGGAGCGAACCTATCGTGAGCCATGGGCAAAGGAACTAAGGTCGTTACTCACATGAAACGTCGCATTTTCGTTACGGCAATTCCTACGATGATCGCGACCTTTTCTGCGATCGATGCGGCGAGGCAAGCGCTCGCCGCTGTCGGCGTGAAGTCGGGCCGACTCGGCATCTGTTCTTTCTCCTGCCATCGCGCTTGGCAGGCCGCCCGCGACAAATCCGCACTCGCATCATTCGTCGACGCTCCTACCTTTTATGACTATGCACGAAGCGTCGGTGCCGATGGCGTGCAAACGAGCGTGGCCATGCTCGATGAAACAGCTTCCGTGCGTCTGGGTGAGCATGTCGAAAAGACCGGCGGCTATTATGAAGGAGATATTCATTTGCCGTCGAAGCGGAGTGAACTTGAGAAGTTCGAGCATGAGGTGAGGCTCACACGAGCCGCCGGTGCTAGCGTTGCCCGCACCTGCCTTTCCGGCACGCGCCGTTATGAAACTTGGCGGACGATCGACGAGTTCAATGCCTTTCATACCGAGGCCTCGCAGCGCCTCGCGTGGGTCGAGCCTATCCTAAAGAAACATCGATTGAAGCTCGCGGTGGAGAACCATAAAGACCTCACCAGTGACGAACTCGCGACGCTCATGCGTACTTTCAGTAGCGAATGGGTCGGCGTGAATGTGGATACCGGTAATAATCTTGCTCTGCTCGAGGCTCCACTCGAAGCGGTTGAGACGCTTGCACCCTTTGTGATGAGTGTTCATCTCAAGGACATGGCCGTGCAACCGTATGACCTAGGGTTTCAACTTAGCGAAATCCGATGCGGCCAAGGTTTTCTAGACTTGCCTCGCATGGTTGCAGCCCTGAGCAAAGTGAACAGCGACATACGTTTCAATCTCGAAATGGCTACCCGCGATCCTTTGCTCATTCCTTGCCTCACCGACGGCTACTTTGTTACCTTCCCCGGACGCAAGTCAACGCACCTCGATGCTGCGATGCAGCAAGTCAAGGACAACTCACCCGAGCAACAACCTCCGTCGATTGTTGGCAAGCCAATGGCACAACAGCTAGCGGAAGAAGAGGCGAACAATCGCAGTTCATTGGCATGGATGCATCAAAGGTTCACGTGAACTAAAAACGTTTCTTTTGCTATGCGTTTCTTTTGCAGCCTTGCCAGCCGCCGTTGACAGCAATGGTTTGGCCGTTAAGAAAGGCTCCGTCGCCGAAACTGATTGCAGCCACGACGCTAGCGATATCCTGGGGTGTTCCCCATCTGCCTAGCATTGATTCGCTTATGGCTCGTTGTTGCCAAGTCGAAGAGGCTTGTTGCCCCCACTCCGTTTGAATCCAACCAGGGGCAATGCAATTCACGCGAACGTGAGGTGCAACGCTTTTAGCAAGGCTTTTGGAGAACGCGGCGATTGCTGCTTTGGTGGCTGAAAAAAACTGGCCACTATCTCCCTCCATACCTTGTTCCGCTTGATCCCATCCGATATGAACCATGGATGGCAAACGCGCTTCGATTTTGGTCTGAGCAATCATCTTGACGGCCACCATCCGGCTGAGAACAAAGGTCCCTTGAACATCAGTCGCCCAGAGGTTGGCCAGCTTTTCCGAAAAGGAGAGTTCACGTGCCACGCCTGTTAAAACGTCAGCCCCGGCGGCATGAACCCACACATCCACTCGACCGTGGCGTTCAAATGCAGCCTCAACGAACGCTCGATTGGAATGCGCATCGTCGATGTTGGAGACAACGCCGAGCAAATCCTGTTTGGGGCCAGCTAGTTCGAGGATTCGATCAATGGTCGCTTGGAGCCCCTGAAGATTCTGCCGACAGTTCAGAATGAGGCTTGCTCCACGGCGTGCGAATTCGATCGCGATCGCCTGTCCGATTCCGCTGGATGCTCCAGTCACAACAGCCACAAATGGTTTCGTCATGGTCAGTCTGCAGCTTCATTCGGGGGCGGTTCGTAATTGAACTCTTGCCATTTGACCGCTTGCTCCATAGGCTCGATGCGAAGCACCAACGCTCCGTTTTGAAAGACACGGACGGTGCTGCTCGATTGGCTAACAACGATCGCGATGGCTTTGGTGCGTTGGGTGATCGCTGCCGCTGCCCAGTGTCGCGACCCAAGCCCTTTGGACAATTGTAAGTTCTCGTGCAACATCTCGATGATTTGCCGCGAACGTTCGGCCACTGCATCCGGCGAAACGACAAAGGCACCGTCCATTTGTGCAATTTCTTTGATGTCTTCTCGAACGCGAGCGTCATGCAGATTTCGGTTTTTTCGGCTATAGCCTTTGAGCGGGTCAAAGCCGCTATCTTTGCAATGCTGCAAGACTTTGCGGGTATCGCCCACCACGAACATGGTTCCGACCTTTTTCCCCTCGCGACCCTCCCGCCCGATTTGGACCGCAAGGTCGATTACGATTTTTAGATTATTGAGTGGCACGGAGCTTTCCAGCCGTTGTAGATCGCGGCTGGTGAAGCGTCGCATTCGCTCGTCGAGCCGAATGATCGAAATCGAATCGATGCGATTGACTTCAAAGCCGCAGTAAACGGCGATGACATCGCAATGGTTTGCCAGCAGTTCATCCGCCACTGCTTCCAGAAGCGCGTGCTGCAATCGCTCCAAAAGTGGAGAATCCTCTTTGTTTAGGACCAGTGGAATGAGGCCAAATTTGTCCGCGTCCGCTAGATCCTCCACCCGATCGGCCGCCACCAAAATACGTTTAATTTCCGGCGGAACCAGTTCGCGAAGGCGTTCCCAATCGGTCGCGCTGTCCAGGAGCACCAAAATAGCGTCGGCTTTGACTGCACAGGCTAATTTGCCCGCCGACTCGATGACACTAGCGAATTCTCGCGTGAACTTCTGAACTGTCATCTTGCACAAGATCCACGAGGAATGAGGAGTTTTTGGAGGATGGTTGACCAATATCTGTCAGCACTGAGTGTAATTTCCCAGTGATTTTTCATCAATCGGGGCGACAGAGATCTGTTTTGATGTTGCGACTCTCCGACGGACGGCTATACTTCGGTCCCCATTGAGGGACACAAGTCAGTGCTTTACGGTTCGATTCGTCGGTGGTTAATTATGTCCAAGTGTTGCGAAGTTTGTCAAAAAATAGCGTCTGTCGGGAATCAAGTAGAGATCCGTGGTAAGGCTAAATACTTGGGTGGTGTGGGTACAAAGGTTACTGGTATCACCAAGCGAAGGTTCACACCAAACCTTCAAAATTGCAAGGTTTCCCTTCCAAATGGCGAGGTAAGAACCATTCGTGTTTGCACTCAGTGCATTCGCAGCGGCCGAATCCGCAAGGCCGTTCGAGCCAAACCTTTTGCTTTGCCAAAGTAACTCCACCGAGGTCCGTCGATGGCTTTATCTGCCGAAGATGTGATTCGGATTGGGAATCTTGCCAGGCTTTCCCTTACTGCTACCGAAGTAATGGAGTTAACGAACAAGTTGGGCAAAATCGTTGATCTCGTCGAGCAACTTTCAGAAGTCGATACCGAAGACGTGGAGCCTATGGTCCACGCATTCGATCTTCAAAATGTTCTTGCGCCGGATGTGTGCGGCCCTTCGCTTTCACGGGACGACGCTCTCAGGAATTCCCCATCCTCCGATTCGGAATGCTTTCGAGTCCCTGCGGTACTTGGGTGAATGCCGTGTGGACGATCAGGTCTTTTCTGAACACTGATACTCCCTATCTGGCCAAACTGTGGAATGATCACCACTCTGCATTCAACTCCAAAAGCGCTTGTCCGGTAAGCGTCTGGGACCAGTGCATCCTCAGCAAGCCGTTCTTCCAAAGCCAAGGCTTAATGCTTGCGACCAACCAAGAGAGTATTCCCGTTGGCTTCATTCACTTTGGTTTCGCCAGCAATGCCGACGGAAGCGATGAGAGCGTATCTGCGGCCATCATTCATAAAATCTGCATAACCCCCGGTGCAGATGAGGACGAGATTGCCAAAGTATTAATGGTTCATGCGCTGAGTCATTTGCGAAAGCAGAACGCGAAGACTTGTACGGCTCTAGGGTCGACTGCTTGGAACGCATTCTACTTGGGTGTCGGCGAAGGGGACAATCTTATGGGGGTGGTCGCGAAAGACAATCGCACTCAAAGATGGTTGTCCGAAGCTGGTTTTATCCCAACCCGTCCAACGGAGTGCTGGGAGTTGGATTTATCCTCTTTTCGCCCTCCGATGGATCGCAATCAAATTGGCATCCGCAGAACCTGTACCGTCGGCCGGCTTCTCGACGAAGACACGCATGAATGGTGGCTGAGCACAGTTCTAGGACACTGCGAGCAGATTCGATTCAATCTCGTTCTGCGTTCGCCTCCCAAAGTGGAAAGCGAAATCATGTTTTGGTTTCCCGACCCGACCATTATCGGTGTCGATTCGAGTGTCGTCCGATTGTGGTTACCAAATGTCCCGCAAGCGGACGAAGCACGCGAGCGTTTTGTCTATTTAATGGCCGAATCCCTTAGGCAATTGCAACAGGAGAAAAGGCGAGCCGTTCGGACCTTCGCATCGGCAGACCAACAGCAATCAATCACGCTGTTGCAGCGGTTGGGCTTTCATTCCGTTGAGCACGGCGTGGTCTTTGCTCGCGATTTGTAGTGCGGTTAGTTCGGCATATGGCAGCTCCATTTCCACGGAAATTACGGGAATTGCAAAACTTTTTTGGGGTAGCACTCATTTAATTGATTGGAATGTTGGATGCCCCGTTATTTTTAGCTATAAATAGGATCATGATCACCAACGCGATGAATTCTTCGTTTCTGTTTTCGACTCTAACAGTATTTGTTGTTATGGCTATTGCTCCAACCAACGCCCGACTCAGCCCTAAAGTCGAAAGCTACGTCCATGCGCGTCAAGCTGAGATCGATCAAATCCCAGACGAGCGACGCGCTGAACTTCTCAAGATTTCCGAGTACATCGCGGCCTGCCAAGCCGAGAAAAGACCGGCCAAGCTGTTGTTTGTTTGTACGCACAATTCCAGAAGAAGCCATTTAGCACAACTTTGGGCTCAAATAGGTGCCATGCACTTTGGAATCCACGGACTGGAGACTTTTTCCGGGGGTACGGAAACCACAGCCATGAATATTCGGACGGTCGCGGCACTCCGACGCGCAGGATTAGAAATCACTACCACCGACAAGGATTCTTCAAATCCGAAGTACTCGGTCGCCTTTGGCACAGACGAATCGCCACTAATCTGTTTTTCGAAAACGCTTTCGGATTCATCAAATCCCAAGGACAAATTCGCGGCGGTTATGACTTGTTCCAGTGCCGACCAATCCTGTCCGAATGTGAAGGGATGCGAACTCAGACTTTCATTGCCGTACGAGGACCCGAAGATCTCCGACAACACACCAAAAGAAGCCGTCGCATACGACGAAAAGAGCAAGGAAATTGCTCGCGAAATGCTATTTGTCATGTCCCGTGTGCGGAAACTCTAAAAACGCTTTGACTGTCGTAGATTCAGAGTCCCTTGTTGGCGACGGCCCAATAAAGATACTTTGCGTCCTTTTACTTTGACTCCACCCGCACGACCAGCATCATAGAACATTCGATGAACATCGGCAGACGGCGATGTCATCTTTTCCAATTCGGCGTCCTGCACGATCGAAGCGTTTCGATACTAGCCCTCGAAAGGTCTCCCAACAATCGACCACAAGAATTGTGGAATCGACGCCCCAATTGGTGTGCGCGAGTAGTCTTCGAGTGTGATGTTCTTCCGCGATGCATCTTCATGTCGAATGGCTTCGACGATTAGCTTCGACTTAGCAGACTTTTTTCCATATGCTTTTGCTTTTATCTTTCTGCCACTCATTTTTTTGCCATGAATGAATTTGGCAAAAAGATGGGTGGCAG
>JAYTVM010000578.1:0-9630 GCA_043743995.1 Pirellula sp. | reverse complement strand
CCTCAAGCGACAGTTTGCGAAGGCCATCCAAGTCGTCAGCGCTGCGAGGCAAATCATCATCGAAATCCAACAGGCCGTCGAACAAGGTTATAGCTCCTGAAACCACGAAAATAATGGAGGATCGGAGTGCTCGTGTGTAAGCAAAGTTCCGGTCTTGAAAACGCATCTTTCTTTCGAAGTCTCCGCATCAGAAAAGGACCCGATTCATCGCCAAGAGGCTTGGACCAGTCAATTTCGTGCGTGGACAACCAAAAAATTTTACGTTTTCGTTTCCTACTACCTTGCTAGAGCGAGGCAGAGGAAGTGTAGCACCTAACTGCTTACCGACGTGACTCCGAACATAATTGGTAAATTTTTACGAATAACGAAAGCCTACCATGGCTCAGCGATCTAGTTCGCTTGCGTTTGGCAAAACCACAAACCCGTGAATAACGGTAGGGGAACTCCAGTGTATTTAGACGAATCCGTTAAAGTACACGAAGCCCAAGTAATTGCGGAAATATTTGCTGCTTTTGGAACACGACCGAATCGAACCTTCCCTGACGCGCTAGCCCATGTATTTACCACGTTTCATTGCCTGCAATCGGATCGCTGTTCGTCGGTCGTGTTCTATGTATTTTGACCAACCGCAGCATGAATTCGAGGTTGGCAGCTTTACTTGACGCGAAAGAATCAGTCGAGGATGCGAGGCTTTTCACTCATCGGGTAGGATCAAGTGCGGGGATCAACACATGGGGTGGGCGGAGTTTGTTGCCAGTTGCAATCAACCTACGTCCTCAAAGCAGCCACATTTTGCTGGAGCTTTGCGTGCAGAAGCATTCTAACTACGATCGTCTCCAGGTCTAGTCGCTTAGATGCTAGAATCACTACATCCACAACGAGTTTTCATGGAATGAGCCTTTTGGTCGCCGACTGCGTAGTGATTTTTTCATATGACTTTCGATTCCATATCCCACTAAAGCAAAGCTATGTCCCAGTTTCTTTTACCGTGTGCTTGCGGGGCGAATATGTCCGTCAATCGAAGCCAAGCGGGTATGTCCCTGCCTTGCCCTAATTGTGGCAAAACGGTGGAAGTACCAACCATTCGAAAATTGGCCGAATTCGCGACATCCGCTCCGATAAAAAAACAGGCGAAGCCAAACCAAGCCGCAAAATGGCTCGGGCCAATTGCCGCATTTTCACTTATCGTTGGATTGATAGCCTTTGCCTATGCTGGATACCTGTACTATGAGCGGTACTCCTACGTTGCTTTGATAAACCAAAGCGGCGGTAATCTCAACGTAAAGGAAGCCGATTTTTTGGAGGAGATCAGAAACCATGCTCTGGAGTCAGCGCCTGCGGACACTTGGGATTATTGGAATATCATGCTCGACGAAGGGCTTACGGATCCCGACCCCCCCGACCTTTTCAAGATAAAGCGGTATCTTGCGTCGCGAGCCCCGATGTTGTTCGGATCGCTTTTCACGGGCGGTATCGGGTTAACAATTTTCGGCCTCGCGTCGTTTTTGTTACAAAAATTCCGATCGCGTTAAAAATTCGTGTGCTGCGCGATGCCATCGGCAGGGGCCTGGGCTTTTCGACAGATGGCAGGTTTAAAAAGTAGGTTCAAAAAATGCGTCAATGCGAGTTTTATTCCGTTCTGCGATCTGGCATTTCAAGTTGTTTGATCTGGCATCGCAGGTTGGTTGATCTGGCATCGCAGGTTGGTCGGGGCTTGTCCCCCTCCAACCTTGTTTTGGCGTCCTAACGGGCGGCACTCGCGTATCGCCCGTTCCCCTCAACTAGTACGCCAAAACACATCCGTCGGGGACAAGCCCAGAGCGGATGAGCTAGAAAAGCCCCGAACGGATGGGCTAACTAGCCCGGAACGGATGGGCTAGCGATATTGGCTAATTCTACTGCTTTCCGCCTATCCAACCTTCGTCCTCATCCGTCGTTCGCGGAATGTAAACCACGGAAGGCATTGCGTGTTCACTCACCGCTCGAGCGCCGGATTCGATTTGGGCAAACACGGTCACTAGCTTGATGTCCCGATTTCCCACGGGGAATCGAACGCTTCCATTGCGGGAAACAAAAACTTCCAGTGGTAGGGAGACTTGCTCTCCCGCTGGAATGCCTTTGGGTTCTTGGCAATAAAATTGCTCGTTCAGCCCGATCGATAGATTACGCCATGCCAACTCGGTAGGATTCTTGATCGAAATACATGGCACGAGTCGACGATCTTGCGGCGTTTTGCTGGGTGATATCCACATGGAATCCAGTTTTACCATGGCTTGCAAAGCGGGCTCAGGGCTTCGCGGCGTAAAAAAAGACAATAACAAGCCACAAGCGATCGGTCCAGCGATCAGCACAACCATTAGAATGGTCAATTGTTTTGAGGTTATTGTCCGTTTTGGAGGCATGTAGGATCCGTCTTTTGGTTCAGAGCAATGGATGTTCTACTATCTGCGGATTCTAGGAAACTTCAAGTGGAATCGAAATCGCCGAAAAAGGAACGATTCGCGTGCTCACAAACGGTTCAGACCAGGAGAAATTGTTGCAACAGCTCCGTTCGTTGGAACAAAAACTTGTCGACAATTCACCTCAAAGTGCTTTTGCGGCTTGTGTTTACCCTTTGGAATCGTCGCTCTCGTTTTTGGATTTTGTAGCGTTGGTTCCGAACATTCGAAGCCATGAAATACCCCAACTCGAGCCGACTTGGCAAATCGGCGGACTACACACCGAGCACTTTCAAGCGGATCTGCCCGCTGAAATCCCAAAGCTGCTCCAACAGGCGTTGCGATGCTGTCGATCGCCCGCTGCCCCTATCGTGGCTGTTCTCGGGCTTTTGAACGCCGGCAAGTCTTCTCTTGTTTCAACCTACCTTTCGGACGAAAACCGACGACGCATCTTGGTCGGATCGGCCAACGCGCAGGGAACCCACCGGTTTGTGTTGTGGCTGCCGGATTCCTGGCGAAGCGACCCAGAATTGTGGGATTCCATTCAAGAGCGATTGCTGTCCATATTCGGTTGCGCTAGCGAGTTTCTGTCTACCGATTCGGACAAGGCAATAGCACAGTACAACGACACCATCCCAAGAGCCTTTGAGGATGCGTCTGGTGTCCAACGATTTCGCGAGACCATCGAGATCCCATTGGTCGCAACCGACCCACAACTGGATCGATGGGGATTAGCACTCATGGATTGCCCTGACGTGCAAACAGGCTTTCTTCCTCACCTAAACCAGTCGAACCTTGATTCCGGAAGTGAGCCAACCTATTCCGCTTCGTCCAACACGCTTTTCCATGAGCGATCGCAATCGATTGCAGATGCGAGGCTCAGTGTATTGGCGAGTGCAGCGCCGCTATGTTCGGCCTTCGTCGTGGTGCTCCCGGCCAATGCGATGCACGACCAAACGGTTAGCCGCCTCCTCCGAGTCCTCGGCGACCGAATGCCCAGCGTAAAGCAAATTTTGGCTGTCAATCGTGTGCCTCGTCGCTACGAAACGATCGAAATCCGCCAGGAGCTTGAGACGTTGTACGGTCTCCATTCCATCAGCCGGCATTACATGGCCTACGGTTTTGACGGTCCACAACAACGAGACCGACTCCCCCGACCGCCGGAGGGACTTCGCGTAACGGAAGATGCGGTACTACCCTTGTTCTTTCGCATTGACCAGCAGCCGCTTGCGCAGCCCCCAGCTTCGATCCGTACAGAAGATTGGCTCTTGAACATCGGTTCCCAGCTCGACAAACGAAGTCTCTTTGAAGATGTTTTGGCCTCGACGCTCTCCAAGTTGCGGCTGCATATCCAAGAGGGTATCGGTCGATCCCGATCTTTCGAGCGCCATTCGTTGGCCACAACGGAATTTCTCAGAAGCTCGGTCGCGAACGCCTGCCTGGACTTTTCGACCGATGAAAACGTGTCCAGTACAAGCAAAATCCGGCTCCAAGTTTCCAGGCAAATCATCCAACAGGTTTCACAATCCTTGGAGAGGACTGCCCCATGGTGGGCCATGCCAGGCCGGTGGACTGCACGCCTGGCTGAAACGAGCAAAGCTAGCATTGCAACAGCTACGAATTGGCTTCAGATTCCGAAATGGTTTAGTGGTAAGACCGAATCGATCGGGCGTTGGATCCGAAGCCGATGGACGTCTGGACAATCCGGGAAAATCGTGACGGCAGATGTGTTGATGAATCATCTTCAGCAGCACGATCGCCGAGGTATTTTGGGATTGGACGACGATACCGTAGAAGGCCAAAGACAGAATGTGCGAGAGGCTTGCCAACGAGCGATTGACCGGTTTCAAAAAGAGAGCTTAATTAAGCTCGACGACCAGCAACTGGACGAATTCACGGCGAAAATGTGGGCTGAAATGCCGATCGGCAAGCGACTCTTAACGGGGTTCGCTCCAGCGGGCATTCTGTTTGCTCCGCTGCTAGCAGTCGTGATGGTTCCCTTGGACTTTGGTGGGTCTGCGGTCTTGATTTTTGCATCCATGAAGGAGCTTTTGCTTGCAGGGGCGGCAGGCGTTGGGCTCGTCATGGCCAGCGCGGATTCTATGCCACAAATCGCGGAATCGGAGGCAGCATGGCAGCAACTGGGTGACCTGTACGCCGTTTTATGCGATGAGCTCGGGCTAAAGAGGCCGACAGACAGTCAAATGCCATCGGTTGGTATTGGGGTTCATAAGCGCAGGATGCCGTCAAGCAGAATTCCAGGGCGAGTCGAAACGACGGAAACAATTTGCGTTCCTGCTGTTTACTCGTTAAACCCGAAAGCAATTTCCGAGATCGAGGCTAGCTTGGCTGCATGTCAACTTAGATGATATCTAGGATTGCGGTGGCTTTTCCCGCAAAACAGCTTTCTGAGAGCGTATGGCCATGCGATAGATGGGGAGTCGGGCGGAGCTAACGAGTGGGTCGAGTCGTTAATACCGGCCTTTAGTACGCCAAAACAAGGTTGGTGGGGGTCAAGCCCCCGACCAACCTAGGATTCCGGCACTCCAAATTTACCAAAAAAACACTTTTGCCGTTGACGACTTCGGCTTGCATTCCTATCTTCTTGCGTCCCGCGTTCAACGTAGGGCTTACGAGATCGTTGGCGACCAAAAATCGCTGACAAACTGACGTTTTTAGAGGTAGAGATCAGCTATGTCCGGATCGCATGAAGTCATCAGAATTCGAATGGAAGCTTATGACCATGCCGTTTTGGACCAAAGTGCTTTGGAAATAGTGGAAACCGCCAAGCGGACTCACTCCGAAGTGCACGGCCCGATTCCTCTGCCGACACGCATTGAGCGGTATACGGTCCTTTCGGGCCCGAATATCGACAAGAAAGCACGTCAGCAGTTTGAAATCAGAACGCACAAACGTCTGATTGATATCAAGCAAGCCACTGCACGAACGATCGAAGCTCTAAACAAGTTGAGCTTGCCCGCTGGCGTTGACATCAAAATCAAAGCAACGACGCGGTAGGAAATTTACGCTTAAACGGCATCCATCAGGTTTTCCCAATATGAAACGGAAGCTCTGAAGGTAACCATCGATTTGGCGATTGAAGTTGCGGTTAACCGCCTCTCTCGCAAGGTCTGCTCTGTAAAACGGGTGGGTTCGTCGGTGTGTCCTTTGCAGCAAACGATTTACGGAATAAGACGAATGAGCAGAGGAATCCTCGGCCGCAAGGTCGGCATGACGCAGATATTTGAGAAAGACGGTCGCGCTGTGCCCGTCACGGTCATCGAAGCTGGGCCTTGCCATGTTCTTCAAGTTAGAACCGTAGATCGAGATGGATACGAAGCGATTCAGATGGGTTTTCTGGATAAGCCCCGTCGTCTTGCTAGCCGCGCTGCTCGAGGCCAGGTAGCTGGTATTTCAAGTAAGCGTTCAGAAAAAATCAAAGCCGCCGGTGGAGCAGTCGCAGTCAAAGCCGATTGCGAGCCTAAGCGATTCATTCGTGAATTCCGCGGACCAGCCTCTGCCGATGTGGGTGCAGAAGTCAAGGTAACGGTCCTTGAAGGCGTCAAGTCGGTTGATGTTACCGGTATCAGTAAGGGTTGTGGGTTCTCGGGTTGGATGAAAAGGCATAATTATGCTGGCCAGCGAGCGACCCACGGGGTGAAGAAAGCTCACCGCCATCCTGGTGGAACAGGTGCTGGTACTTATCCTGGCCGCGTCCGCAAGGGCAAAAAAGGTGCTGGGCAGTACGGCAACGATCAAATCACGATGCGAAATCTTCTTGTTGTTCGGATTGATGGCGAAAACAACCTGCTTCTGGTTCGGGGTGCAGTCCCTGGTCCGAACGGTGGTTATGTGATCATTCGCGAAACAAATAAAGTCGGCTAGAGAATATTAGGCGTAATGAGATGACAACACTTCCAGTTTATGACATGTCGGGCGTAAAGGTCGGCGATTACGAAATCGACCCGCAGTTACTCGCTCCCAAAGTCAGCAAGCAATTGCTGCACGACGTTGTTGTTATGTACTTGGCCAATCAACGCCAGGGCAGTAATAAGACGAAGGCCCGGGGAGAAGTCTCTGGTTCGACTAAGAAGATGTACAAACAAAAGGGTACCGGTAACGCTCGTATGGGTTCCAAGCGGAGTCCAATTCGACGTGGCGGTGGACACGCCAAGGCGCGTCAGCCTCGTTCGTATTACTACCGACTTCCTCGCAAGGCGGTCCAAGCGGCTACGAGAATGGCAATCGCCTCGAAGATCTCGGCGGGCTCGGTCGTGGTAGTGGATCAAATCAAGATGGATGCTCCCAAAACAAAGTTTCTGGCGTCGGCGTTCAGGGCGATGGGGCTCGAGGGTCAAACCAAGACATTGGCGATCAGCGGTTTGGATCGAAACGTTTACCTTAGCGGTCGAAACATCGAGGGGCTGACGATTAGCCCGGTGGCTGATCTCAATGCTCTCATCGTTTTGCGACCTCGCAAATTGGTGATGACGAGAGAAGCGCTCGACTGGATCAAGGCAAAAGCAAGTGCATAAGGCTCGGCAGGATCGGTGCATGCGGCGAATTGGATCGTAAAACAACTCAGAAACAAATCATGGCAAAACAACAACCAAAAAGCAGTATCGTGCTGACACCACATCAAGTGGTGTTGCGTACGCTCGTAACGGAAAAGGGGGTCCATAAGGCGACTCGACAAAACCGTTATGCGTTCGAGGTCAATCCGTTGGCGGATAGAACCGTCATCAAGGCGGCGATCGAAGAATTGTTCAATGTAAAGGTTGTGGCCGTAGCGACACAAAACCGCCAGGGCAAGTCACGACGTTATCGTGCTCGTCTGGGCGTGACGAAGGCTTGGAAGAAGGCGATCGTCAAACTAAGCAGCGAACACAAGATCGACTTCTTCTAGGAAGTGCCTTCTTAAAGGAAAACGCAGGACACGATCATGGGTATTCGAGTATACAAACCAACTTCAGCAGGTCGGCGAAATTCGTCGGTTAGTGACTTTGCTGAACTGACACCGGGTGCAGTTCCTGAAAAGGCGCTGATGATTCGGTTGAAGCGACATGGTGGACGAAACAATCAAGGCTTCATCACTTCGCGACATCGTGGTGGTGGACACAAACAAATGTATCGAATCATCGACTTCAAAAGGAAGAAAGATGGAATACCTGCAAAGGTAGATTCGATTCAGTACGATCCAAATCGATCGGGACGGATTGCTTTGCTGCATTATGCAGACGGCGAAAAGTCCTATATCGTGGCTCCAGATGGACTCAAAGCTGGTGTGACGCTGCTCAACGGAGCAGATGCACCGCCAACGTTGGGCAACTGCTTGCCGATGAAAAACATTCCACCAGGAACGGAAGTTTGCTGTGTGGAAATGACGCTTGGACGAGGTGCTGCACTTTGTCGTTCTGCTGGATCGTCGGCCGTTTTGATGGCACGCGAGGCTGGTTGGGCGCAGTTGCAGTTGCCGAGCGGAGAAATCCGACGCGTTCCAAGTCAATGCCGAGCAACCATCGGGAAGGTGAGTAATCCTGACCACGGAGCGATTCGTATCGGCAAAGCCGGACGAAATCGTTGGAAGGG
This sequence comes from Pirellula sp., assembly GCA_043743995.1. Lineage (GTDB taxonomy): Bacteria > Planctomycetota > Planctomycetia > Pirellulales > Pirellulaceae > JBKCUI01. The sequence goes on along the minus strand of JAYTVM010000578.1, from coordinate 1,603 downwards.
TTGGAGACCTCACGTTCGCGGTACGGCCATGAATCCTGTGGATCACCCGCACGGTGGTGGTGAAGGCCGAACCAAGGGTGGTCGTCACCCAGTGAGCCCAACGGGCAAGCTGGCCAAGGGAGGCTTTACAAGGCGTCCTCGCAAACCAAGCAACTCCGCAATCATTCGCCGACGCAAGTCGGTTCGTTACGGTCAACTGAAACTGAGATAGTTAAGGGAAGAGTTCTGACACATGGGACGTTCGACAAAAAAGGGTCCGTTTGTAGACCCAAAATTGTATGCGAAGCTTGTCAAAGCCCGCGAGAAAAACGACAACATGCCGATTACCACTTGGGCTCGACGATGCACCATCGTTCCTGAGTTTGTCGGAGCAACTTTCATGGTTCATAACGGAAAAGCACACATTAAGGTATTTGTGACGGAAGACATGGTCGGGCACAAGCTCGGCGAGTTTTCACCGACGCGAACCTTCCGGGGCCACGGCGGTAAGGGTGGTAAGAAGTAATTTTTTCAGAAACAGGAATCAATCATGGCTTACCGAGCCGTACATCGATACGCACGCATCAGTGCTAGAAAGGTCAGACCCCTGGCCGATTTAGTGCGTGGAAAATTTGCGGACGAAGCACTTGAAATGCTCCGATTCCAACCGAACCGTGGGGCACGGATGTTGGAAAAGGTGATCAAGAGTGCTATTGGTAGCGCTGGGGATACAGATCAAAACGGTGGACGTTCGTTCAGCGCCGAGGAATTGGTTGTTGTAGACGCACGCATTGACGGCGGTCCGATCATGAAGCGGTTTAGGCCAATGTCGCGAGGTCAGGCGTTTACGATCCTGAAGCGATCGGCCCACATTTCGGTAGAACTCAAGAGAATCGAAGAGCTGTAGGAAACTTGCATTATGGGACAAAAGGTCAATCCAATAGGTTTCCGTACCGGCATCGTCATGGGCTGGAAGAGCCGATGGTATGCCAGCAAGAAAGAATTCGCTGAGCTGCTCGTCGAAGATCAAAAGATACGAAAGTTTATCAAGTTTCATCCAACCAAGCCAGCTTACCGCGAAGCGGGTATCGATCGAATTGAAATCGAACGAACACGTGACGAAGTACGGTTGATGGTTTTTGTTGCGAAGCCTGGTTTGATTATTGGGAAGAAGGGGACGGAAATCGAGATCTTGCAGGAAGAACTGCAAAACTTGATCGGTCGTCGCGTGAATCTCAAGGTCGAAGAAGTTTATCGCCCTGAAATTCAAGCCCAGTTGATTGCGGAAGACATTGCGAAGCAACTTGCTAAGCGATCCAGTTTCCGTCGAACGATGAAGCGGTCTATCGAAACAGCGATGGATGCGGGTGCGAAGGGTATCAAGATTCAAATGTCGGGTCGTTTAGGTGGTGCGGAAATGGCACGTTGCGAAAAAGGCAACGCCGGTTCTCTGCCACTGAGTACGATCCAAGCAAAAATTAGCTACGGACTTGCGGAAGCTGCTACTCCACAGGGGAATATCGGAATTCAAGTCTGGGTAAATCAAGGTTCTTACGCGGGAGACGCTAACGATGGCGCTGATGCCCAAACGGGTCAAGCACCGAAAAAGCCAAAGAGGACGTAT
>JAYTVM010000577.1:0-2867 GCA_043743995.1 Pirellula sp. | reverse complement strand
AATAATATGCTCGTCCAAAAATGAGACCGAGGCATTTTCCCAACCGCCCTCAAAACGTAGTACGACGATATGCAACAGAAATAGCGTCGGAACAAATGCGAGGAACTGCATGATCAAAAACGAACCCGACAGTGTTGTTGCCTTTGTTCCGTAAGGCCTTTTAACTGGTACATTTTGGAGGCTGGACAACCAATTGGCGTCGATCAAAACGAAGGCAAATCAATGCCCAGAGCATTGAGCACGAAGCCTACGAGCAGGATGAGAATAATTGCCGCTGCTAATAGCAGAAAATACTGAAAGACTATTGCTGCCAAACCAACCGTCACCGCCGAGGCCGACATACGGCTGTTTTCGTGGCGGGTGTATCCAACTACGCCAAGACAGATACCCAGTACGCCGATGCCGATTGTTGTGGCAGGATACCAACGTCGAAGGTTCGAAACATTCACCTCTTTTGATCTTGGGACAAACTCCAGCCCTTTCGCTTTTGCAACAAGTCGATTCTTGATGTTGACGGCCACATCGACGGCTACCTCATCAATGGTTTTAGACGACGGAGCGATGGAGTCCATTATCCATGGTGACATCACCGCAGCGATAAAAGCGATGAACCCAACGACCAGCCCCGACCCCGAGTAAGTTGCGATTCGAATTTTCGGTTTGGATTCAATGTCTGGCATTACGTAGCTTTGTTTTGAAGAACGACCGCGTTGATGTCTCATCGTAACATCTAGGGTCTATTTTTGGGCGTCGATCATAGGTAGGGCAGCGTAAAATGCTTGCATTTTTGCGTTCCGTGGCGAATGAATTCCTTGTTCTAGGCAGCGACGGAACGTCGCGAAGCGCCGCCCTGGGGCAAAGCGTCTCGCGCCAAAAACGCCCTGAAAGGCTATGCTGGTGCGCATTTTATGCAGCGATTTTGATGTCGAGCTCGCGAAGTCTTTTTCGTTCTAACGCATTTTTTTCCTGATCTCTGGATCCCTCAACGATTTCTTATCAGGATTGGGACGCTGATAGCGCGACTTCTTGTCGGTTTTGTTGTTGTACCTTTAGAATTTCGCCTCTGTTAGTTGATTGACCACCACATGGTAGTCTTGCAGATCTTGACTTTGCCCAAGCTTCGTAGTCAGATTCCGTAGTCAGATTCCGTTTTTTTAACAGAAGAAAACAGAGGCAACGGAGGTTGGAAATCACTTTTCTCTGTTGCCTCTGTTATCTCCTGTTTCATTTCGCTGAGGCGTTGAAGCACGACGATTTGCAATACGAATAAAGTCGGAACAAATGCGAGAGACTGCTTGATGATCGAAAGCTTCGTCGAGGCTAAGCGTGAAGGCTTCGCTTTCATAATCCAACGTGACCTCTTGCAATCGTTCTTAAATCCATCGGCAACCTATTTGCATCTCAAATTCTTGGGCATTCGTGACTGCCATTGCCCTTGGGGGTCGATGGTAGTCGTCTTCAGCCAATGCGGCAAGTTCTTGAATCGAGGACTGTTATGAAAACGCTGGCAGGAATTCGGTCAAACACTCAATATCCCACTTTCGCAAGAAGCAAGGTGGCATACTCCGTAAGACGAGTTTTCATGGATTGAACCAAAAGCCCCCTAAAGTCGCCAGGGTCATCGCCCGGTGCGTCTACTGGAAAACCGCTTCTGTACGATGTACGAATCCAGTAGAGTGCGTTAACGACATCAGGGGAATCCAAGTTTGCACCAACGTACTCAAGGGTCGCAACTCGAAGAGGATACTCCACAGGATGGCACACGATGTCAGCATAGCAAGCTATTTCTAGGAGTTCGATCGTGCGTTGCCCATCGATTGGCACAGTTGAAACGTCATCTGTCCACTCTTGCCGCCACAATTTATTGTTCGATGAGTAAATTCTGTTCCACTCGTCAAGGATCGCATCTGGCGGCTTTGAAAGGACCTTGTATAAGTGATCCGCTTGCGGTGGTGGCTTTTCGTTGACACGGGGACGCCGCTCTCGCGGACTACACGCCGTCAAGGTTAGCAAAAGGACCAATAGGAGTTTCGGAATGTTCATGCAAATAACGCCCAAGGTGATGTCGCCGCATCAACCACAACGTCACGACTACCACTGTTCTCAAATTCAAAGTTGCGGTAGTGGACCTCACCAACATTAACTGCACCGAGATCCAGGACAGGCTGTGTCACTCGAATGATCATCAAATGGAATCGGGGGCTATTCATGCTTTTCCGTAGCAGAACAATAAATATGCCGACTTCGGCAAAAACTTTTGAACCGGTCTATATAATCTGGCAGCTATACTGCCGAATGTCAATGATTTCGTTGACGGTCGCAAATATTGGTCGGGAAAACGAAGACTTGAAAATGCGATTGCTTCCCCTTATGCCATTGCCCGTCAATGTCCGCTGGTTTGCCTACCAACTCAACCCAACGCCGATCCACCGTTTTGGTCCATCGGATTGTTTGTTGGCTGCGTCGTTTTGCGAGTCCAGCAAGTGGCATCGAGCCGTTTCCTTACAACCCATTCGAGACATTTAAATTGCCAAGCATTGCTCAATCGCTCAAGAATTGGAATATGTTGGCTGGTGAATCCCAATCCACCTAAGAGGCGTTTGCAACGCAAGTTTTTTTGGAAATGATCTGCAAATATATGTTGGACTTCCATTCCAAAAATCCACTCGTCGAGCAATTGTGTCAACGCAACTTTCATGATCCCCTGTCCCCAGTAAGTGGACGATAGGTTCCATGCGCATGAGATCATCCTAACACCGTCAATGCTGTAATGGTCATGGCGGACGTACCCAATCAATTCCCCATCTTGGTCAAGCGATGAGTAACGAGTGGTGGAAACTCCAGTGTTGTCGCCTCCTCTCAAGATT
>JAYTVM010000576.1:0-37475 GCA_043743995.1 Pirellula sp. | reverse complement strand
CCTGTGATTCGAATGGGAGAGCGAGGCTCCTGCCGAGCTTGGCATGGGTTCGGCAGGAGCCTCTCCCTCCCGGTAAAAACCACTTTGCCGCTCGCCTTTGGGTGCCGCACTTTCGCGGAGCGAAAGGCGACAATGTTTCACTTACACTTTGGACCAATCGCGTCTTTGGCGACTGCTTGGGATAGCCATCTTTTTGCGGTACTTGGTAATCGTTCGACGCGCAACGCCTAGCCCTTGTTTCTTTAGCTCTTCGACCAAATCATCGTCGCTCAACGGATTCTGCTTGTCTTCTTTACCGATGATCTCCTGCAGCTTGATGCGAATCGTTTCGTAAGCGACATCTTCTCCGTCGGCGCTCTGGGTTCCAAAGACAAAGAATCGCCTGAGTGGCAAAATACCGCGAGGAGTTTGTATCCACTTGTCGTCCACTGCTCGCGATACGGTGGTGACGTGAACGCCAACTTGGTCCGCAATCTGTTGCATTTTTAGCGGTTCAATAGACTCTGGGCCTTCATCTAGAAATTTCTTTTGATAATCGACGATGGCCTGAGAGACGCGTGTCAACGTTCGGCGCCGTTGTTGAATCGACTCAATCAACCACTGAGCGCTCCCGATCTTGCGTTTGATGAATTCCTTTTCTTCTTCGCTTGCTTTGGGATCTCCCAATCGCCGTCGATAGTACTCGCTGATACGCAATGGTGGCAAGGAATCATCAACCAAACGAACGGTATAAACCCCTTTTTCATTTGACTCAACAATCACATCCGGAGTGACCAGTGGGACATGAACCTCCATGAAGGCGGCGCCCGGCTTTGGATTGAACTGGTGCATCTGCTCGCGGATCTCTTTGATCAACTCGATCGAGTAACCGGTCTTTTTCTGTATGACCGGCAATCGATTTTCTGCCAAGTCGTCTAGATGTTGCGAAATCAATGTTCGCATCTCGTCTACCAATCGCATCTCCGGTCGCAACTGGTTCAGCAAACACTCGCGAAGATTCCGAGCCGCGACACCAGCCGGCTCTAGCGATTGCACGATCAGCAGGGCTTTCTCAGCAAGAGCCAAATCCGACACTTTGTGATCGGGAGGCAAAATATCCTTTAGGGAAGTTTTGAGATAACCCCCGTCGCGTGCATCCAAACAAGAAATGATGCGTTCTGCAATGCGCTCGATGTCGTCATCAATGTCCATTTCGGCAAGTTGATGAAGCAAAAAATCATTGAGCGATTCCGGTCGCTCGGCTGCGTTGGCCATCAAGTCATGGGCTCGGTCGCCATCTTCTTGGATGCGACTGCTCGATCGACGAAAATCGTCGAACGTGTCCGGCATGTCGTTATCCATGTTGGCTAGTCGCTCGAAGTCTTCGGCATTCGACTGACTGTCCTTAACTATCAGCTCTTTTTCATCTTCGGTGCGCGAGGCAGTCGGACTCTCCTCATCGATCGGCTCTTCATCGGGGAGAGTTTCGTCCCGTTCCTCGACCTCCAACATGGGATTCTCGTTCATCTCTTGTTCGATGCGCTCCTGCAATGCCAAAATCGGCAATTGCAAAATTTCCATCGACTGGATCATCCTTGGGGCCAGTTTTTGGGTCTGAATCTGGCGTGCTTCTAGTCCGAAAGACAGACGCATAATTGAATCCATTACAACAAGTGAATGATACGAACGCTTGCCAAGGCACTATCGTGGATTGGCTTTCCCGGCTTTGAATTGAACTTTTAACGGCCCGCCAGTACCTCTACTGTATCACTAGTCTTACCGTAAGTGCAGACTTGACTTGTGAATAAATTGCGATATTGGAACGTGATTTGCTAGAATTTAGGTTTCCATTGAGTTGAACGACCTTTTTGCCGCAATTCCCAGACAAAATCAAAGATGAGCGAATCCAGCCCACCACCCGAAACACCCACCGAACTTACGCTGCGAGAATTACAGTGCACGATAGACAGTTGGATAAAGGACATCGGAGTCCGGTATTTTTCCGAGATGACCAATCTTGCCGTACTTATGGAAGAAGTCGGAGAACTCTCGAGAATTATCGCCAGAACGTACGGCGATCAAAGTTTCAAAAACTCGGACGCTGCCTATAGTTTACCGGACGAAATGGCGGACGTCCTTTTTGTGCTCATCTGCCTCGCAAACCAAACGGGCGTCGACCTGACAAAAGCCATCCACGAAAACTTAGCGAAAAAAACGAGCCGCGACGCCCAGCGTCATCGGGACAACCCGAAACTTCAAACTTAAACGCGTGCAAACGCGAATCTTACCTTTTGACCTCGAAACGGTCATCCACACTAGAAAGCCAAACTTATGAGTCTCACCATCATGCGCCGAATCAAATTCTGCGCAGGCCATCGATTGTTCAAACATGGTGGCAAATGCGAACACTTCCACGGACACAATTACGTTGCCGACTTCTTCGTCACCGGAGAAACGCAGGATTCCGTCGGACGCGTCATGGACTTTGCAGACCTTAAGGCTAAATGCAAAGGCTGGATCGACGAAAACTGGGACCATAGTTTCCTCGTTTCCGAACTAGATGAGAATGCGATCACTGCCTTAAAAATGGTCAAGCCATGTCGGCTATTCGTTATGCCTTACAACCCAACTGCGGAAAACATGGCTAAATACCTGCTGGAGGAGGTTTGTCCCATGCTGTTGCAAGGGTTTGGGGGCGTTGCCAACCGAGTCAGGATTTGGGAAACCGACGAATCGTTTGCGGAAGCGTCGATCGATGAGCATGACAAACTGGTGGTTTCCAGTTACGATGCAGCCGAAGCGAACTGACCACGTGGCGGACGCTGCTAGCGTCCGATTTGAATCGCTTACACCAAGTATCGTTCAATTATTTGTTTAACAGTCAGCCAAAGGCGTACTCGATACCACTAAGGTACGCCTACGGCTAACCGTTAAACGAAATTTTTGCGAGATTGGGATTCATTGAACGGTATTGCGCACACACCTTGGCCATCGAGTGAAACTGACACCTTGAAAATGCTCTTTGCGGTTATTCAGCCCAACAAGCTCCAAGCGGTTCGCGAAGCGCTAAACATAGCGGGCGTTCAACGCTTGACCGTCTTGGAAGCCCAAGGGTACGGACGCCAAAAAGGGCAATCTGCGAACTACCATGGTATCGAATACCATGTCAACTTACTCCGCAAAGTCACTTTGGAAATTTGTGTCAACGACGATTTCTTGGAACGAACAATAGATACCATTACTTCGATTGCTCGAACAGGCACCGAAGGCTGTATCGGCGATGGCAAGATATTTGTATTACCTACACTGGAGGCCATCACCATCGATGACGGCCAACGAGGACCGGGAGCCGTATAGTGATTCTCTTATTGTCGAGTGATCTGATGTTTCAATCCCGGATTAGTTCTGCCGCCCAAGCTGCAGGCAAGGAATGCGTTGTCGATCGATCGGTGACAAAGCTAATCGAGCGTGTCGCGGAACCCAATACCGTTTCACTCGTGCTGGTCGACCTAACTCTGCTTACGCTCGATCTAACGCTGGAAATCCCGCTGATTCACCAAGCGTTTTCCAATTGCAAGATCGTTGCGTATGGTCCACATGTCGACGTCGAACGCTTAACGCTGGCGGAGGAAGCTGGTGCCGACGCTGTTGTTACACGCGGTCAAATGGATCGAGATCTCGCTTCGATCATCCAAGGGACATAAGCCCGATGATTGCAAGCTCTGGGATAGCTGAGCACTCTTCCATCCATATTGCTGTTCGCAATGCTTTTCGCAATGCGTCCGATGAATTTCGCAGCCCCGTCTCCAGCATTTTTCTATTCGTGAGTGGCGACAATCTACGCGACAGCTCCGATGCGATTCAGTCCTCCCTGGACGAATTGGCACCCAATATTCCTGTTTTCGGATGTTCGGCGGAAAGTGTGGTCGGAAGAGGCCGCGAAATCGAGGGACAAACTGCGGCAAGCATCCTACTGATTGGCGAGCTGTCTCGGCCACCCAAGATTTTCACCTTGGAATGCATGCGAACTCCGGATGGCCCAACCGTCCTCGGACTTACCGATGAGATCATCGAGCGGGCTCGTCAGTGCAATGGCATGCTGGTTGCCGCTTGCCCACGGACCTTTTCGGTCGATATGCTGATCGAAACTCTCGAACCGGAACGGGGCGCGAATGTCGTTCCCATCCTCGGAGGCTATTGCAGCAGTCAGAATTGGGAAAACATGAGCCTATTGTTCTGCCACAATAAAGTCCTCAATCGCGGGGCCATTGGGATGGTTCTGCCCCCCGAACTGCATTGGCAGACAATCGTAAGCCAAGGCTGCCGGCCGATTGGCGATCCGATGATCATCACCTCCTTGGACGGGAATACCATTTTGGGACTGGGCGGTAAGCCAGCCTTGTCTGTGCTCCGAGACATGTTTCAAAAACTGCCAAACCACGAACGGGATATGGCGATCGATGCTCTCTTGATCGGCAGGGCCATCACCGAGTACAGCGACACTTTCTCGCATGGAGATTTTTTGATTCGGAACGTTCAAGGGGTCGATACGGACGTGGACGGAATCCAAGTGACCGATCGCTTTCACGTTGGGCAAACGATTCGATTCCACGTCAGGGATGCACAAGGAGCGGATGCCGACTTGATGAATCTATTGAGTCGAGTCAGCAAAGGGGGAATCGACAACAAAGCGGGACTCCTCTTCAGCTGCAACGGTCGCGGCCATCGAATGTTTTCGCAGCCCAATCATGACGCGCTAGCCATCGATAGGTATTTCCCGGGCCTTCCGCTCGCGGGCATTTTTGCCGCCGGCGAATTTGCCCCACTTGCCAATCGCAATTTGACGCACGGCTTCACAGCGGTTGCCGCGTTTTTGAGAGAAACGGTCTAGGGAGGATCCCTTCGGACGTATTTATTCTTTATAAGTCCTCGCTCACGGGTTTTGATGTTCCGCGATTTTGGGAGTGCTATTCCTCCCATGTCTGCAACCTGGAAACCAACCCTTTCAGCTGTTCCCTTCGCTTCTCAAACAACGCGAACATCGTCAGTATCAACACACCCATCACTATTCCGCTTACGTACCAAACCCAAGTCTGTTCTAAGTCGACGGCCGCGTGCCAAATCACCGTGAACATGGCCACGCACAAGAACATCGAGCCCAACCATAACATCGCCCGAATTCGCAATGCGATGCCGGCAACAATTCCGCATATCGACAAAGCCGCTAGGACAATCGGCAGCCAGGGCGCCTCAGCAATCCCTTGAATAAAAACCTCCGCGGTGGACGCCACGTAAATACTCGAGGTCGCCAAATATCGACCGGCAACAATCTGCTCCCGTGGCAATCGCTCTTTGAGTATCTGCACGATCGCAAGCAAACTAAGGGCAGGTGGAATAACCCACAATTGCGGATGCTGAGTGAACTGAAAGTCAGTGCTATGAAGCGCAAACCACAAGGCTGCATTCCCGGTAATAACGCTTGCTCCCCAATACAACATCGACTTTCGAAGATAGCCAAAGCTGGCGTAGGCCACCGATGCACATAGCAACGACACTCCATAGTGCACGTGGGACGGAACGATCCAATGCGTGATCAAGGGCAACACCGGCAGCATCATGCCGGTTCTCTCCAAAGGGTCCGCCAGAACTCCAAGCTTGTTTCGTTTGGCCCACTCTGAGACCCCTAACCCTACGAACGCCAGTCCAATAATCAACAATGGCCAAACGGCTTGAACCCAACCGCCAAACAACCACGGCATCGTCAATCGCAAGTGCATAACCAACATGACCACCAACGCTTCCGTCACCCACACGTAGACCGTTCGCCCCCGCTCCGAAAGTCCAAAGGGATCCCTGCCAGAAATCAGCGCAGCGGCCATGCAAGCTACCATCGAGGCAATGATCGCAACGATGATGCATACGATCGCAGCGAAGGATATCGTCGCCGCAAGGCCAACGGGGCCAAGCGACCACTCGCAATACAAGACTACCCCGACCGCGACGGCCGTCGCACCGACCAGAGTCGGCATCAACATCAATGCCGCTTGGCACCAACGATCCGATAATCCAACGTACTTGATTAAACCAAATCCGTAGACCAAAGCCATTACGGCCAAGGAAAGACATGCGTACGACAGCCGATTGAGGCCACGGATAGCATCGATCGAATCAAAATGCCAACCAAACGCGACCGCGGCACAAACACCCAAGGACAATGCGATAATTCGCAAAACAAGCGAACCTTCATCCGATGGGTCGTGCGTGGCCGACGCTGCTAGCGTCGGTTCGGATGCTGGCAGCATCCGCCACGGGCCGGACATCTCTTTGTACCGTGCAAGCAACCCAACTGCGAAAGCCACGGCCATAATCGCCTGTGACGAAGCAAGTCGTAGCGGAAGCGATTCGCATTGAAACTGAGCCCAGATCCCAAGAGACGCTACGCCAAGCGCGAGTACGGTATTCGCCACGATCACAACGATCGAGCCATTGCGTGCCTCAAGCGTCGGAAAGAGTCTTAATCCATTGACCGTCGCTCGTATCCGATCGCTGGCTCGCCAAACAAAGCTGCTGGCCAAGCAGAAAGCCGCGAAGCCAAGCGTTGAAATCCATTGCAATTCCATCGGGCCAGGGTTCAGCGATTGAAAGAACAGCACAACGCTAATAAGAGCGCTCACGTACACTAAGAAGTCCGTATGGTTCGATGTCCGCAACCAATAGCGAGCTACACTTCCAAGCGTGCAAGCAGATACCGCTAGGGCGTAGTAGCTGAGTGAAAATGCGTTAACGGTGTGATCCAGACTGCGCAAATACCAAGAGGCGCTCATGAACGCGAGCAAAAAGACTGCAGCAGCGTGCAAATAGCGCATGCGTCCAGCGAAGCCGATGAGCGAACACAGGAAACTCATCAAGGCAGCGATGCTGATTTGCATTAAAAAAGTGTTAGTCATATGCTCAGAAAAACTCGCACCGCCCCAACTGGAAAAGGTGTGAACGAGCCCCGCCACTTGGGCTGACACAATGGCACCGACTGCGAAAGGAAACCTGCCGGACCGCCAAGCTATAAAGAGTGCTATGGACGTCACGGCCACAAGCAAGGCTACCGAAAAGTGCTCCGTCTTTCCGATCCGGAGGATTCTCAACGCGAGTAGGAAGCACTGGATCAAAGGCAGGGAAAGCGCAGTAAGCAATCCGACTCCGGCCGACTTGCTCGCGGTTCGCCATGCGAGGATCGCTCCAGCGGATAACAGCACAACGCACGGCGAGATAATGGCTGTCGTCAGGTTGCTTGACATTGCCGCAGCAAAACCTGCGACCAGAAACGCAACTGCGACCAAACACCAATGCAAAACCACCTCTTTGGATGCGTACCAATGGGCCGCAAAAACCACAAAAACAGCTGCTACGGCCGCAATTGAAAAGAACTCCAACCGATCTAAAACCGCTCCGTTCACTATCAACAAGACGGCCGTCAAGCACACGCTGGCTGACACAAACCCGATCGCGATCTGCCTCAAACAGTTCTGCCAAAACGCCCGATCCCTCTCCAGGAGAGATTCTGTACGAACTTGTGGAAACCAACCCAGTGAATTTGACCTGGAATACCAATTCCAAACCAGCGTAAACGTCCCACTGATGATCGTCAGCGTAGCCAACAACCCAACCCAAGCGGATGGCTTGAGCCCTTCCGACTTGAGGGCCAACATGAATCCAGCCAGCCCCGTCAGAAGCAATACTAGGCACGCCGAAAATGCAATGACGGGACTTCGCCGAACAACCGATATCGCGACCAATCCGACTGCAAAGATGAAAATCGGGATGGTATAGGATGTCGCCAATCCCATGCGGACAAATAAGCTATTGGCATTCGGCCCAGTCAGCGGATGCTGAACCAAAACCAACACGATCTGCAATACAAACCAAGCGAGGAACGGCGCGATCAACAATACGAAGCCAGCGATTCCGTATTTGGCGCCAATCGATTGACGGTCCATCCGCATGGTCATCAACCAGACAGCGGATCCAACCCACGCCATAATACCGAACGCCATCCAAATCGTGACATCCCATGGCCCAAACGAAAAATGGCTCACGGCGCCACCAATGACAATCGCTCCCATCAACGCCAATGGAACGATGATGTTTGCCAGCAGCGTGGAAAAACATTCATCGAAACGGCCTGCCATCCGTGTCTCGCGTGCCTCGTCCGCTTCTTGTGGTGCTTTGCGATTGGCGTACCAGACACACAGGAGTACACATCCCACCGCATAAACGAAACTCAACGCCCATCTACAAGCGGATGCAACCGCAACCTCCGATTCCCAACGCGATGCAATTGGCAATGCGATCGCAAGGGCGCAACTAATCAAAGCACCGACTTGCCAACGACCGGGCTTTTCCCAAAAACTAATTGTCAAACTCCCGCAGAGCAAACACCACAACCAAAACATCCGCGGCAATCCAGCGAAACCCGAGGCAACGATTTCGCTGTTCCATCCGGCTGCCTGATGCGGGATCACCGCGAATTCAAGTTTTGCAATGTTCGGTATCAGGCGTGTGACGGACTTGCCTTCCGCCTCGAACGCGACCGACTGCTTTTCCTCCATTCCATCGATCGGCATCAACTCTTGAATGCCGCCTGGCGTTGCTCCGTAGTAAGCCAATGCGATGAAACAAACGACTGCAATTTGGATGAGCCCGGGGGCGATCGAATATTCGTGCAACGCTATGAATTTCCGGATCTCGCCCCTCCGATTCCCCATCGTCCCGATCCAGCGGTTCGCAAAAGCCAGAATCAAGCTGGACACGGTTGCAAAAATAGCAAACCATGCCAAATGCATTTGAACGGAATAGGGATGCAAGAATCCTGCTCCGTTTGCGACGTACCAATCCTGTAGCTTTGCGTGATGGTGAATCCATAACATCCCCGTCGCGGTGCCAATCAACTGTGCAATCGTCCAGTCTACAGCTTTCCGCTGCAACCAAGCCATCGCAATCCAAATCGTGGTGAGTAGCACGAGTTCCTTGACCCCAAGGAGTCGTACGCCTGGAAGTGCCGTTCCACTTTCGCTGATTGCCAACCACATGCCCCCAACGACGACCGCCAAAGCGGCCAAACCGCGATACCATTCGTCGAGCGGTTTAGGTGCAGCAAAGGGTTCCACGTCGATCCACTTGCGGATAGCGACCGCGGCGATGATGATCGTGGCGGCGGCAGTCAGTGACCAGTAGATCGGTGCCATCCAACCCGTTCCCTGCAACCAACCAACCGCGATCCCTTGAAAACAGGCAGCCACCACAAATGCTCCAGCGATACCATCGAGATACCTTCGGCGCCGCAGAGTCGCGATAACGATCATTGCAATGGCGTATAGCAGATAGATTAACGCGACACTCACTGCGTACTCATGTCGACCGAGCCCAAACACCGTAAGAATGCCCGTACCCACGATCCCGTTGAGGCCAGCGGACCGCAGGGCCACCAAACTATGCTCGGCTCGCTCGCGTTTCGACAAGAGAATAGCCGCGCATAGACACAAAACGCTCCAAGCCACAATCGCAAATCCCGTATCCGCGGTCCCTATCGCTCGGAGCAGTAGTCGCCAATCGTCGTTACGCAGTCCGATATGCCCGCTGGCCACATGCCACGCCATGGCCGCAACACAACCGCCGATCAAGTACCATGCGTATCCGATTTGTGGTTGTGGGAACACTTTTGATACGACGGCTATCAGAAAACTCAGGCCAGCCAAGCCTGCAATGATCAAGAGCGGCATTGGCCAAGCCAGCACAACCCCCAAGCTAGAAATGGCAAACGCAAAGGCGGCGAGAATCAAAGACAGCAGTAACAATTGAGACTTAGCAGAAGCCTGTTTGCCAATCGCCATCGAAGAAACAAGTATTGGAAACGCGAAAAACGACAGCAACGGGCTCAATAGGTGGATGGATTGGTTTGCATTGCCGCTACAACCCAACAGAAAGCCAAACGCGATCAGCAATCCAAACGACCCTAAACCCAGTAGTCTTAGGTGCGAACTCGCATCGTGCTGCTCGGACTTGCTTAGAAAATATTTCCCAAGGAGCATCATCGCGACGAAGAAGCCGATCAGCGTGCTGGCACTTGCATAGAGCATGGTGGTACTAGACTCCGCCCCAACCGCCCGCCGAACGACAAGGTTCGCGATCGCAAAACCAACGATGGTGATCGTCGTTATTGTCTCTGCCCGTGGGGTAACAACTTTGGCTGCAAACCAAGCCAGGCAGCCAAGCAGCACGAGTGAAAGAGATTCGCCAATGACTGTCCACCAGTCAAACGGAATGCCTAAAGTAAAGATAGCGAACGCGAGAAAATTCAGCGGTAGCAATAGCAATCCGATCATCAAGATGCCGCGACTGGTCGTCGGAAGTTTCCAACGATGCCAAGCGTTTAGGCCCAGTCCAAGCGTCGCGGCGTTGATCCCGGTAAAGATGCTGAACTTGAGCCAAGGCCGGGATGCAATGTGCTCCCAAAAACTGACGACCAACGCGGTGGAACAGCACAGGATAAGAATTCCACCTGCAAGCTCACCCCATTGGATATTCTTTTCCTCCATGAACGCGCTCAGCCATTTCCCCCACGTCTTCTTGATTCGCGACAGTTGCGGTTCTGGGGTTAGGGGTGGCTTTGCGTATTCCTGATCAAGCGCGTGCGGTTGCGGAATTGCTTGGGCCGCGACGAGGACGGGTTGCAGATCGGTGTGATCCTTGGGGATTGGCAAAATCGGCTGAACCACCACGGAGTTTGGCGAGTCGATAACCTCCGCCGAGGACGCCAGAGTTGCTTCCACCAGGGTTGCTTCCACCAGGGAGTCGGATGGGACTTTGGGTTGAGCAGCATCGAGGGATACTGGTACATCGTTTTGCGAGACAGCTTGTGCCGCCAATTTTGGAGCGTTTGAAACCTTTCCGGCAAGTGATTGCTCTAGGTCGCTGACCGTCTTGGTTCCGCGATCGAAGGCCTCTCGGTCGATCAAACCTCGCTTCAAGGCAGCGTCAAGGGCTTGATGGCAAACTCGCATGGCCGCAGTGCGATTGATAGCTCGACTGGTCCAACCGCATTTCCGACAGGCCTTGTCGTCGTCCGCAATTGCATCGTTGCATTCAGGGCATGTCTTCTTGCTGGCTTGCCGGAGAAAGAACGCAAAAACCAACCAAATAACGTGCCCCGTCCCAGCCCAAAAGGCCAGGAACAGGAAGAGAAAAAACAAACCAATAATGAGTTGACTCACTGTCGACCTCAATTCGAGGAACACGACTGCACAAGAAATCAGTCACTATTGTGACTCAGGGTATCAGAAAACACGCAAAACTCCGAACTATGCGATTGAAACGCAGCGGAATGCGTGGCAATAGTGCTTAAAACTTGACTTAAAGGCGAGTGGCAGACAGAAGACTACCAGGCAAGGCCACCGTGTGGCACGCCCAAAGCGATTAGCGATGGGCGTGGGAAGTGTGGCAAATGACTTTAGCGATTCACCACGCCCTTCGTACCTCAGAGCGTGCCACCCAGTTTATTGGTAGATTTCAAACCGCCCCTCGCCTAACAACCGACGCTCGAGGTCCGCAGATAAACAGGGTTCTGTCCTCTGCTTTCCTAGTGTCTCTGTGATTTAGCTACAACCGCAACGCAATTACTGAGCGCGTCGGGCTGGTCGCAAGGGAGTTTGATCAATCGTCAGTGCAGCACCTTTGAGCATATCAAGCTTTTTGACTTGTGCTTCCGACAGCAATCCCATCAAGGATTTGCTTTCGGTGGCAGTCAACTTGGCCATGGCTTCTGTTCGTTGCTCAGGGCTCATGTCTTGAAAGCCTGCCATTGCCTCGCGTCGTGCGGTTCGGTTCGCATCGTTTGCCGATTTGAGTTTTCCAAGTTGCTCCTCATTGATATCAAGCGCTTTCGAGATATCGGTATCCAACAGAGCAGCCGCCCCATTGACTTGAACGATCAGGCCGTGCATTCGCGACTTCTGTGCATCGTCTAGTTTCGCAACGAAGGCGGTCTCCAGCTCCGTGTTCATCTTTGCGATCTCAGCTTGCATCGCTGCAAAACCTGCGCCTCCGGCACCGCCGCCGCCGCCGCCGCCAGCTGGTGCCAGCGCTGCTCGTTTTTCACGTTGCTTGGCAAGTTGGTCGGCAGCTAGCTTCTTCTGATCGTCATTCAGTTTGAGATCGGCTTGAACTTCAGGCAGTGTTGCCAGTTCAAAACGGGTTCGTGTTTGCTGGCCACCAAAGCCACCTCTTCCTCCACCTCCACCTCCACCGCCGCCAGCTCCGCCACGCTGTGCATGCGTTACTCCTGCCGTTGTCGCGCAGACAAGGAGTCCGCAAAATGCCAATGATAAATGCTTTGCAAGTGACATGGTACTACTTCGCCCCAATTGGAAGGATCCGATTGAATAATCCCATTCGCGATCAACGACAGCCACCATGACCGCCGAATGCAAACCACGAAAGAGTTTTCAAACTATCCACTCATGCTAGCGGACATTCCTTTTTCCTGCGCGCGACTGCCAAAAGGTTTTTTCACCTGTCTTTATGGAAATTGGCTATGCTCGATAAGAAAAACCAAAACGACATAAACCCTTTCGTTGACAAAGGGTTTCGTTCATAATGAAAAAAAACTGATTCTTTATGCTCCCATCTTGTTCGGTGGGTAAGTTGCGAACGACATCGCCGAGAAAGACAACATCGAAGGACGCAGGCTCCTACTCACTTCGCGCGGTCCAGTAGATGCGAGAGGTCGCCCACCCGAAATACAGAGCGATAATTCTAAGGAATTGCCATAGGAGTTAATCCCTACACCCCAACGCTGGGTCACTTCGGGGCAAGCAATCTTGACTGAATTGCGAGTGGCTAGTAGTATTATTGGTAATGCGAGAAACACTCCTCATTCTGTTTATGTGTTGCCAAGTACTGGTTTGTCCAGCACTCTGTATTTCGAAATGCGCACATTCGAAAGTTGCCGAATGCAGTCAGGAAACGAGCTCGGGCTGTCAATGCTGTGGTAAATCTGAATCGACGGAGGATGATTCGAATGGCGTTGAAAACGAACCTTCGGCAATTCCACCACTTCCGTTAGACTCTTCCAATTGCCCAGATTGCTTTTGTTCGGGCACCTCGCTAATCGGCAAAGAAGCGGTCGTAGATTTGGAATTCAGCCCCGTTCCTCATGCGATGGCGCGAACAGAAACGTTGGACTTCAGTTTCGTCGATCTCGCTTCTTCATTTGAACGATCTCCACCACCATTCCCAATCTACGGTCGTGGGCTCCTCCGCAGATACTGCGTTCTCTTGATCTGATGGCGTAGATCTCTTACGCGTTCTGCTCGCGGTACGCAATTCGGCGGGTCACATCGATCCGATTCTCTACGTTCATTCACAAATCGATAGTAGTTCATTCCATGCTTCTGCCTTGGGATTACGGCGTTAGAAACCTTGCTCGACGTCCCGTTCGAACGGTGCTCACATTTTTAGCGCTGTTCATCGTGGTACTCTTGATTCTCGTGGTCGTTGGATTTATTCGAGGACTCGAGCATTCGCTGGTTGTTAGCGGCGATCCAGAGGTCGCGTTGATCTATTCCGTCAGCTCGGAGGAGAACATTGAGAGTTCGTCCATTTCGTCAAATACGCCTGCATTAATCACTGCAAGTCTCGATACAACTTGGAAACGTTATGGAATTGACCATGCTTCTCCTGAATTGGTTTTAGGGACTCGCATCCAAATGGGTGAGCAATCCAGTGGACTGGGACTAGTGCGAGGCGTCACGAAAACAGCTCCTTTGGTACGCCGAAATGTTCATGTCTTCGCAGGACAATGGCCAAACGCTGGAGAAGTCGTCATCGGACGATTGGTTGCACCGAAGTTGGGCGTTTCTAAATCCAGTTTGTCGATTGGACAGTCGATCGACTTCGAGGGTCGAAGCTGGCGAGTCAGCGGACATTTCATAGCCCAAGGTTCTGCATTCGAATCAGAAATCTGGTGCAACCTTGAAGATTTTCAAACAGCGACCAAGCGACAAGACATAAGCCTAGTCGCGCTGCGATTGGCCCCCAGTGCATCGATCGCGCAACTCCAGTTGTTTTGTAAACAACGAACCGACTTGGAACTGCGTGCCATGGGTGAGACCGCGTACTACGACGCTTTGCAGAAGCATTACGGTCCGGTTCGCATGCTGGCATGGTTCGTAGTGGTTTTGGTCTCAAGCTCAGGTGTTTTTGCAGGGATGAACATGATGTACGGTGCGGTTGCGGGGCGAGTACGAGAGATCGCGACCCTGCAAGCGATTGGATATAGGCGACGAGCTATTTTGCTAAGCCTAGTACAAGAAGGGTTGATGTTGGCGTCTGCTGCTTCCGTTCTTGCTTGCACGGTTGGGTTGTGGCTCGTCAATGGCCTGGCAATACGTTTTACCATGGGTGCGTTTGCGCTCAATGTGGATGGAATCGCAATGCTAATTGCGAGTGGAGTTGGTGTTTTGATCGGTAGCTTCGGTGCGATCCCACCGGCTACCAAGGCGCTTCGCGCGGATGTTGCGATGAGCCTAAAGGCGATCTAGTCGGATCAGTTTTGGTACCTTTTTCTTCAATTGAAAGATGAGTGGGAGAGATTTATGAAAATTTCAATGATAACGGTTTCGCTTGGAATTGTGTTCGGTGCAATGGGATGTTCCCCTTCGAGCGACATAGCGTCGAAAGACGCATCCAAACCGGACGCAAAATATGCCTTGGTCTCGGAACCAGCGAACGCGATGCCTGTCGGCGAAGCAAGAAAGACAGCCAAAACCGACGAAGCGATCACGCTGGTCGGTTTGATTGGTGGTTCATCGGCTCCATTCGTAGACGGTATGGCCGCCTTTACGATTGTGGATGCAAAGGTTCCTTATTGCGCTGCAGATGAAGGCTGCCCGACTCCATGGGATTATTGTTGTCAGACGAATGCAGTCAAAGACAACATCGCAACGGTGCAAATCGTCGACGAGAGTGGCAAGCCTGTGTTGTCCGATGCTCGCAAGTTGCTCAACGTGAAAGAGCTGTCGACGGTAACCGTCCAGGGAACGGCCAAGCGAGACCAGCAAGGCAACCTTACCGTTCTTGCTACCAAGCTCTTTGTTAGTGAACGTAAAGAGTAAGGGGGTTGAGCCACAGATGAACAACTCGTCACAGTTGGACTTGAGAAAGCTACAGCGTCAACCAACAGCACCGTCAAAAGCGCCTCGGTATCCGCAGCGAAAGCATCTAGTAACACGCATTGTGCTTCCAGGTGCAATCGTCGGGGGTTTTGTGTGCTTGTTGTTAGTGAATGCTGGAACGCAGTTCATGCCACGATACTCTGTTACCGTCATGCCCGTGATGGTAATGGAGTCAGTAGCTGTTCCGACGGGCGTTCCGCTGTTTCAGACTGCCGGCTGGGTTGAACCGCGGCCACAGGCGATCAATGTGGCTGCGCTCGCGGCGGGTGTTGTTGACGAGTTATTGGTAGTGGAAGGTCAAACGGTCGATTGCGATGAACCAATCGCGCGGCTCATCACGAAAGATGCGGAGTTGCTTGTTCGGCAATCGAAAGCGAGCCTATCGCTTCGGCAAGGTGAGCTGGCACGCTGCGAAGCAGAGCTCAAGGCAGCAAAGACACGAGTCGAACAGCCTGTGCATTTAGAAGTACTGCTCGCGGACGCGAAGGGGATACTTGCAAAGTCGAGAACCGAACTTGCCAGGCTTCCTTACTTAGTCGAGGCCGCACGATCGGCTGCGGCATTTACGAAGAAGAACTGGGACGGAAAGCAAACGGCTCAGGAGTCGCTATCGGTTAGGAGCGTGCAACAAGCGGAATATGAATATGTTTCAGCAAATGCGACATTGAAAGAACTTGTTGAACGCGGACCCTTCTTGAAAAAGGAAGTTGAATCGCTCGAACAAAAAGTCACGGCCGTTCAAACTCAGTTCAAACTCTTGCTCGAAGAGAATCGGCAATTGGAAGAAGCCAAGGCGAAAGTAGATTCTGCAATAGCGACCGTCGATGAAGCCAAGGTTCAAGTGGAGCAGGCTGAGTTGCATTTGAGCCGAATGGTTGTCACCTCACCGATCCGTGGACGAATTCTTCGCTTGCTCGTCTCGCGAGGAACCCGACTGATGGGTCTTGAAACATCGGCAGGTCAGAACTCGAGTACGGTAGCACAGATCTATGATCCATCGCAGCTCCAAATTCGAGCCGATGTTCGTTTGGAAGACGTCCCGAAGATCCACAACGGACAACCGGTTGAAATTCGAACCGCATCTGCCGCCGAACTGATTCGAGGTACTGTTTTGCAATCGACAAGTAGCGCAAATGTTCAGAAGAATACGCTCGAAGTAAAAGTCGCATTGATCAATCCGCCCCCGGAAGTTTGTCCGGAGATGTTGGTCACGGCGACATTCTTATCACCCGAGCTGCCACAAGGAACAGATGTTCAAACTCAGGTCAAGCGAATTCGCATTCCGAAATCCTTAGTTGAATCTAGCGATGCGAGTTCGTTTGTTTGGATCGTTGATGGCCAGCAACGAGCCATGCGTCGAGAGGTCTTTTTAAGCAAGACTTCGACGGGTGAACTGTGCGAGGTTGTCAGCGGATTGAATCCAACCGACAAGCTAATTGTCCAAGGTCGAGAAAACGTTTCCGCCGGAGTCCGATTGCAGATCATTGGAGAAGATCAAACATTAGGAGTTGGACGATGAGCATCGTAGAGTTGCGCGGAGTGACAAAGAGTTTCCGTAAAGGTGACGAGACGATTACACCCCTGGACAATGTCGATTTAGACATCCAAGAAGGGGAATTCGTCTCGTTGATGGGGCCAAGTGGTACAGGAAAAAGTACCTTGCTGAATATCGTAAGCGGTATTGATCGTATCGAATCGGGAACCATTCGAATCAATGGTCAGCAAATCGAAAAGTTGTCTCGGGGCAAGCTAGCCGATTGGCGAGCCGCCAACTTAGGCTACATCTTCCAGACACATAATTTGATACCGGTTTTGACCGCATATGAAAATGTCGAATTGCCGACGTTGCTTCTAAAGCTCACGGCAAGTCAGCGCCGCGCGCGTGTTCAAGTCGCGTTAGAGGCTGTCGGCTTGATGGATCGTGCGAACCACTATCCACGTCAACTCTCCGGCGGCCAAGAACAACGCGTCGGTATCGCACGCGCGATCGTCGCACACCCCACGGTCGTGGTCGCCGACGAACCAACTGGCAGTCTGGATGCAGAGACAAGTCTTCAAGTTCAATCGCTGCTAATGCGACTCAACCAAGAACTGAATATCACGATGCTTATGGTCACCCATGATACGCAAGTGGCCAGCATCGCGACACGACGGCTGTACCTTGATCGCGGCAAGTTTTTAGAAGCGAATGACGTTGAGGTGCTGCGTGATTAAGTACGTGATAAAGACTCTCGTTCGGCATCGATCCCGCTCGTTGTTGACTGTTACTGGAGCGGCGGTTGCAATGTTTGTTTTCTGTATTGTCGGCTCGGTTCAAGAAGGGCTTAATCGATTGACCACAGGCGCGGATGCCGATCGGAGTTTAGTCGTGTTTCAGGAAAACCGATTCTGCCCTACGACTAGTCGACTGCCAGAAGACTACGCACGTATCATTCTAAAAATGCCGGGTGTCAAAGACGTTCTACCGATACAGGTCTGGACGAACAATTGTCGCGCCAGCCTTGATATTGTGGTCTTCAACGGCGCCGACCCGATCAAGATTCAGTCGATGCGACCGCTCAAGTTAGTCAGCGGAAACTGGAGCCAATTCGAAACGTTACGAGATGGTGCAATCCTTGGACGCAACATTGCCACTCGGCGTGGACTCAAGGTGGGGGATCAGTTCACGATCGGCGAGATTTCGGTGAAGGTCGTAGGTATCTTTCAATCGGAAGTCCCGTCGGAGGAAAACCTCGTTTATACGAATCTTGCATTCTTGCAATACACACGTGGAAAAGAGGCTGCCGGTTTGGTGACTCAACATGAGGTCTTGTTGCAACCAGAAGCCGATGCCGATCGCGTTGCAGCAGAGATCGATGCGGCCTTGCGATCGAATTCCGTTGCCACGAAGACGCGAAGGAAAGGAGCGTTCCAGGCGAGTACGCTATCGGACTTGGTGGACTTAATTGGGTTTGCACACTGGCTAGGGTTTGCTTGCGTCGGCTTGGTTTTGTCCTTGGTCGCCACAACCACCATCATGTCGGTCCAAGATCGCATGAAGGAGTACGCAGTCCTACAGACGATTGGTGTTCGACCTTTGCGAACGTTGAGATTGGTTTTGGCGGAAAGCACGTTACTATGTTTTCTTGGTGGAGTCCTAGGTTCCGCACTGGCCCTGATCCTGCTTCATTTTGGCGGATATGCGATTGGCGCGGAAGGGGCGACGATTGCATTTAGGCCATCGATTTGGTTAGGAGCGTACAGTATCGTGACATCGCTGGTCATCGGCCTGCTAGCAGGCTTACCGCCCGCACTTCAAACAGCTACCATGTCCATCGTCGACGGCCTACGTTCTAAGTAATCGATAAAGTAAGCGATTCAATGAGTTCTACTCAGGACGAACCATCCTGACTGATGCTGATCTTAACTCAGGTCACGCCCTCCTAAGTGGAAATCATGTGCGCGATGGATACATCACAGCGACGTCCGTTGAAAAGAACAGCAACCGATTTTGTGGTTTTTCAATGTCTCCGTTTCCTCGGTTTCCTCCTGTTCGATTCTCTTCTTTGAATTGCTCCGGAAAGGATAATTGGAACAGGAGTCCACTGAGATAACGGAGGGTGGCGTCGCCAGGACGCTTGGTCAAAATCCGAATGCGTGTCGGAACATGAGGTATTCCGTTGTCGAAACTGCGTAGCCATTCAGGGCGATTTGCAATGGTGAACCGATAATCAGGAAGACAAGGAAGTCGGCAAATTTTTCGTGAGATTGTCATCATGCAACGATTTACTCAAAGGCTGGTGGATTTTTAGCCAGCGAGCGCGGCGGACCCAGTAGAACCGAACGGGCAAAAATAGATCGACCACTTCATCCGAGATTAATAGTCCGCCTAAAACAGGCAATGCCATTGGAGCCAGGATTTCGCCTCCGGTACCAGTTGCAAAAACCATCGGGAAAATTGAAATGATTGCTACTCCTTCGGTCAACAGCTTCGGTCGAAGCCGATGCACAGCGCCCTCGATTACGGCTTGTCGTAGCTCTTCCAGCGATGCAATTTTTTCTAGTCCGCCACGTTTCTCAATCGATTCGCGGAGATAGACGAGCATGATGATGCCAGTCTCTGTCGCCATTCCAAAACAGGCAATAAAACCGACCCAAACTGCCACGCTAAAATCCATGGGAGGCGAGTTCCATCCATTCATGATTTTTGGAAACAAGTACATAAAGAATGCGCCACCGGCGAGTGCCTCAGGCACCGTTAGCATCATTAGCGCTGCATCAGCCAAGTCTCGATAGGTTAGATACAAGATCAAGAAAATCAGCCCTATAACGACTGGAAATACAAATCGCAGCGTCTGGGCGGCGCGAACTTGATGTTCGAACTCGCCACTCCATTGTACGTGGACGCCTTCGGGCAGCAAGACTTTTTCCGCCACTACGCGTTGTGCTTCGTCTACAAATCCAACAATGTCACGACCTCGAACATTGAGCGTCACATAGTTCAAAAGCCGACCGTTTTCGCTCTTAATCATCGCTGGCCCTTCCACAAATTTTACTTCTGCCACTGTAGATAGAGGGACCAGGATGCGTCCTTGCGTGGAATGACCAGGGGATGCAGAGTGCGTATCACTACCAGTTACATCGGCTTGCGTTCCCAGGCTTCCACCTGGTGAGCCGGCGTCACTAGATCGATTCATAGAACTGCGGTTGGCCCCCGAAGTGCTCGAAGAATTTGGTTCGGCTCCGCTATTCATGCGTGACGACGTTGCCATACCGCCCGGGCTAATTAATAGACGGCGAATGCTCTCCTCATCGTCGCGAGCTGACCGCACATATCGGATGCGAACCGGAAAACGTTCGCGCTTCTCGACCGTGTAGGTAACGGCGCGGCCTGCAAGCGCCACTTCGATTTCGTTTTGGATATCTTCGACACTGACTCCATATCGAGCAGCCGCTTCGCGGTCGATGTCGATGTCCAGGTATCCTTTCCCCATAATCGGTGCTGCTATCGTATCGCGAGCTCCATTTAGTGGTTTTAGGACAGTTTCGATCTGCTTGCATACACCGTCGATTGTATCCAGATCAGGTCCAAAGACTTTGACGCCAATGTCAGTTCGGACTCCGGTCGATAGCATCTCAATCCGGTTGATGATCGGTTGCGTGAATATGTTGCTCCAGCCGGGCACTTGAAGGACTCGTCCCATCTCATCGTCCACCAAATCACCCTTGGGGCCGGTTCGTCGCGGCCACAGAAATACATGGTCTGCGAACGCTTTCTTTGATTCGTTTTGAAGTTCGGCAAACGATACGATCGCATTCGCATCGCCCACGTTGCCGAGTTGACTTTGGAGCGAGTGTTCGGCCAATGCTGACGTCTCATCACGGCGTTTTGCATTGACTAGCATGGATTGTCCTTTAGCGGCTCGGGCAATCTCCTCGATTGCATACCACGTGTAGGATTCGACTCCTTGATCAAAAAGTTCATAGTTCACAAGCCGAACATGATCATTCCATAAATCGGCGTGTTTTTGCTCTACAGCGCCCAAGATAAGATCGACAAGCGTTTGCCTAGGGCGTCCAATCGCATCATCAATGGCCTCGCGCATCCGCCCCAACCAATTCAATTTTACCTCCATAGCTCGTATCGGATCGCTCAGAGCTCCAACCAATTCGCCAATGCGAACGGTTTCCATCACCACTTGCCGTACATCTTCAATTGCAGGTTTTGTCCCAATCCAAGGTCCCAATTGTTTCGAAAGATTCACTTTCAACATATCGCAGTGCGAATCGGGATCAACTCCATCTGGCCATTTCCAATCGCTTGATTTCGTCAAGCGATTAACGGTCTGTTCGACCGCGAAGTCGACGAGCTGACCGCCAAGCGATCGTTCAAATTCTCTATATCGAAGCAAAGCCAGGTCGCGTTCAGTCTCGTCAAAACGTTCAAGTGCCTTTTGTGTGACGTCGTTCATCATTGACGTCTCGTCATCCAGGCTCATCGCGGAATTTACAAAATCATATTTGCGCATCGAGGCGAGCACATCAGTCGATTGTTTCAATGCATCTTCAAAGCGGAGGACTCGCTTGGGCCACAGTTCGCGTGGTCGAAAATTGACGAAAGTTTCTACCATGTCAAGGGGCGCTGGATCGGTCGGTGTATCGGCACGACCCGCTTTGCCAATGACCGATTCGACCTCAGGGAAACCTCGCAAAAGTGCGTCACGGGCTTTTAAATCGTCAGCGACTTGTGTTACGCTTGCCCTCGGCACGGTAATCGGCATATCCAGTGTGGTTCCTTCATCGAGGGCTGGCATAAATGCAACTCCTATCTTGGGAAGTTGGTAGGCCCACAGTGCCACGATTGTCAACGATGCAAACGATAGTAGCTGCCAAAGCAATCCTCGCGTCGACACTACTGTCAATGCAACGACTGACGCGAACACGAATAGAAACGTACTACGCCATGCAACCACGGAAGCACCCTGACCTAGGATGGCCTGTAATGGAAACATTCCGGCAGCAACAACGAGCAGTACTGCAAAGCTCCACATAACAAGATTACGGCGAGGGAGTGCCCATGTGAGCAATGGCTTGTAGATATTAATGAAGCTGCGAACGATCCAGTTCTCTTCCTCGCTACGCAATCGACCGCGAATCAAAAGCGGAATCAGAGCCGGAACGACAGTTACGGAGATAATCGCTACACCAATCAGGGCAAAGCTCTTCGTGAATGCAAGCGGGTGAAAGAGCTTTCCTTCACGACCACTTAGCATGAATACTGGAATGAAAGAAAGAAGCATGATCAAAACCGAGAAGAAGATCGGGCGACCGACCGTTCGGCAAGCAGGGATCACCAGCTCTGTCGTGTCGCCCCTAACAGGACTATTTCCAAATTTCTCCTTGAGCGTGTGCGTAGCATTTTCGGTCATCACGATCGCTTGATCGACCAGAATGCCGATGGAGATGGTGATCCCAGCCAACGACATGATGTTTGCCTGTATGTCGATGATGCCAAAGACTCTCAGCAGCCACATCATGAGAAAAGACGCCAAAACGGCTAGCGGGAGTGTGATACAAATCAGCAGCACGCTCCGAACATGAGACAGGATGAGCAAGATTGCGATGGAAGCGATCAGCATTTCATGCCACATCACTTCGGTTAGCGTATGGATGGCACCGTGTATCAGTCTTGTTCGGTCGTAAGCGGCCACGATGTGGACCCCTTCCGGCAAACCAGGCTGAAGTTCTTGAATCTTTTCTTTGACGCTTTCGGTTACGTTGAGCGGGTTCTGACCGTGCCTCATTAGAACTACGCCGCCGACAACCTCGTTGCCATTCTTTTCGTAAACGCTGCGACGGAATTGCGTTCCCAGTTGCACCGTGGCGATCGACTCGACATAGATGGGCGTCCCGTTCACTTCACGAATAACGGTTCGTTCGATATCGCGTTTGTCGCGAAGCCAACCGATGCCCCGAACTATGTATTCGGCGTTGTTCTTTTGGATGACTCCACCACCGGCAGGCATATTGCTTCGCGCGACTGCGGTATAGAGCTCGCCCAGTGTAATACCAAATGCTCGCAATGCTTCGGGACGCACATCGATTTGGTATTCCGCGGGCATGCCACCGACGGTCGCGACATCGGCGACCCCTTTCGCTGCATTCAATTGTGGTGCGATATAGAATTTATTGACGGCCCATAGTCGCTGTGGGTCGATGGGCCGCGTCGTGTCCGTTTCAACGGTGTACCAAAATATTTGTCCTAATGACGTTGCGTCAGGAGCCAGGTATGGGACTACACCGGCTGGAAGGTAGGTTCCAGCTTGGCTAAGTTTTTCGGTAACTCGTTGTCGAGCAAAATAGAAGTCTACACCGTCTTCAAAAATGATGGTAACCATCGAGAAATTAAATTCAGACGACGATCGAACGGCGCGGACCCCAGACAGACCTCGCAGTTTGTTGACCAAAGGATATGTCAATTGGTCTTCGATTTCGCGAGGACTTCTACCCATCCAATCCGCGAATACGATAACTTGATTCTCTCCCAAATCGGGAATTGCATCGATGGGCGTTTGGTAAAGTGCATAGATCCCCGCGACTGTCAAAAAGCCAGTGATGACTAGCACTACGAAGCGGTTTCGGATCGAGGCTTCGATAAGTTTTTCGATCAAGGCTGAATCTCCATCTTTTCGGAGCCGTGTCCAAGCAACTTGCTAACTTTGCGCAGTGTTTCTTGCGGGTTTTCCGTTGCGGACTTAAGACAGCCTTCACAACAAACAAATACAGGCTTGCCATCTAACATCAACTTGATCGGTACACCCATCGAGCCGAGTTGGCTGTCCTCTATAATGGGACACATTCGTTGTTGTTTAGCCAAATGCTGGTCCTCTTTGGTTAGGGACTCTATTGCCGCTCGAATCGAGTCGACTTCGCTTTTCGGCGTCGAGGGTCGAGCTTGAACAACCCCACTACCTGATTTGGTGCCACTATCGCTTCCGCCAAAATAGATGGAGCCAGCAGCAGGATTGAGCCTAGTTTCCGCATCGATCAAGAACGCCCCAGAGTTTACGATTCTGTCACCCGACGTTAACCCACTCGCCACTGGAAAATAGGTGGACTGATTCGTACCCGATAGTTTGGGGCCAACAGTTACAAGTACTCCTTCAAAGACACCTTGAGATACCTCACGGTAGACGATGGTTTGTCGACCAGTTTCGATTACGGCACTCTCGGGGATTGCGAGCACTTTTCCTTCGGCAAGTTCCGATTCGCCATTGGGTTCTTTTGCAGCCGCCTCACGAAGTGCAGAAACCTGATTTAGTGGGACTTGTATCGAAATCGATGCGGTCATACCAGGTCGCAATTTATGACCTGGGTTTTTCAACTCGAAGCGAACCGTTACTGTTCGCGACTGCTGATCTACGTGTGGATACACAAATGCAAGTTTCCCCGGAAAGTGTTCACCAGGAAATGCACGGGTGGTTGCGGTCACTGACAGTGGCTTTACGTCTTCCATGTTTGGCATATGGGATTGCTCCGTTGGCAGGAATACCATGTCATCTTCGTAAACTTGGGCTTGGATCCATATCGATGACAGATCTGCAATATCGTACAGGGGGCTTCCCTCATCCACGTACTGTCCTTCTCGCACATATTTACGAATCACATGGCCGCTGATGGGAGAGCGAATTCGCAAGTGACTATTGGCAATCCCCGTCTGCATAATGGAGTCTATTTGATCTTCGCTAATACCAAGTAGTTTCAATCGCTGCCGCGAACTTGATAACATCTCGGTGCTGTTCCGTCGTTTCGCATCGAGTAAATTTTGAACGGTTACGTTCAAATCAGGGCTGTATAGCGACGCCAAAACATCTCCCTCGGAAACCATCTGCCCCGTTTCGTTTACAGATAGTTCGTCCAGACGTCCTTTGGCCCGTGCAGATACGCTTCGCATTCCTCGTTCATTAAACTCCACGAAGCCGACTGCCGTAATTTCCTTTGTCAACTGAATCGGCATGACTTGACTTGTCTGTACGCCCGCCAGGATCATTCGATACGGTGACAATTGAACTCGATTCACAACACCCGCTGGCAACGCTTCCTCATTACCGGCCTGTCCCTTGTTCCGTTTCGACAACGGCATGAAACAGATTGGACACTTTTCTTTTGCATTGTCACGAACCACCGATGGATGCATGGGACAAAAGTATTCCGTGTGGCTGTTGGCAACAGATGACACTTTGTCTGGCCGGGTCCATTTCTCGTAATACGCGACGAGGGTATCCCATTGCGTAACCACGACACCAATGGCAATCAAAATGGCTACGAATCGAAGCCGTGCCAAGTTGACAAGTACGACAAAATCGAACCACCACCAGGCTCTCGCGAGGAGTCCCAGTTCTTTGGGTGCGTGAAGTCCACCTTCATCAGGCCTATCGACAATTCGTTCGTTGTTCGTTGGGAGCATATTCGCGTATTCTCTATCGTTGTAAAAAACGGTCGCAATAGAACTGGTTTCAGCAAATTAAATAAAACCGCGGGGACTGCTGGGCCTGCTACTTCGAGGAACAGACCCAGCAGTTCGCGGACACTGGTGAGGAGTATTGCAAGTCGCCAAATGGCGACACAATCGCATAAGGGAACTGTAATGATCAAGAGGGGCGACACGCAGAAAGACATGTCGCAAATGGAAGAAATCAGATTAGACGATGGCCGAGCAAGGTGATCAAGTCTGGAGTTGCAGGTGGGCCTGTATCTGTCCACACCCTCCCCAGTGGCGTGCTGCAAACGAAATGCACGGATTCAAACCGATTGAATACGTCCATCGATCGATCTAGGTCCGGAACGTCAATCGCATCGATTGATATTCGACTAGGACCGCCTAACAGTATGGGAGAACAGCAACAAGACTTTAAAGTGGATTGGCTGCCATTTTTACTGGACGGCTTTGAAGCGCCTTTGCAGCAATCACTAGTTTCACTTGAGTCACAGCAACAAGAGTGCAACTCTGCCTTCGTTCCCGTTTTCTGACAGTCCATCCCCTTCCGGACAAACGGATTGCTAACCATTGGGCAGTAACGGAGTACATTGCCATTTGAGCAACGACAACCAATTTGAGGCAACCCGCTCCAAGCCGCAATCGGCATCAGAAGAAGGATTAAGAGTTGCCTAAAACGGATCATGATACGAAGTCTACTTTGCCGGTGTGTTAGAACTTGACTCTACAATTTGGTATCGGATGCGCAATGCATGAGGACCATGACTTTTCCAAGGCTCGACTCATCTACGATAGCAGATCTTACGAACAAATACGAACTAGGTTGATAAAAATCGGTCCCCGAACTGGGGCTTTTTCCAATTGCTTTTTGATTTGGTTGGCTTGGAAAGCCAAACGAACTCGAATTCGAGCATTTTCTCCAAGTGTTTGCGTTTTCACTTCGACAACGCATCTGAATTCGTTGAGTTTGCGGGCAAATCGATGTTTTTGCGTTTTAGCTGGTCGGAAGGACGATAACGATTATGGCGAATACCGTCAGCATACCGTTTGTTCTGGCTGTCCTGCTAACCCGCCAGCGCCACATGAGAATTCGTTCACGGAGAAGAACGTGTCGCTGTTTCAACGTCTTGCAATTTTCCCCGCATTTGTTCTTTGCTACATGCTAGGCGGTTGTAGCACACCGCCAAAATCTTTTCCGCATGAGAAAAAGATAGCAAAGACCGTTGCATATCCGCAAACAACTCCGTCTCTCGCTCCAGTCACCTCCCCGTCCGAACCGTCGACTCAACTGGTTTCGTGGCAGAAAAAGGACAGCGATTCTGAAACCACTCCGTCGAATGAAACCGTTGACCTAACAGTTGGCCAAGTTCTTGACGTCGACACATTGATTGCGTCTGTGCATGCCCGCAACCCATCCTTGCAAGCCGCACACGCGGCATGGCATGAGGCTTTGCAGCGGTACCCGCAAGAAATATCGCTTCAAGATCCAGTGCTCCAATCGATGATAGCACCGGCAACGCTTCCCTCGAATTCGTCAGTCCAGTCTTCTTATTATATTGGGCTAGCCCAGCAAGTTCCGTGGAGCGGCAAGCGAGAATTGAGGGGACAAAAAGCACTGTGGGAGGCGACCGCCAAATCATCGGACTCGAAAACGGTATTGCTCCAACTGTCGTCCGCGACTCGTATAGCATTTTTTGATGACTACCTGGCACATCGCGAGATTGAGCTCAATCGCCAGAACCTGGAACTGATGCAGGATTTTCGAAGCACTGCGAAATCCAAATATGAGGCTGCCCAAGTCTCGCAACAAGACCTATCTGCGGCCGATCTTGAACTAGTAAAGCTTGAGCAACAAAAGCTGGATTTAGAAAAGTCCAAACAAATTGCAATCGCTCGAATAAATACTTTACTTCATCAGCGTCCCGATGAACCTTTGCCACCACCACCGAAGGAACTTGATGCGATTGCCGATTTACCTGAGATTTCCGAGTTGCGAGAAGATGCAATTCAAAGTCGGCCTGAAATTGCTGCACTATCAGCCCAAATTCAAGTCGAGAGAAACGCGATTGCGCTTGCACTGAAAGAGTACTATCCCGATTTTGAATTTATGACTCGATACGATTCATTCTGGACGGACCGCGTGCAACGGGGTCAACTTGGAATGAACATGAACATTCCGATTCAAAACGATCGACGAGCAGCATCTGTCCGGGAAGCGCAGTTCCGTGTTCAAAGGATGTGTTCGGAACTCGCGGTACAACAAGACGCAGTCAATGAAGAGGTTCAGATGGCTTTCGCGAAGGTGGAGGCCCGTCGAAAAACAGTAGTGTTGTTCAAGAACCGAATTTTATCGATCGCTGACGTCAATCTTGAAACAGCTCGCGCCGCTTACATTTCAGGATCGATCGACTTCCTCCGACTAATGGATGCTAGACGCCAATCCACGGAACAGCAGATTGGATATCAACGAGCACTAACGGAATACCACCGCAGCGTCGCGGAACTCCAGCGGGCGATTGGGAATTGAGGTTGCTTTTGACTCGGGATGTCTGTACGCCAGCGGTCATTCGAAAGAAAGGGCGAGTCGAAATAGTTTTGTTCATCAATCGACTTCTAGATGGCGAAGATCCAAGCGGTCAGTGGTACTAAGCGACACGAAAAACGGCACTTACCTCAGGCCAATCGATAGTCATTCAATCAAGCAACAGTGGATCGTCGTCAAGAGTCGCTGTTCCGTCGCTGCGGGTTGGACCCAGCCACAAGTTCCGCTCCCTTCGTCGCAACGCTCGTTGATATTACTGGGCTTGTAATCTACTTCAGCGTCGCGATCGTCATTTTGCATGAAACGCTTTTGTAGACGGCAGTTCCGAAACACATCACTCAATCTAACAACATAAATCGCGTCTCTCGCGCTCGGGATGCCCAGTTATCCGCCCAGCGGCAGTGTTAATAGCGGCGCTGTGCTTTTCGGAGTATTGAGCTCAAGGCGGGATACTTCCAGCAGCAAACTGAATGTCGATTTGGTTTCACGGTCTCGTTCGTCGATATAAAACCAGTAGTCCTGATACTTGACGGCAATTTGAGCACACGTCGGTGGTTTGCGAGATTTCACGTGTCGAACCTGAAACAAGCCCTGCATCACTTGTCGCCAGTCGAAGGCTTGCCCGGACGACTCGAAGGTCGTTGGAGCTAATCGAGATGCAAGATGCTCGGCTGGAACATCGACTCCATGTGAAA
This sequence comes from Pirellula sp., assembly GCA_043743995.1. GTDB lineage: Bacteria > Planctomycetota > Planctomycetia > Pirellulales > Pirellulaceae > JBKCUI01. Next base: position 9,059 of record JAYTVM010000576.1, on the reverse strand, counting down.
TGAAGAATAAGACTTGCAAAAGTGATCTTGTCTCCAGATCCAATTTATCAAGACCGGTGGGCGGTGTTCCGATCAAGAAAGGATCAACCCCATCGGCAGTCAAATCGAAGGTCCTGAGCGAAGGGTCCAAGCGAAACGCTTTACAAAAAATCGATAAATCTTCGTCTTCCGAGGCGATATCTCCCAAACGTAGCACCGGTTGATCCCTCTCCTTAACAAGCTTCCATGGTCCATCCGGATTTGTTTGCAATTGATAACCTTCTTTGATTGCGTCCAGAGCGACCCGAAGATGATCATTTTGCTCACCCTTGCCGAAGGACATGACTTTTTCGCGTGGCTCCGAGAAGATGGCGATTAGCTTGCGGTCTTGTAACCTTTGAAGGGCAGAGATTCCAGCAAGAAACTCGACGTATTCAGGCTGCGCACAAGGGGTTGGGCCGCTGGCTGTTTCAGCGTTGGACACCCAATTGAGGTTTTCTAGATACAATCGAAAGACGACCGAAATCGGCCAAGTCGTTTTGCTCAAATACGCAGTTCCCTCCAGACTAATGGGAGTGAAGAGCCGACGCGTGAATTCCTGGTCGTCCAGCGGCGTGAAGCTCAGCGTAGGTCGCGTCACTCCAGCGAGTTCGGCGCTTGGCCAAATCGCTCCTTTGTAGCTTCCCACATCGCCAGCGCCTGCCGAAGTAAAGAATGGAACGATCCCTAATCTACCAGTAACCTCGCGTTGATCGGCGATAGACGAAATCGCCAAGCTACTTGGCGAATCCGTATAACGCATTCGAACGATATTTAGCAACAACTGTTGTTCTGAGGTGGTCTTGACTGCTTCGTTGTACAGTAGTCGATTGTTGTGAATGGTCCTTGGCCCTAACGAACAACCACTTGCGAATGCTAGCATCGCAAACACGAAACAAACATGAGATGTCCTCAAAAGCAAGCACTCACTCAATGCGGAGACTAGCCAGAATCGAATGGAGTCGATGAACAGCCTTCGAGAATTATTGCGAAAATTGAAGTCCATAGAATTGATATCGACGGTACCGACGATGCATGTTCACGGAGTTCAACCGCTCGCAAGACATTTGCCGCGAATTTGGGCACGGTTTCTGAAAATGTTTGGCGCGAATTGGAACGCTAGCAACTGCGAAGCTAAGTCAAAAAGCTGGCATGGGACGTTCTAGCTTCGCTCTAATGTAAGCACACTCGTAGGAACGACCAAAAGCAAACGCGTTCCCAATAGACTTGCGAAAGCCGGTAGCATAAACAGGTTGAGTAGCGTTGACGTCAGAAGTCCGCCAAGAATCACTATCGCCATGGGGCCTTCAATTTCACGGCCGGCTTGATTACTCCAGATTGCGATCGGAGCAAGTCCCAATCCGGTGACGAGGGCTGTCATTAGAATGGGGCCGAGGCGTTCGCGTGCGCCGCGAAGAATCAATTCCAAATGGCTTTCCCCTGGACTCTCAGTTACTAGGTGTTGCCAGTGTGTTACCATCATGATCCCGTTCCGCATCGTGATGCCAAACAGCGTGACGAATCCAACCAGCGATCCGACATTCAATACGTTGCCCATTCCATAAACTGCAAAGACTCCACCGATCAAGGCAAAGGGGATGTTGAGCATCACAAGTAAGGTCGCTGAATAAGTTCTCAATGCCATCCACAAAAGGAGCACGACCGCGATTGCCGCTCCTCCGCCTGTCATTAGCAGCTCCGCCTGCGCTGTCCGTTTTGCGACGTGCTCACCGGCAACTTCGACTTGAACGCCAGTGGGGATTCTAAGTTTATCGATGCGTGATTCCAAGTCACGAACAAAGGATTCAACGTCGCGACCCACTGTCGCACAAGTGATGGTTTGCGTACGGATTCCGTTCTCATGGGTTATCAGGAATCGCCCATCGCTCAAGAACACATCCGCAACTTGGAACAACTGCACGCGTCCTTCGTCGTTCGTGTTACTTTCGGTTCGCAATGGATTGGATTGTTTGTTGTCGTCTAGGCGGCGATCGACTGGTAGACGGCGATCGCCGGGAACGGAAAGCCAAAATTGCTTAATCACCTCTGGTTGGTCGCGAATGTCTGGAGGGAGAATAACAACGATAGGCGTAACCCGATTGCGGTCAAAGACTTGTCCAACGATTGTCCCTTGATATGCTGCTTGGACACTCTCGACAATTTCGGCTGGTCTCAATCCATACAACGCTGCATCGTTGTGCCTGACGCGAATAATGCACTCGGGCTGTCCGTCTTGTGGCTCTGCGAAAACTCCCTGACTTCCAGGCGTTGCGTTCATTACGGACATCAGTTTTTGGATCGTATTATCGACTGCTTCGACGTCTATCCCTTTTACTTTGACGAGTACCGGTGCGATTGCCCCGGAAAGACTGTCGTGAATGCATTCCGACAAAAAAGTGAATGCATGGAAATTGTTCCCAGGGAATGCTTCAGGCAGTTCCTTAAGAAGTTGCTCCCGGAGCTCTTCTACGTTTGCATCTGGCTTGAGCGGAACCTCGATTTCTCCGTATTCAATTCCCCAAGTGTCTTCGCCTTGTTCTGCACGACCGGCCAGATGGCAGACATTTGCAACCTCGTCCATTGCTAAAAGGACTTTGGTGACCTGCTGCCCTGTTTTGACGTTTTGCGATAACGAAGTCCCTGCGAGAGACTGCATATGGACAATGAGGTGGCTCTCTCTCAGCTCAGGTAGGAATTCACCGCCGGACTTTGAAAGCAACAGTATCGCAAACGCGGTCGCAATCAAAACAGCTCCGATCGCAAGCCATCGAAGTCGAAGCGTAGACTTGAGAGCACGGACGTAAATATCCTGCATCCACCTGAGCACGATCGGATCATGAGACGCGACGCGATTGCGCAGCAAAACAACCGACATAGCTGGTGTTACCGTCAGTGCGACCAATAATGAAGAAACGGTTGCCAAAATATAGGCGTAGCCTAGCGGCGCAAAAAGACGGCCTTGCACTCCGCCCATTAACAAAACTGGCACAAATACTGCCACAACGATCCATGTTGCGTACACGACCGCTGACCGGACCTCGAGCGACGCGGCCAAGGCCACCGCCGGAGCATCAAAGACCCCAAACTTAGCCTTGGCTTGTCGAAACCTTCGGAAAATATTCTCTACGTCGATCACGGCATCGTCGACAACCTCGCCGACGGCGATGGCTAGTCCACCCAAGGTGAGCGTGTTCAGGCTGATTCCGAAAAACCACAGTACGGAGATCGCAGAAAGTAACGAGAGGGGAATTGCAACTAAGGAGATTAATGCCACTCGAAGATTCATCAGCAAGAGCGTCAGGATCACAGCAACCAAGATGGCTCCAAGCCAAAGCGAATCAATCACGTTGCCGACTGCTTTCTCTATGAAGTCCGCTTGACGGAATAGTCCGAACTGCATTTCGACCCCTTGCGAAAGCAAATCGGATCGCATCAACTCCAGTTCGGCTTCAATGCTGCGTGTCACCGTAAGTGTATCGCTGCCAAACTGCTTATAAACAAGCATCGATACAGCGTGCTGGCCATTCACCGTCGAAGCCCCGAACTTGGGGGCAGCAAATTGTACGACACTACCGATGTCGCGAAGTTTGACTGTCGCTCCATTTCTTCGAGTTAGGACTGTTTCGGCTAATTGGCTTTCGGACTGTATCTGTCCTTCTGCTCGGAGGACGATCCGCTGATTATCGTTTTCTTGAAAACCAAGCCCACGAATCCCGGTCGATTGCCTGGCTGCATCAATGACGTCGTTGATTCCAATTTGGCGAGCTGCCAATTGCTCTGGTAAAATCTGTACTTGGTACTGTCTAACGTCCCCGCCGAATATCGTGGTCATCGCGACTCCACGAAGTGCCAGAATCCGAGGTCGGACATCCCACTGGACACGGTCGCGAAGGTCAATGGCATTGAGTGACTTTGAGGTAAATCCCACTACCAAAAGGCGCCCGGTCGTTTTTGTCATTGGTCCCATTCTAGGTATCTCGGCGTTAGCGGGCAGCAGCGACTGAGCCTCACTAAGTTTTTGGCCAACGAGCTGCCTTGCCAAATACACATCGACGTTGTCCTTAAAGACAACTGTGATGGCGGAAAGCCCTTGAATTGATCGGGAGCGTAACGCTTCTAGCCCCGGTAGCCCCACGATGGCTTGCTCGAGCGGCAGGGTAACAAGTTGCTCAACTTGCTCTGCAGAAAGTCCGACGGCTTCGGTTTGGACGGTTACTTGAGGCGGTGCAAACTCCGGAAATGCATCTAAATCGGATCGATACGACGCGACAATCCCGGTGACGATTGCGAGGGCTGCGAAGACTAAGACGACAGGACGATTGTGAAGAGACCATTGGACGATAGATTGCAACATCAATCGCTGTCCCCGCCAACAACAAGAAATTCGCGTGATAGCAACAACTGCGCTCCAGAGCCAACAACAATTTCGCCATCAACCACCCCAATCGCTAAGTCCTGTATTGATTCGACTGATGGCTTGACGAGCGTCTCGTTTTCTTGAATTCCCAAAATGTCTACGCTTCGCCTTTGATAGGTGGAATCATCTATCGCAACATACACGTAATTTAGCCCTCGATGCTGAAGGACAGACGAATTGGGGACGCTTATCGCGTCCACTTTTGATTCTCCATTGGCAACGCTCGCAGTGACGAGTAGACCGGAACGTAGTTGATCCGAGGCGTCTCTAACCGAATAGAGGAGAAGAGAGTTCTGGCTAGAAAAATCGATCGACGGTGCACGCCCAAGATAACTTGCCTGGAATGATTTGCCTTGGCACTTGATAACCAGCGTGTCAACTTCGACCGCACCGTCAAGCAATGAAGGCGCATTCGGTGGGACTTCGAGTCGAATGAGCTGTTGAGATTGATCGATGATTCTCAAGAGCAATGTACCGGCCTCGACAAACGCCCCCTCCGCGGTTGCGATTTCCGCAATCGTGCCCTCGTGAGGCGATAGTAATGGTAGATGCCAGAAGTCGCCTTGCACTGATTCTGCCGCATTCACGCGGTTCATCACGCTTAGCCAATTCGCAATGATCGCCTTATCCAATTCGACTTGCGATTTGGCTTTGGAAAGATTCGCACTGGCCGTATCAAGTTCAGTGCGAGACAGAATTTCTCTGGCTGAAATATTCTGTAAGCCCTGGGTAATACGTGAGAGTGATTGAACGACATCTTCATTGTTCGTCAAGCGTGCCTTCGCTTCGACGATTCTGCTTTCAAAGTCAGCTCGCAAATCAGGTGAAATACGTACCTTGAGCGTAGCCAATTGCTGCCCCTTGATAACACGCGTTCCAGGCATCGGCCAAATTCCGCTATCAATGAACACCTGTCCGGCCGAAGGAGACATTAGGTCAAAGGTTGCATTTGGGTTAGGAACAACTCTTCCGTAGACTTCTGTTTTTTGCGTGAATAGAGTGCTCTTTGAAGCAACCTTTTGAATGCCAATGCGCTCTGCTGAAGATGGGGCGACCTGAACCGTCCCGTTGTTCAGGACCGCTTGTTCGGGTAACTGCTTGGCTTCGCCGTCCTCAGCTCTTCGATCGCAACCGACTATCACGCCGCACAAAAGCGTCAATAACCAGCGAGCACAAAAACGTCTAGACTCTCGATCGACCACGATTCGGCTAGAACCGTTCGATAAACAATTTATCGATTTAACTGTAGCGAGAGTCGTCAAGACTTTCGGATCTTTGGGCAGCCGAAACTCGTGACGAGTTTCGCTACGACAATAATTGATCGAGCAGTGATTAGCGAACTTTCGCAAAGTGGTCTGGTGGATCATCGTATCAAAAGTCTCCGGCCTGTAATGCACCCGGGAGATTGCGATTGGCAGTATTGGTTGAGGTCTGAATTTGTTGCGACAGCATGCTCCGCGCTCCGTTGGATGAGGTTGCCGTCGATTGAAGCGCCGTCCCCACTTCCGTTGGATTGAGGGCACCCGTTAATTGTAATCCGTCAATCTCGACGAAAGTCTTTTGCATTTCAGCGACTGCTTCGATCTGAGCGATTTTGGATTGAAATAATAGCTTCCTCGCGTCGATAACGCGTTGAAAGTCCATTCTTCCAGCTTTGTAAGCCACGATTACGAGTTCGAAATTCTCTTCCGCTTTTGGCAGAATCTCGGTCTGCAGCCTTCGGCTTTCATTTTGCAAAGATTTGTACTGACGAAGTGCCACGGATAGTTGGTCAGTAAGAGCGAGTTTCAGCCGATCATATTCACGAACCTGTTGCGAGTAAAACGCTCGTGAAGACATTCTGTTCCCTTGATTGCGATTAAAAATGGGTGCGGGTATCGAAACGAAGGTACCGATGCTGCTAAATTTCTCTGTGGAGTCCCTCTGCGCGACCATCTGTGCACTTATATTTGGAATCGCTTGTGCATCAGACAATTGAATCTCCGCTCGAGCCGCTTGCAACTCGGCGTCTTGCGACTTGAGCAAAGGACTTTCCTTTAGTAGTCGCTCGAGACAAAATTCCCAATCGAGTTCGGGCATCGCAACTTCGAGTTCTGCCACAGCTTCACATTCTGCGAGGTTGGTGCCTACAACCGCCTCAAGCCCGTGTTTGGCAGCATCAATTCGCAATTGCGCATTGTCAAGAAGCCCTTCTGCTTGCGAAAGCTGCATTTCGGCTTGCAAGACGTCGGGTTTTGTTCCGATCGACGCAGCTCGCATTGAGTTGGCAATCTGAAGCCCATCGTGGGTTGATTGTACGAGCTCTTTAGCGACCGCGTAGGTTCGCTGTGCGGCAACGCATTCGTGGAATCGAATTCGAACGTCGTTCGCAACACGTTGCTCTTGAGCGGTAACTTGCCACGAGCGCAGCGTCATGTCGTAGCGACTAGCAAGCTGTGCTAACCGTAGTTTGCCAGCAGTCACAAACTCTTGGCTTAGGAAAGCACCGCTAGATCGGCTCTTGCCTGGTTGATCCGGATCGGAGCGTAAATAGCCAATTTGTGGGTTGGGATACAGACCGGCCTGGACCGTGGTACCGTTCTGCTGTTGTACGAGAGATCGTGCCTGTGGAATGGTGGGGTTATTGGCAAGAGCAAGCGAGATCGCCGACTCTAATGAAAGCGTACTCGTGTTCTGAATAGAGGGTTCAGAAACGTCGATGACCTCTATGAAGTCGGCAACTTTCACAATTGGAATTGGATCGGCGTTTCCCGCACCTGACGTAGTTACCGACGCCAATGTAACGTTCTGGATAGCGCCCGCAGCCTCGCTCGACTGCGTTTGTTGAACTTTCGTGATGACGGAAGGGGACGGATTCGATGTAGGTTTAACTAGCTCTACTGGTCTTTCCCGACGCAATGCCAAGCGTTCAATACCTACAGATTTACATCCTAGGATGGCTAGCAAAACGGCAATGCACATCAAAATTTCGAGGGCCTTTTTTATCTTCAATTTCAAAAGCTCCTCCGCGAATGTTCATCGTCCTCCTCATTCAGATCGACCGATTCGATGCATAAATTCAGAAAGCGCTGCAATGTCGTCAGAAAGCGATCTTACGGAAAAGTCACCGACATGCCATCTCATCCAGTGACCATGGTCGTCTTGCTCGTGATCCGAGTGTATTTGATGCAATTTCTGTAAAGTAATGGTAGGAGCCAATTACTTGGTTTGATCGCTGCTCAAGCGAATTGTCGAAACTAGCGGCAAGTGATCTGAGGCGATAGGTTCGTCAAGCACCTCGACGGAGACAACCGACCATGGGCTATCTCGCTGCAGAAAGATATAGTCAATTTTGCGAGTAGGCTTCGCCACCGGAATCGTGGGCGACAATTTTTTTGCATCCACATCCGACCAATAAGTCAAGATCGGCGTCAGTTCGGGCTTGTTGCTCGTGCAATTGAAGTCCCCTGCCAGAATCGCTTGGCTTGGACCACCGCCAAACAGTTTTTTTAGTTCAGCGATCTGAAGCGTGCGGTCGTTTTCACCGGAGCTATGATCCAAGTGCGTACATACGAAAACAAATCGAGGTCCGGTTTTCGGTTGCACGACGACTTCAAGGGCAATCCGTTGTTCGCGCTTGGCTCCCGACGGAAGCTGAAAAACCTTGGTATCTGTGATTGGTAACTTCGATAGGATCCCCTGTCCATACTCGCCGCCACCGTAATCGATGGCCTTGCCAAAATACGGTAGCAGGCCCGTCAGTCGCCCAAGTTCTGCCATTTGGTCTACTCGTTGGCTTCGTGTCGTGTTGCGATCCACCTCTTGCAATGCGACCAGGTCGCATTCCTGCGTGCGAATGACACCAGCGATGCGCTCGACATCCAGCTTGCCATCTACCCCCTCGCAATGGTGGATATTGTAGGTCATGATCCGAAGCGTCTTGCCATCATCGTCTGCGTTGGAAACATTCTGATTCCAAAGGACAATCGATAGAGCAAAAACGCTCAGCGATACAAATGTATTTCGAATGGTTGCAGCGTCAGGGATCATACGCCGCTCCCTTGGCTGGTAACTTCCTGGCTTCTGCGAAACGGTATCCAGAATCCGATTGCGGCCCCCAACGCGATCATGATCAGCGTGGCTGGCTTGAGGTCGTAAAAGTGGGTAACGAAGTAAGCCAAGCTTTCATCCGCCTTGAATGGCGATGAATCCCACTCGACAAGCAACCCAAGAACGAGCGCCAAAGTTCCACAAACTACGGCTACAGCCTTGGTAGGTGTTTTGAATACGCCGGCACCCATTCCCAACAATCCGCCAGGCAACATCAGACCGTAATACCCCTGGCCCAAAAGCCATTTGAAGGCGATATATCCGACCAGTCCGCCAACCAACGCACCAGCGAGCACAAGGCAGTCGTTTTTTAGATTCATTGTTTGAAGTCCTGGAGGATTGGAGGATTGGAGAAGGGGAGAAGGCAACGCCGTGAAGTATTATCATCAACTATTCGCTTTGGCTGAGCGGGAGCTTGCCTCCTCTCAACCTTGTTTTGGCGTGCTACGTAACAGCCCGCTAACCGCCGCACTTCGCTCCCGCCTCGACCGCCTTAGGCGGTCGAGGCGGGAGCGAAGTGCGGCGGTTATCGGGC
>JAYTVM010000575.1:0-37516 GCA_043743995.1 Pirellula sp. | reverse complement strand
CCGATTGATACCGAGTATAGCTTCGTTGAAATCGCGATGCCCGATTCGATGCTCGGCAAGAAGCTGATGGACACGGACTTGAAAAAGAAGTACGGACTTTGGGTGATCGGTGTGAAAGACGCCATGACAGGCAAGCTAACGATGTTCCCCGACGCCGATTTCCAATTTGCTGCCGACCAAATGATTTTGTTTGTCGGAAAAGAAAAAGATCTCCGCCGATTTCGAGAGCAAACCTGTTAAATAATGCCTAGTCATTTGGTTGCTGCACACCCTTGAACACAAGGTCGCGCGCCGAGGACGCGAGGAGTGAGGACGCGAGGAGTGAGGTCAGCGACAATTTTCACAAATGCGGCCCAGACTGCGGCTGGCTTGAGATGGCTGCTAGCTCAATCGGGTTCGGAAGTGTCGAGGAAAGGTCGGCAAAAAGATGGGCGGTAAAAAATGGTAGGAGGAAGAAGAAGAGGGTTTTTTATTCATGCCGCCGATGGATGAATCGGAATTTTCGTCCGGGTTGCGTCTTAAGTGCGTCAAGCGTTCCTGCCATTTACGTGTTGACCATCCAGTCTTCCTTAGCCTCAGGAGAAAGGCTTTTCTCCGATTCATTGTCGCCCGTATTGGGATTGGATCGGTATAGTGCCCCGGCAACGACTGCGCCATCTTGGGCAGCCTGGTACTCTGGGTCAAGTTCTAGTGCACGCTCGAAACACTGCCGTGCTTCGCCGTAGCGCCTAAGGGAGCGAAGAATCAGACCGAGATTCAAATAAGCCTCGTCGATGCATCCGTCATCGCATTGCGTGGCGGAACGGTGTGCAGCCTCCGCTTCGAGAAGTTTGCCGTCACGCGCGAGCACAGAACCAAGAAAGATATATGCGCCCGCATCGTCAGGTCTTGCATCGATGGCATTGCGGAACCAGTCAGCAGAGACTTGATTTTGGCCCTTGAATTTGAAAAGGTGCCCCAACTCGCTGAACACAACGAATGCTTGTGATTTCTCGCAAAGATCGAGTGATTTGCGAAATGCAATTTCAGCCTCGTCGTTGTTGCATAACAATTTTGTCAAATCCTAACGAACAGTCATCATCGGTTAAATTTTGTAAGTACCCGAAGGCACGTAGATCAACGTAACAGTAGTCATCGCAATTGACGCTAAGCACTCGACTGCACTGATCATACTTATGTTTAGTTCTGTAAAATAGAGTGACGAGACAAAACAAAAAATCCGTTTAGTCTAAACTTCTTCCGTCCGGCAAAATTCGATTGGAACTTCAGTCTATCCGATCCAACAGTCGCATTCGAATCGGCCGGAGCCAATGTCCACCGTGGGAAGGATCCAACTTGTGGGGAGAAGACTCTGTGGAATCAGGTGATGCTTCCGCCAGCAGGAATACGTCGGCGTGTTTTGAGAGATTCATGATGGTAGCATCTTAGCATCGCGAGAATTGCAGCTTTGTGGCTGGAGAGATTTTGTCGTGTTCGTCAGTCATTAATATCTCCAAGCCAACAGGCGCTTCCGGATTCCGCCACGGACTTGATAAGGCTATTGCGTGTTCGAAGCAGCCTCGTCATATAACGCTTCAGGAACAAAAAGTCCGCAATGCGTCCAAAGATTCCGAAGGGCGAAGTGTAGTCAAATGCGTCTTTCATCAGAGTCTGCCCCCCGACAGACTCAAAATGATGGTCGTGATCAAACCTTTTGAAGGCGCCCGAAACCATGGAGTCACGGAAGTGGCGTGGTCGTTCAAATTGGACTATCTTCGTGGCCAACCGTTGCTTCACTCCAAAGTGAGTTGCTTCCCAAGTTACACTTTCGCCGAGACTAATCAGGCCTGTCGTACAACCGGCAACCGCCTTTTCGTTTGTTTGCGCCGTCGACCGGACATGCAAGTCTATGCTGCGAGCAAGATCGAAAACGGTTTCAATGGAAGCATCGATTCGAGTTTCAATTTCAATCACAGGCACCGAACCAACCTCTTCAATTTCCCAAGTGATTACCAAACCACCCCGATCGCGTCGAAGCGGTTCGCTAGGACAGCTAAACCAACTCAGCCGCTTCCTCGCCGCTAGTTTACATCCGTTTTGTCGATCTCGCTGGCGTCCCTCTCTGTGAAAACAGCGAGCAGTAGGATTGCCCCACCGAAAACCAAGAGAAATAGAAAGAGCCATCTACTGATGCTTCCCACGACGGACGGTTCCGATCCGGATTTGCCTTGGTCTGGTTCGACAGCTTCCCGATTTCGGCATCTTGCCGGTCGCCCGCGAACTGCGCTGTGGTGTTCCTACTTTGATCTGAAAGGAAATCCCTTCAGGCTGTGCTCCAGAGATGATAGCCGAGGGCACCGGCCAGCAACAGGAAGACAATACCGCCGCCAACGACGAGGTTCGCCCGCTCGTGAGAGAGGAGCTGGAGTTTGCGCAAGCCAAACGCGGGGAACGTGAAATAGAGCAGCGACTTGACCACGTTTGCCCAACCCAAGACGGTGAGCAGCAGTGGGATGCCCGACCAAACGTTGTGGAAAGCGACGATGATCGAGCCGAATATCAGGTTCAAGACGGCGACGGCGAACACACCGGCTTCACCTCGTTCTCGGAGGAAGACGAAGAAGTCTATCCACACCCGCGGCCGCACCACGTGAGAGATGCCGATGACCAAGAGGTTGATAATCGCGTAAAATTGAACTGCGCGTTCCATAAAGCATATTGCGAAACGAATCAAGAAATCAAAACGCCTAGAATCGCGACAGTTCGGCGGCTGGCCATGTCAGATAGAGTCTGTCAATGGTGACGCTACACCATGCGTAAGATCTTGTCCATTTTCCGTCCTTTCGCTAGTTCATCCACTAGCTTGTCCAAATATCTAACCTGTTGCGTTAGCGGATTCTCAATCTCTTCCACCCGATAGCCGCAAATCACCCCGGTGATAAGGTGTGCATTCGTGTTTAATTTGGCATGCTCAAAGAACTGTTCGAAAGTCACTTCGTCTTTAGTGTGCTTCTTCAAAAACTCTTCATTGTAACCGGTCAGCCATTCAATCACTTGATGCAATTCTTCTTTGGTTCGACCCTTCTTTTCTACTTTCGCAAGATAGAGTGGATATACCGAAGCGAATGTCATTTTTGCGATTCGCTCATCGTGATTGCTCGTGCTTTTCATTTTTTATTTCTCGTTGTCAGTTCCGGTAGTCGCGACGAACGAGCATCAGTATATCCCAAAAGCCGCACCGCGGAACCGGAAGAGGATACCCATTTTTTACCGGACATCTTTTTGCCAGCTCCGTTATTCATCATGCTGGCCGACGACGATAACCAGCAGCTCCAACTAGCTCCAAAACTGTTTTGAGTCGGGTGGATGGTTTCGGTGGTGCGGTGAATTGGTATAGTAAGGAAGGATTTTAGTTGGCAGAAAGATGGGCGGTAAAAGATTAACGCATGGTTCCATTTTACCGGACATCTCTTTGCCGGCTGCGTTATCACTAAGTCGTCGTGCCGATTCCCTAACTGCGTTGACACCGGCCAAAAGTAACGAAACGAGAAGCCCTATGATTGCCAAAACAACCATTAGCTCGATCATGGTAAGCGCACTACGTACTCTGGGCTCTCGCATGCTGGTCTCCCAAAAATTCAGCGTCTTTGAAAACATAATTTCAACGGGGCGAGTCGCCAGAACCGAATTCCAAAACAAACACAGTGAGAGGAAGATCTCCGCTCCGGCCAAACACGGAGGCAGTGAGGATGCAATTCCGATACCATGTTCAATTGCAAAAGTGAGTGCTAATCGGACAGAGGAGCGGTGAGCCAACATGCGTGCCATATTCCCAACGAATTTTTGGGTTTTTGGACGATCTCATTTCTGACTAATAGATTGTTTTTATCAAAACAAGAAGCAAGGTTCTTCTCTCCACTTGAAAAAACGGACATTTGACCGGTCTATGTGACACATAAACGGTCTATGTGTCAGTTCCTCCGTCGGTGGCTCCCGATGTCTCAAATCTCCCTAACTTTTAACCTTGCCGCCTGATTCCTATCGTTCAGGTCGCGTAAATTCACAAGAAAAATTAGTTCGCATAATAAATTCGGTTTGGAAATGCGATTTAACGATTAATTTTTTGCTGGTCTCCTTCGTAACGGGAAAGAGCAGTCCTTAATCTTCGCGGAAGCGATAGCCGACGCCGCGCACGGTCTCGATCGCGTCGGCCTTTTCGCCGATCTTTTTACGCAACGCGCGGATGTGGACGTCGATCGTTCGTTCTAAGACTAACGTGTCCTCGCCAAGCGCTGAGTCGATCAATTCCGACCGATCAAAAGCCCGGCCTGGCTGACGTATCAACGTATCGAGAAGTTTGAATTCGCTCTTCGTCAAATCGACGTTTTGCTCGTCCACGGTGACTCGATAGCGACGTCGGTCTAGCATAATCCCAAATCGTGCCACCGTTTCGGAGTTATCTTCCATCGGTTTTGATTTTCGGCGGGTCAGGGCTTTGATTCTTTCCAGAAGTACGCGGACGCTGAACGGCTTGGTTACATAGTCGTCTGCCCCTACCGAAAAGCCAATCAATTGGTCGGCTTCCTCAGATTTCGCGGTTAGCATGATGATTGTGGCCGACGCCGTCTCGGGCGTGGCTCGTAGACGACGGCAGACTTCGACGCCATCGAGCACGGGCAACATTACGTCCAGCAACACGATTTCAGGCAATCGCAATTGGGCCTGATTCAATCCGTCTCTGCCATCCATGGATTTCAGCACTTCGTATCCGGCCTTCTCCAAGTTGTAGACCAAGATTTCAGACAGAGCTCGATCGTCTTCCACGACTAGTATTTTGCTTTTGGACATCGAAGGACTTGCGTACGAGTAAAATGCGACGAAGCTAGGTAAGGTTGGAACGCAAAAGGATTTGCCGATGGCGAACAATCACACCATCGACCATATAAATGAGGTCTTCCGCGATGCTGACCGCGTGATCTGCGATCTGTTCCAAATGACGAGAAGCTGAAAAACAGTGCATGGCGGCGGCGATTTGTGTGTTGTCTCGCGTCATGAGGGAGGTAAGTGTTTCGATGACTTCGACGTTTTTTGCATCGACGCGATCGTCTTCTTCGATCACCTGGTGGGCTTGTTCGGTGTTGCGTTGAACGAATGAGTCTAGGCTCCGACGAACCATCGAAGTGGACATCAACGCCATTTCATTGATCCCGGGTGGAATCGGAAATTCGGGGTAGGGGACCAGACTGTCCGCCCGTTGGGCAATATTGCAGGCTAGGTCGGCGATGCGTTCTAAATCGTCGTTGATCTTCATCATGGTGGTAATTCGGCGAAGATCGGCTGCAACAGGTTGGTGAAGGGCCAGCATTTTGAGGCAATCCTCTTCAATTCGCACTTCGCTACGGTCGATCTGACTGTCTCGCTCGATCACGTCTGCTGCCAAGGCCCCGCGCCGTTCGACCAGCGAACGAACAGCGGATGCAATCATGTCCTCAACACTACCTGATAGCTTGAGTAATGAATTGTGCGCTTCGGTTAGGTCTTGGCTCAAATGCAGTGACATTGGGTATTCTTTCCTCGCAAAAGGTTATTCGCCATGTGTTAAGATGCGATGAATATAGCGTTAAGAGAAGGTGCAGGTCATGCTAAAACCTAGATCCGAACCCCTGCCAAAGCTGAATTTCGAAGAAGCGAAGGATAAAGTCGTGGCCGATACGGCTCCAACACAACGCGGCGGATACCCATACGACGAGGCGGTCATCGCGGCTGGTTCCATCGCCGTGCTAATCCAGATTTGTTTCGCGATCGCAATTGCGGGGCTTTTTGCGACCCTACATGCGGGCAATCTTGGAACAGTACCAAGGTTTTGGATCGGAGCATGCGTTCTGGCGGAATTCGGAATGGTCCTCTTTCTTTGCCATTGTGTCTTTCTATTTCCACAGTCGGCACCCGGAAAGAACATAGTTGCGTTTGGCAGCCTCGTGGTTGCAGGCCTCCAACTTGTTGTGGTGTCCGATGGCTATGCAATTGGACCATTGTTCGCCTATGTTGTTGCCATTTGCATTACCGGTTGGTTCATGCACCGAGTTTTCGGGGCGAGTCTCTCCATGAGGGGCGAGGAGGTGTTTCAAGACGCGTTAAGCACGAAAGTCCTTCTGTTGATTGCTCCGTTGCTGCTGGTGATGGGTTTGGTACCAACGCTGGCAATTATGATCCTGTCGGGTGTTTCGAATAGTCGAACGCAACCCGACTTTGCCTCTACGATTGTCTTTGCGGCGCTTACTCTGTTGGGGCTGAGCATCGTCCCAATCCTGACTGTTTATGCTGGTTTCTGTTTCCTTCGGTTCCGGAACGGCGGAAAGGCGGTGGCCGGCATTCTTGTTTTAGCGACCGCACTGGCAACAATCGTATTCGAATGGATTATGTTCAATCCGGGATTTTACAGCCTATGGTTCACGGCTTTTGCTTCCGCCTATGTCCTCGGTTTAGGCGTAGCTTACTTGCCATTCCACTGGTTCGGATTCCGGCCCGTCTGGGCCAAGCGCAAAGCGACGAAACGCGTCGAAGCCTCGGTGTCTTTTGACGACATAAACTAACTGATCTGGTTTTCCGCCAAGCCAAATGCTAATGTCCGTCAAAACGTTCGAAACACTTGGGATTTGCAAGGGAGTGCGCAGTCATGAGCAATGGATTGGGACTATTCAATTGGATTCGAGACGGCGTTAAGCAATCGGTCCTGCTCGGAGTCAGCGATGCCATCGACACCATCGGTTCTCCCGAAGAAAATCGCTCGCTACACCCCGCTTTGCTGTCCTTCGCCAAGCAACCGTTGGCCATGCAAGCCGAGGCTCGAATCGACGAATCTGCGCAACGAAAAATTCCGAGTGCCAGCGGTCGCAAACGATTGGGCCGTTCACTCAGCGATCTCGCCACGAAACCAGCTTCCTAGCCAATATCCATGCTAACCCTATTGGCATGCATCCTGTTGGTCCGATGGCTTCGAGAGAAGCCGGCCTGGGAGTTGGCTCGCGTCGCCATCGCAACCATCCTACTTCTGTTCGCTGGCTGCGGACAGTTGGGGAAGTTTCCGCAAACGACCCTTTCTCTCCCCTCGATTCCGTTGGGACCGCAAACGCAATTTGCCAACCCAATCAACGTCAACACTCAAGATTCCGAGTTCTTGTGGAATCAAATCGTGAATACGGTAGATGATTATTTCCGGATCAAGAGCGAAAAGCGTCCAACTCGCGATGAAATGCAGTGGTACCCAGGGTTGATGGAAACGTACCCTGAGGTTGGTGCTACTTATTTAGAACCTTGGCGCAAGGACGCCTTGGAAGGATACCAGCGGTTGCAAAGCACTCTGCAGACCATGCGAAGAACCGCGACCATTCGCGTCGACCCGACCAACGAAGGCTTCTCAATCGCGGTCGAGGTTATTAAAGAAATCGAAGACGTGGACCGTTCTCAATATTCTTCGGAGGGCTCCGCCGTTGCTCGACACGATGGCTCCATTGTGCGTGCCGACCGAGCCTTGGCTGGCCAACCTGTTACGCTTGGTTGGATCCGTCAAGAAAACGATACCGATCTAGAACAGCGCATTCTTCGGGAAATTCTAGGGCGTGTCTCAATCGTGAGCCCCCCGCGCAAGACGTTTCTCGGTCGGTAGGCACATGTCGTGTGGCGTGCCACACGCTTGGCTTTTGTGGCTGAGCGAGGCCCTCGCTCAGGGCGTTCCACAATAGTTTTCCATCCGTTACAATTCTCCGAAATCTAAATGCTTACCGAAGTGTGAGGACCGATCGTACCACCAACCCAATTCTTGCCCTAACATGACAACCACGTCACAGCGACTCAACGAAGCGGAAAAACTCAAGGATCAAGGCAAACTTGATGAGGCCACCAGCCTGCTAACGGGTATCTTGGCAGAAGATGCAAACCATGTACTGGCCCACATGATGCTCGCTCGGATCTACACTCAAACGGGTCGGCACGCAGAAGCCGTCCAACATGCGGAAAAAGCCTGCGAATTAGAACCGAATGATTCGACTAATTTCACCGTTCTGAGCGTCACCTACCAACGCGCTTGGGCAGGCACTCAAGAACAACGCTATATTCAAATGGCCGAAGACGCCATGGCGCGATCCAGGATGATCGGCGGTTGATCCTCCGCGTGATGGCCCTAATTCCACCCTCCCTTTAGGTCTTTTCGAATGAGCCTCCCTCCTTGGTCCATAGGTGTATTCACCAGTATCGACGCTGGCCTAGGTGTGCATTTGGAAGTCGCTCGAGACTTGCAGATTCCATCGATCCAATTGCATACGCCACATGCAGAAGGGCGTACCCCCGAGGCAGCGGAAAGGTTCCTGAAAAAGCTTGATGAGTACGGCATCGAACTCACTTGCGTTTTTGGTGGCTTCGAGGGAGAGAGCTACGCAGACATTCCAACCGTTGAAAAGACGATTGGATTGGTTCCTGTCGCAACCCGGTTTGCTCGCTTAAAAGAAATGAAAGAGATTTCCGACTTCACTCGCCTGTTAGGTTGTAGTGCCGTCGGCCTTCATCTCGGAGTCGTGCCTCACGATACCAAATCGCGTGAGTATGCCGATATTGTCGACGTCACTCGACAGCTTTGCGACCATGCACTGCACAATGAGCAAAACATTCATCTCGAAACCGGGCAAGAATCGGCTGATGCGCTGATGCAATTTATCGGTGACACACAGCGCACAAATCTCTTCATCAATTTCGATCCGGCAAATATGATCTTGTACGGCATGGGTGAGCCTATCCCTGCATTGAAAAAAGTCGGCTCGCATGTGCGAAGCATCCATTGCAAAGATGCTACGTGGAGCGACCAACCGGGAATCACTTGGGGCGCCGAAGTGCCACTGGGAAAAGGACAAGTCGATATGAGAGCCTATTTGAAAACGCTCAAAGAGATCGGCTACTTCGGTCCATTGACCATCGAACGCGAGATACCACAAGATAGAGAACGGCAAAAGGAGGAGATCCAACATGCGACGGAATTGCTTAAGCAGATTCGTAAAGAACTGCTGTGAACCGAAGTCGAATAGAACGTGTGCAATTGCCCAATCATGCGAGCTCCTTCTCAAACAACGTCAGACGTGTTTCCAAACATGCGGCGGACAGGTTTGCTGCCGCTGATTCGAAACGCCATTTGTATCAGTTCATGCAATCAGCGTTAAGAAACAGGACATCCGTCGGCGGAGCGACGGATCTACGCCAGAGTACTGTCGTAACGCCCTTATGCAATTGGGCTGGAAGCCTAGCCCACTAATTTGCAGGTCAACCAGCAGAGAAAACACTGCGGCCGAGTATGCATGCGAGATTTAAAACTAAGAAGAAAAGCCTTTCGCTTCCAATAAAACCCAGACAGGTACTTCATCCATGTTGATCTTCGATGCGCATCTCGACTTAGCTTTGAATGGTGTCGATTGGAATCGCGATTTACGGCAATGCGTTGACGACATTCGCGCACAAGAAACCACGCTCGAAATGACGGAGCATGGCCGTCAGACCAACGTGCTCAGCCTGCCCGAGTTGCGGTTTTCGAAAGTAGCTGTTTGTTTGGCAACTCTGCTCGCTAGACAAGAGCAGCAAATCAATCATTCATTCGGCTGGACATCGCCGCACGCTTGTTACGGAATGGCCCATGCGCATTTGGCTTACTATCGCGCCATGGAGGCCGACGGCTACCTGAAAATGATTCGAACTCGAAGCGAACTCAAGTTTCATTTTGACGCTTACCAGTTGGAACCGAACACCACACCTTTGGGTTTCATTCTAACCATGGAGGGTGCCGACCCGCTGCTCACTCCTAAGACCGTCTTTGAATTTCATGAAGCGGGTTTGCGAGCACTTGGGCTAACCCATTACGGAACCAATCGCTACGGAGGCGGAACGCGCAGCGAAGTGGGACTGTCTCTGGACGCCATTGACCTACTAAAAAACTGCGAAGAGCTGGGGATGACCATCGACATGACGCATCTTTCGGACGTTTCATTCTGGCAAGTTGCAAAACATTTCCAAGGCCGGGTGCATGCCAGCCATCAAAACGCCCGAGCGATTTGCAATTGGCAGCGTCAGTTCAGCGACGACCAAATTCGATTCGTCATCGAACGGGATGGCGTCCTCGGTGTTTCCATGGATGTCATCATGCTGCAAGATGGACTTGTTCGGGGCAAAACGAAACCAATCGCCACGCTGGAACGAGCCGTCGACCAAATCGACCACGTCTGTCAACTTTCCGGTTCCATTCGCCATGTTGGACTCGGTACGGATCTCGATGGCGGTTACGGCTGCGAACAAACGCCAGCCGATCTCAATCGATACCGCGATCTTCAAACGTTGGTGGCGATTCTTCAACGAAGGGGTTATCCGCAACAAGACATCCAGGCTTTTTTCCACGGCAACTGGCTCAGGTTCTTCGGCGAAGCGTTGTCCGAGTAGGCGCCGCTATTGTCGCCTTTTGCTCGGCAAAAGTGCGTGTGGCACGCCCCCGAGCGATAGCGACGGGCGTGGCATATTGTGGTTATCGTATCTAGCGATTCACCACGCCCTTCGTAAACTCAGGGACGTGCCACACGAGGCGACAATGATCGGAGCTTACTCCCAATCGAGTGGCTTTAGCCACGTTTCTCTTAGGCCACGCCAAGGCTTGTCGATTAAAATCTCGTTGTCGCAATAAACCACGACGCGATCGTGTTCCGCAACTTCACCCAACCGGAAGCAGGGCAGTCCTAACATGGCGGTTTCAAATGCTTCGGCCAGTGCCGCAGGAACTTCGCATAACAACCGACTGTTGGATTCGGAGAACAATGCCACCTCGCGATCAACGAAGCTGGCTTGCCGCATTTTGGTAATGTCTACCGACACGCCGAGTTCGCCTGCGAAAGACATTTCCGCAAGCGAGACAGCTAATCCACCTTCGCTTAAGTCGTGGCAGGAGGCAATCAGTTTGCTCTTCATGGCTTGATGGATTGCTTGGTAGCTTCGCATGGCAAGCGTAGCATCCACGGTCGGCACCGTACCACCCGATTTCCCTAACGCCAACGCTGCGTAAGAGCCAGCCAGTTCGTCCCGAGTTACGCCGATGAGATAAACCGCATTGCCCGCTCGTTTGAAATCCATCGTAACCGCAAGCCTGCAATCACCAATCTGTCCCATAGCGCTGATCAACAACGAACAAGGAATTGCGATCGTCTTTTTTTCCCCATGGGCACTAAACCAAGAGAACTCATTGTTGAGACTGTCCTTGCCACTGATAAACGGGGTCTTCCACTGTATCGCCAAATCATGGCAAGCAATCGCAGCTCGCACCAGCGTCCCCAAAGTCTCTGGCCGTTCGGTATTGCCCCAACAGAAATTATCGAGGATCGCTAAACGGCTCGGATTGGCACCCACCGCCACGGCGTTACGTACGGCTTCATCAATAGCAGATGTGGCCATGTGATAGGGGTCGTAATCACCCAATCGTGGGTTCATGCCGCATGCCAGAACAAGCCCTCGGTTGCTGTTGAGTTTGGGGCGGATAATAGCCGCGTCGCTTGGCCCATTGCACGAGGGACCGACCAAAGGCTTGATCACGCTTCCCGCCTGCACTTCATGATCGTACTGGCGAATGATCCAGTGCTTGCTCGCGACATTCGGGTTGGCCAGAATTTTCTCCAAGGTCGATTCTATCGCCGCACGATCGAGCTTGCCGAGTTGGCAAGGCGAGGTGGGACCAGGTTGGTAGACCGCTTGGCGGATCACAGGCGGCCTGCCTTGATGCAAGAACTCCATGCTCACGCAGCCCACTTCTACGCCGTAGTACATCAACCGTAAAAGACCCGTCGGGGTGAATTGGCCCAGAATGGCAACTTCGACATCCTCGTCATTGCAAAGTTTTTTCAATCGTTCGATTTTGTTCGGAGGAACGGACATCACCATCCGCTCTTGGGCTTCGCTGATCCATATTTCGGTGTAGCTGAGCCCTTCGTATTTAAGGGGCGCTTGGTCGAGCCAGACCTCCGCTCCGATGGATTCCCCCATTTCGCCAACAGCGCTGCTGAAACCACCAGCACCGCAGTCTGTGACGGCCGTATAGAGTCCTTGATCACGGGCTTGAAGCAGCACATCCATCACCATCTTTTCGGTGATTGCATTTCCGATTTGGACCGATCCGCCAGAAATGTTTTCGCTTTCTTCGGTTAGTTCGACGCTGCTGAAAGTAGCCCCGTGGATACCGTCACGCCCTGTTCTGCCGCCGATGGCCACGATCAAGTCGCCAGGCATCGCTTGTTTTTCGACCTTGTCGACAGGGATGATGCCGACGTTTCCACAATAAACAAGTGGATTGCCGAGATAGCGATCATCGAAATAAACGGCTCCGTTAACCGTTGGAATGCCCATGCGATTGCCGTAGTCACGGACGCCCGACACGACCCCTTTCATGACTCGACGTGGGTGGAGAACGGCGGGAGGTAAATCGTTTGGATCGAAGTTCGGTGAAGCGAAGCAGAATACGTCGGTACTGCAAATTGGCTTTGCACCCAATCCTGTGCCAAGCGGATCGCGGATCACGCCACCCAGCCCCGTGTTGGCGCCACCATAAGGTTCGATGGCGGAGGGATGGTTGTGTGTTTCGACTTTGAAAACCACGTGGTCTTCGTCGTCGAATTTCACGACTCCAGCGTTGTCTTTGAAGACGCTTACGCACCAGTCGTCTTGCCCCAAACTTTCACGGATCTGAACGGTAGCAGCGAAGATCGTTTCTTTGAGCATGCTCTTGAAGTGCCGCGTGCCATTCTCGTCCCGATACTCGATTTTGCCGCCGAGCGTTTTGTGGCTGCAATGCTCGCTCCATGTTTGTGCGATGGTCTCCAATTCGATATCGGTCGGATCGCGATGTTGCTCCCGAAAGTGCTCTTGAATCGTTTCCATTTCGGCGATGGACAGATAGAGCTGGCCGGATTTGCTCAAGTGCATGAGCGACTCGGCATCGAGGTCGCGTATTGGAACCACGGTCAGCTTGAACTGGTATGCCGAACCAACATCAAGATGGTCGAGCGCTAAAGGCCCTTCGACAATTTGCTCGATGGAGTCATTCGCAAGCACTTTCTGGCAAATCCGTTGCACGACGGAATTTTCGATTGGGCCAGTACCGTTGATTGAACTGATCCAATACTTTCGAAAGGTTCGCACTTCGTCGACCTCGAATTTGAGGTCGCGAAGCATTTTGAGGGTGCTTTGGGCAACCGGATCCATCACGCCAGGCTTGAGCATGGCATGGATGAGTACGGTTGAGGGAGTGCCCGATCCGTCGATCGGTTGGTTCAGGGAGACGTCACCGACCGAGGTAGCTAAAAAGCGTTGTGCAATCGGGTCGGTCAAGAGCTCAGTGGCAATTTTCTTGACGTGATCGGAGGCAAGTGCACCTTGAAGAAGAAAGCCGTAGGCGCCACGAATGGAAAGATCGCTGGCGATTCCAAGTTCACAGGTCGAGGTTAGCGCAGAATGCCCGATTGAATCCGGTTGGCCATCAGCCGGATGAATGTCTACTTGCCACAGCCTCACGTGTTGCTTTTCCCGCTTTGAGTAGTTGTTCGATGCGGTCGAAATCGGACTTCTCCAACGCGTCGACCCAAGTTTCGCAAATTGTGGCAAAGTTCTTCATCGCCTGTAAGGCAGGCGCATGGTTTTCTTCCAAGATCTGCCGCCACATCTGGGAATTGCTGGCCGCGATCCGGGTTGAGTCCATCCACCCTTTGCCTACAAACTGGAGTATTTCCGGAGCCGTGGCCGAAGCTAATGCCGAAGCAACCATATGCGGCAAATGACTGGCGGTTGCCAAAGCTTCGTCATGATCGCTAGGGGAAAGGCAACAAGTTCGCGAACCCATCGACTCCCAAAAACCTATCATTCGCGTGACTAATTCCGGAAAGGTGTCCTCGCCGGGAGTGATGACAACCAACGCACCGTCCAAAAGCGTACCGACTGCGTGCTCTACTCCACTGTGGTGCCCACCCGCGATCGGATGGCTTCCGATAAATTGGCTAGGGGAAAGACGACCGTGTGCTGCTCGTATAATGCTTAGTTTCGTGCTGCCGACATCGGTAAGGATGGCGTCGGGTTGAGCCACACTGGCCGCCACTTGAAGAGAATCAACGATGGACTGAACTGGAGTGCAAGCGATTATTAGGTCTGCTTCTTTAGCGCCAGCCAAGATATCGTCAGTAGCGATATCGATGGCTCCGCGAGACAGGGCGATATCGAGTTTTGAAACGTTTCGCCCGACACCTACCACACATTGTGCCAGCCGTTTTCGTTTTAAAGCTAGGCCGATCGAACCGCCGAGCAAACCAACTCCAATGATGCAAACTCGCTGCCAAACCATAAATGCCACAGTGTTCGGATTGCCAACACAATTCAGAAACGGGCAGATTACCCGGACAAGCGTTTTAGTGTAACTACAGCCAGCGAAAATGCGAATACAGTTGCATTTTCAGTTGTGCAACTTTTCATCCCGAAGGGATATCAAACAGAAGCCGGTGTTTGAGCGGAGCGACACCACTGGAAGAAGATCCGTACCAATCCTGAAGGGTTTGCAGAATCTTTGACCCTTTCAGCCCTTAGAGGGTCATTCGCTTGTCATTTCGTTCCCCGGGGGTGCGCCTCTTCGCGGCGACCCCCGGCTACTTGCTTTAGTCCCTATCGGGATACTCGATTATTGGCTTTAGTCCCTATCGGGATACTCGATTATTGGCTGTAATCCCTAGCGGGCTAGATTGACCCACTTGAGCCCACGGAGCCACTTGCCTACTCAATCGCAATGCGAAGCTCTTGTCCGGCTTGCACGCTAACAGTACGCGTCATAGACGCCTCGTAGTATTTTGCGTCCACCAATTTCAAGGCCTGATCAGAATTCTTCGCCGAAGACTTCGCGACGAAGTACGCATATTTTCCGGGGACAATTTCCCCTTGGAAAGTACCGTCCTCGGATACCTGCAATGGAGAAGGATGACCATCTCCAAGCGGCTGCAAAGTTAGCAAAACATTTCCAATCGGTTTGCCTGCACTTGTTTCAAGCTTGCCTTTGACGATGGATGATGCGGGCATCGGGGACCCAGCCGAACCGCAACCGGCTAAGACAACAAGGGAAAGAACTAAAAGTAGATTTTTCATGAACATTCAGCCTATTCTTGAGCGTTAATGACAGTGCCGTCTTGGGAACCAACCATGAACTTGAGGATGACTCCATCGGTGCTAGCGGACATGAATCGCACGGAACCGTCACCCATGGCTGCGTTGGCGCCGCCAGTGTGAAAGGAAAAAGGCTCATCGTTCGGGCCGCAATTATTGACGGTCCAGCGACATTCGGCTGGTCCACCAATGACTTGACCGTAATTGTTGATTTTTGCAAGTTTTGATGCGGGCGAAAGGGCGTTGCTCGGACCGGAATAGCCATTGGTGCCGGTATCTGGGTCAGCCCATGCAAACACGCGGCGCCCACCAGTAGAACCGCCCGTCCACGCAATGGAATTTGCGGGTGCAGAAACCGGTGAATTACGTGCGGACAAAGCCCCAAACCGAGACACATTTGGATGGGAACGGGATGCGTCTTCAAACATCATGACTGTGTTTGTGGTTCCATCGGTCACGCGTGAAAGTCCACCATTGTCGCAGTTGAACATGCCAGCTACGACTTGCCGAAGCCATTCGGCGGAACCGGTCGGGAGTTCGCGACCGCCGAAGTTTGCCATCCCTGCCGTAGAATTAATGTCCGACAAATCAACGAACATGTAGTCGAAGCCTGCATAGCCATGTACTGGATCCCTTGACGGGCCATCAATAGGAGCTGACGGACAGATGAAGGCAGAGACTTGAGTCTTTGCGGCAACTTGACCTGACGGAAATCCTGAATCGTCATAGGTCCGACCTTTGGCGTTTTTGTGGAGCAATGCACCAGTCGCTGTCGCATAGTGTCCGTTGGACTGCAGTGTTGCCGAATACAACGTAAATGGGTTGGAGCTGGTGTCAAACATGTTGTACAACACAGTTTGCTCGATGTATGGGAGCAACTGAGTCGGTACAGAATGAATCGTGTAAGCGGTTGTTGTCGAGCCTGTCGATCCGCACTGACCGGAGGATGGCAGTTTCTTGTAAGCCGATTCGAAATTGTGGACGGCCAAGCCGAGTTGCTTGACATTGTTCGAGCACTGCATGCGTCGAGCAGCTTCGCGAGCGGCTTGAACGGCTGGCAGAAGCAAGCCTACCAAAATGCCGATGATTGCAATAACGACTAGCAATTCCACCAAAGTGAAACCCGAGCGGACGTGATTCGGAACCGCCGACTGTTTGAGAAAAGATCGTTTCATAGCCTGTAACTTACCCCACCTAATGAAGAATCCTACGATGTTGCCACCCAACGCAGCACCATACGCAAGCAGAGTATCTACCAGCTCGGTAGAATTTAGATGAAGAAACGGTTAATACGCGATGAAGAAATGAAGTGGCAGTAGTCGTTTTGGATGCGGCGTAATCAACGGCAGGTTCTAACGCATCCCGAGGCGTTAAAGTGGGGCTTGTGGCCCGTTGGGTAAAGGCGCCGTCGCACAATTACTTGCTTGCTTTTTGAACCCAAATATTTCGGAAAACAACCGGGTTGCCGTGATCCTGCAAAAACAGCGGACCTGGTTTGTCGGCTTCTTCGTCCTTGCCAGGCGTTCCCTTGGGCAACTCCAAACCATCGTGGATCGTAACTCCATTGTGCTTCACACTCAGCTTTGCGTTGCTCGACTTCTTTCCGGACGCGTCATAGGCTGCCGCTTTGAAATCGATGTCGTAGGTTTGCCATGAAAGTGGCGGGTAGCACATGTTGATTGAGGGCTTAGCTATTTGATAGATACCACCGCATTCGTTGTTCTCACCAGCCAAGCCAAACGAGTCGAGCACCTGCAATTCATAGCGTCCTTGAATGTAAACACCGCTATTTCCTCGGCCCTGTCCAGAGTCGTCCGGTTGAAACGGAGTGCGAAACTCGATATGCATTCGATGGTCGCTAAAGACTTCCTTAGTGGTTCCGCCAACCCCCAGCAATCCGTCCTCTCCCATCTTGTTTCCTTGGAAATCGTTGACTCGGTTCGCATCAAACAGCACTGTCGCATCCGCAGCTGGACGTGCCCCCAAGGTTTTGCTTTCTCGCACGAGCTTTGTCAGAACTCCAAGTTGTTTGCCGGCTGAATCGTTGATGGACAACGTGTTTGGTTTGACTACGACCGAAATAGCTTCCTTGGTTGCCTCGGCACTTTCTTTATCCGAATCGATACTAGCCTCAAACACCTTCGACGGCGTTTTGCCTTGGAAACCCTGTCCTGGCAAGCCACCCTCAAGCAAATGGATTGAGATCTTCTTTCCTTTCACCGCGATCACTTGCGCCCCCCAAGTTCCACCCCAAGAGTCTACGACTCCCATATACTCCCCTTGCAAAGTGTAAATCGGGCCGGCTTTGGCAGGCGAGGTGAACGTTTCGGCAAAAAGGTAGGTTGACGCAACAAGGTGCATCGCCACGAATGAAATGAAAAACAATAGCAGGCTGCGAGATGGTCGGTGATGGAAGGATTTCATGGTTATTCGCCTCAAATGGAGTAGGAATACGGCGTCGATTGCGATTCGCGTACGTCAGTCGCTCCGCCGGCTTCGGATCAGTGTAGCATCCGACACGAGCGATTGCATGCACCGTCCGATGCTCAAAACTGGATCTTTTCATCCTGTATTGTCCTTGTGCATGGATAGGGCTATACTGGACACGTCTGTCCTGTTTATGACTGGCGTCAAACCAACTAAACCCCCGCTCAACAAGGCGTAATCATGTCGATCTGGAATGTACGATTATTTTTTACTGGAACCGCAGCCCTGAGCGCATTGGGTTTTTGGCACTACGCGGCTGGCAACGACACTCAAACTTCCCTCGAAAAAGACAGGAATTTGCGGCGTGCGCGACGAGAAACCAAGATGCTCGATACGCTGTACAAAACAGCTATCGTTTCCGTAACGCAAACGTATGTCGTGAACGACTCGTCCACTGCCGCGATCACCACCTTTCAGCCTGTCGTGAAAGCGATGAAGGACGGGAACTACCACGTCGTCAGATTGGTTGACGGTCTGGGTGAACCAATCAATCCAGAAAACTCTCCCAAAGATGCTTTCGAGAAGCGAGCCGTCAAAGAAATGCTCGCCGGTAAAGACATGATCGATGCGGTTGAAGTCATCGACGGCAAGGAATACTTGAGGACCATGACGATCCTGCCGATGGCGTTAGACAAATGCGTCCTTTGTCATGAAAACTACCGTGGCAAAAAGATCGTGGGTGGTGTATCGTTTCAATTGCCGCTCAACCGAGACGGCGAGTAGCTAGGCGGGCGGCGGCCAGTTTATTACCAGGCTAGGCCACCGTGTGGCACGCCCAAAGCGATTAGCAATGGGCGTGGGAAGTGTGGCAAAGAGTTCTAGCTAGCGATTCACCACGCCCTTCGTACCTCAGAGCGAGCCACCCAGTTTATCAGAGCGTGCCACCCAGGTTATAGGTAGATTAGAAACTTCCCCTCGCCCTGCTCCACATCATTGATTTATGTTTTCGCAAACGGTTGAATACGCGCTTCGGGCCATCGTGCATTTGGCAAAGCTACCAGAAGTGCTTCAAACCACTGCGCAAATAGCAAAAGCGACTCAAGTCCCTGCGCCTTATCTTTCCAAAGTTTTGCAAACGCTGACCCGCGAAGGACTGGTCACGGTAAAAAGGGGAGTAAGCGGCGGATTTCTGTTAGGCAAGACTCCGGATCAGTTAACGATTTATGAAGTCGTTCAATGTGTCGATCCTATTCAACGCATCCACACCTGCCCGTTAGAACTTTCTAGCCATCGCAAGAAGCTGTGTTCCTTGCACAAAAAGATGGATAGTGCCATGGAAGGTATTGAAGACGTTTTTCGATCGACCACGCTCTCCGATTTGATGAACAGCCCGAACCCCAGCGTTCCATTGTGCAATGGATAACTCGTTTAACCGTTAGCCGTAGGCGTACGTCCGAGGCATCGAGTACGCCTACGGCTGACTGTTAAACAAATAATGGAACGGTATTGGAGTCCAAGGATGGATTTACTATTTTGGAAAGCAAATCCATGCCTGTACAAATCGCTGGGTTACAAAACCGCACGATTGATAAAGGCGAATGGCGGGCGTGTTTCTCAAGTCCACGGCCAACGTAAGCCCCTTGATTCCGCGTTCCATCGCCCAGTCTCGAACAAAGTTCATGACAACTTTCGAAAGGCCTTGGCCCCGCCATTCTGGTACCAAACCTAGATAGGTTATTTCACACCACTGAGTCGCCGCCGGCGTAAGCAGCAAACAGCCGATATTAACCCCTTGGCATTGCACGGCCCACCAAGTCTTTGGGACCCCTTCGATAGTCGATCCATAGCCTTCCAATGTGCTTTCTATGTCACGCAGGCCATTTAGTTCTGGAACGTCGCGAGTTTCTACATAAGTGCGTTCAACCAACTGGCTCCATTGATTGGAACTAAGTTCATGATGCGAAACAAAGGCAAGTTCGCTGGCCCCTTTTCCCACCGAAGGAATACCTGGCCTTTCAACAGTCGGAATTCCAAGGCACTCCATCTGAACAAGTTTAGCGACAGGCTGCATGCCAGCTTTTCTCAAAACGTCATCGCGATGTGGGTCGGGAGATACGAATGCAGATTCCATGTTGTTGGAAACTTGTGAGGCAATCAACGGAGAAATGGCTTGAACCATTTCGGCGCCCGAATCGAACGCAGCCTGAAAGAGCTCCCTGGCTGACTTGACCAAAAACTCATTCCCTCTATCCCCGTTGTCTCGATCCCCGTTGTCTCGCGATTCGGACCTCAAATTGCCGACGGACGCGAGGGCTCCCGGGTACAAGACTACGTAGCCCCCAACACAGTCGCCTGCCTCGTATTGCATCTTGGTCAGGATCGGCGTTGAGTAACGGGAACGCAGACTGAGATCCGTCAACAATTCGATCAATGCATCCACGGACTCTTGGTCTTCGTTCCAATGGCACCATCGGACACATTCGATCCATTCCATGTTCTTCGTTCCTTTACCAATTGACGCAATACCATTAGCGGTGGACGGGTGGCGAGGACTGCGTCACTAGTGGACGAACAAAGGCGTTGTCCGCATTGGCTTCACTGAGTCGAACCAGTAGCAGCACCGGTTGAATTTCACCCGTTTGCGTTTTGGTGTGAAAGAAGTGTTCGCCCAAACCGCGAGAGTCTGAGGTTGGACCGATGACAATGCAATCGCCTTTTTGAATACGCAAATCGATTGCGAGCTGTTCCCAAGTTACCGATTCCCGACGCGTATCTGTGCGTACGGCCGATTCCCGTGCGATCACTTTCTTTACCAGTTCTCCGTGTTGCATTTCCGGGGTCAACCGGATGGTGGCTGACGCGTCTCCGTGCGGGGTCGCTTGAATGGCATAAATGAAATGAGGCGAGTCGTACACATGTCCCTTAGAGGAAATGTCATGGTAGAAAACGCATGTTGGTCCAGTTGAAATATTTCGAACCGAGAGCTCCTTCCGAATGTTGGCCCGACACCGCCACAACTGTGAGAAGGACGAAACATCCGCCGCGAAACCTGCTTGTTCTAGCGGATCTTCGCCGATGCGCTGAACTGTTTGCCGAACCCACTCATCCAGTAGCGGTGGCGTGTTGCCCGAGATTTTGCCGGCCCGAAGTCCATTCTTGTCCATACCAATTCGCAATTCGGGCTTTAGGGATTGCTCATCGATTTGCGCCCAGAGCGCAGGGAGTCGGTCTGCTTGCGACGGATTCAGCCGCACCAAAATCGTTTCGACCCCCGCTGCGTCTCCCGTTGTTACGGTAGACCCAAAGCCAGCCATGGCATGTGCTGCCGCGGGCTCTTCACCCGATGGGAGCCACATGGCGCAGCCAACCTGAAGAGTCAAGCCTGCGCACACGAAAAGGAGTGCTAAGAGTCTAAAATGGGTGAATCTCATCCGAATGGATTAATCACTTGATAGGATTCTGTGCGGCCGGGTTATTGGCAGCCCGCAAATTGTCTACCGCCGGTGGAGCAAAAACCTTGTCTTCCACTTTCCAATCCTTGGGGATGTCGAACGGAATGAACTCTTTGCGGAAAAGCTCACCGAACTTCTGAAGGAGACTGGCATTTTTCACGCGATCACTGAATTGAAAGACCTCTCGATTGTCGTTCAAGACTTGCCCCGGTTCATCCACGTGCTCTGGGTTGAATTTTACGAGCATAATTGGCAAGAACAATTCTCGGTCGAGATAAATTTGTACATGGTCGTAATTGACGGCATCCGCTTGCAGTTTTGGGTAGGCCTCGATGACGAAAATGTCATCGCGAGGCTTATCGTTTTGGCCCTTCGGAGGAGGTAGGGATCGCACCCAATAGCGTGCCTTGATCTTTTCTGCCTTGACGCCAAACATGAATGGCATGGGCGATTCGAGAATTCCAGCTCCTCTCAATTCCGGTGGCATCGAAAATCGAGTGCATTCTTTTCTGCTCCGATCGTATTCATACACCTTTTCACCGTCGCAAAGCCACCATTCTCCAAACACGTTGTCAAACTCCTTCATCTCCTTTTGGTTGGTGGCATCGAGCTGACCTGTTAGCTTGAGCAACTTCTCGATTTTGAACAAGCCTTTGTCAGGCGCCATGTATTTCAACTCACCCGAGGCGGTCGAAACGTTTACGTTGCGAATATCCGTTCCCAACTTTTTGGCCAACTCAGCAACAAAATTGTCCGACGAGTTGTACTGCCATCGCAATAGTTTGCAGGAATAGCGTTCGATATTCGCTGTCGAACCCTCCCAGTAATTGAGCACCTGATCTAGATGCGCTTGTTCCGCTGGCGAAAGTGCGGGAAAAGGATTCTTGGTGACAACTTCTTTCCCACTGCCAGCACCCGGCAGTGGACTGGATACGGGACGTTGAGTCAACGCTGGATTGAGTGCCGGATTCATCGCCGGATTGGCTGGCGTTCCAGTTCCCTGGCCAGGGGCGTTACTACCTGTTGGATTGCCTCCCGTTTGTGGCCCAAGAGGTTTTTGATTCGTCGTTGACGCTGCTCGGTTGCCATAACCGGTTGCAGGTGGTGCGACTCCCTGTTGGCCTACTGCCAGTGAGCCAACGCCTAGGAGCCATGCACTGGCAAGGAATCCAAGCGTAGAGTGTCTATAGAACTTTTTCCCCTGATTATTCATGTTCATCATCCATGACATTGCTGAATTTGGACTCGCCCTTCCATGGGCTGCATGCGGACAGCCGACCTGCCTATCGCTGGCACAATAACAACTCCACCAAAAACTACCTAGACCGAAACTCCGGGTTGTAACGATTGAATCGCAAGAAAGTTGCAACAGGTTGATTCGAAAACTTAGCTATCAATCCAATTTTGACCTAGGGTTTCTTGCCTAAGGATCGTTCGAACAACTAGTGTCGTAGCGAAACTCGCCAAGAGTTCGACGCCCCCTCCGAAAGTCTTGGCGACTTCGGCTACGGGAAAATCGAACGGCTAATGATCGAACAGTCCCAACTCGTTCAACCGTTAGCCGTAGGCGTACGTTAATGGTATCGAGTGCGCCTTCGGCTGACTGTTAAACAATTAGTTGAACGGATTTGCGATTAACCCCTAACCCAAACGCTATCTTAAATGTCCATCTTAGCCCCTTCGTTCAGCAATTCGGTTAGTTCCCCTTTTGTCCTATTTCGTGGCCAAGAGTCCCTGGCCCAGCGAGAACTGTCGTCATTGCACCTCATTAACGGCGAACACTTCTCGGGTGCCGAACGGGTCCAGCAACTCCTCGGCAATCGATTGCCCGACTTTGGCGTGTCCGCTCATTTCGCATGTTTGAAACCCGGCAAATTTCCCGAATTATGCGGTTTGAACCTCGATAGCGTTCGATCGATCGCCATGAAGAGCCGTTTCGACTTGAGCGTTGTCCAACGTATTGCAGACTACGCATATGAGACGGAATCGGATGTACTGCACGCACACACACCCAGAACGGCCATGATCGCAAGTTTCGTTTCCAAACGTTGCGAACTACCTTGGGTCTATCATATCCATTCCCCAACCGCTCGCGATTCCACTCGAGCCATGGTCAATCGAGTCAACGATTGGGTGGAAGCTTATTCGCTACGAAACGCAGACCATATCATCACCGTCTCGAAATCGCTTAGACGCGAAATGCTCTCGCGCGGTCATTCGCGTAACAAAATAACCGCGGTCGCGAATGGCGTAGCGGAGCAACCCCCTATCGATCCGGCAAGCCGACTCGATCAGCGGACTTGGAAACTCGGAATGGTGGCTCTCGTTCGTCCACGCAAAGGGATCGAAGTCTTGCTCGAGGCGATCGCCAAATTGAACGGGGCAAAGGATCGAATCACGCTCGACGTGATTGGAGGATTCGAGACCCCCGAATATGAATCGAGCATTCGAGGACTTATTAAACGGCTCAACCTAGATGGGATCGTCCACTTGCGTGGCTTTACCAAAGACGTTCCGGCGGTCATGCGGACTTTGGATGCAATGGTACTGCCTAGCCTGTTCGGTGAAGGGATGCCGATGGTCGTTTTGGAAGCGTTGGCTTGCGGCGTGCCCGTCATCGCGACCAGCGTCGAGGGTACGCCTGAAGTGATTCGACACGGCCAAGAAGGCTTGCTCGCGCGACCTCAAGACCCAGAATCGCTCTCTCAAGCAATTCAAGTGTTCACCTCAGACCGATCCGCCTGGAGCCACATGAGTCGATTGGCGGTCGAACGGCATCGCAAAGGATTCTCGGATGTGAAGATGGCCGAAAGAACGGCAAATGTGTACCGCAAGCTGATGCTGGGCTGAAGCCGTTTAATTTAAGGATTGTGTGCGGCAGGGCGCTAGCCAAATGGTACTCACTTTGTAATTTGAGCCTCAATGCGCTAGCATGAGGGCCGGATTTGCGAGTGATTACTAGCGTTCCGGCCCGCACGCTAGCTAGCCAAATGGTACTCACTTTGTAATTTGAGCCTCAATGCGCTAGCATGAGGGCCGAATTTGCGAATGATTACTAGCGTTCCGGCCCGCACGCTAGCTAGCCAAATGGTACTCAGTTTGTAATCTGAGCCTCATTGCGCTAGCATGAGGGCCGGATTTGCGAGTGATTACTAGCGTTCCGGCCCGCACGCTAGCGCGTTACGGCTCAAAGTGAATGAGTACCATGTAACGCTTGCCGCCGGTGTTTCTAGGAACCGGCGGCCGGCGGCTTGCCGCTCACAACTAACCACTAATTCAAGCAAGTATCCAAGAGACTTTTCCAGCGAAACGAAACGGACTTGGCAACTTGCTCTTCGACTTCGCTCGCAAATAATTTCGCACGATCGGCTTGTCCGTCGAGTTTCAGCAAAGCGGATAGCAGTAGCAACTCGTTCCCCGACTTGTTTGGCGACTCAAGCACCGACTGGGACAACTGTTCCAATTTTGCGTTTACGTCTATTAAGCATGCAGCGAAATAGTCTTGAAGGGAGTCCTTTGAGAGCTCGTTCGGTAACACTTGGCTTCCAGCTTCACAAGCCAATTCAAGCAAACGTAAGATTTCGTCGGTCGAGGGTTTCTGGGCAGGACTTCCGTCGTTCGCGAAGACCTTGAGCAATGCTTGGCGAAGATACACACCAGCCCCTTTGGGTTGGGTAATGCGCTCCATGCTTGTGCAAGAAGAATGGGCATGGTCCAGTTCGCCAGCAGCCACCATGTCATCGACGATACCGACCGCGGCTTTGGTCCATATGGGTGAATAGGGCTGCAACAGCGATGGTTTATTGGAAACAAGTCGGAGCCCGCGTTGGTTTTCGATCACATCGCTTTCCTTCGCCACTTTCGTAAGCGAATTCATTTTCGAAACCGGTAAGCTCGCTAGCGGAGTATTCACTTGATTGCCGGCTGCGAACCAATTCGCATTCGAAGTTTGAGGAAAGTTGTTTTTGGCTATAGGGAATCCAACATTGGTTTGGACGCTGCTCCAGGATGAGCATGGATAATACGCTGGGGCATAGTAAACAGGTGGATAGTACACTGGTGCAAAATAAGTCGGCGTGTAGTAATTGGCCGAGTAATAACGTGGCGTGTAGCCAATCGAAAAGGAAACGGATGGATAGTAATACGATGAGCGCAAGCCGTAAAAACTGGAGTAGCCTCCGTAATAGTGCGAGCCCCAACCCGAGGAGCTAAAGCATCCATGATGATGGTGGAAAGGGAAATGGCCATAGGCCTGCGACTGCATCGCCACGGAACCCAACAGGACACAACCGACGGCAAGCGTCCACTTTGCAATGGATCTGGAAAACCAATTCGTAGTACGCATGCTTTGTCTCGCTATTCTTTCGTTGCAACCAGTATCCGTAACGGAACTCTCTCTAGTATTGGACCTACGGAGTCCGATTGCCAGTCCCCAAGTCGGTTTTGCCAGGAAAAATCGCACCAAAGCCTAGGGTGATCCAAGCTAGCATCATGGTTGCTCCACCCAATGGGACAATGCTCCAATGTCCCATAGCGTCGAAGAAAACCATGCTGTAGAGCCCGCCTGAGAATAGACCGATCCCAACCACGAAGAGAATGCACGCCACTTTCCAAGCCCGACAGGATGCCGTTGCGTGAGCAAGTCCAAGGGAAAGAATGGCCAACGTGTGAAACATTTGGTACTTCACAGCAATTTCACATTGGCCAATTTTCTTTTGAACTTCCATGTCCGATAGGCCAGCTTGTTGGAGGCGTTTGGGAAGCGAATGCGAGCCCATGGCTCCAATTCCGACACAAATGAGGCCGGAAATTGCAGCAACAAGCACCAACCAACGCGAACCAAGCATGGAATTCCTCAGAAAAGATGCCGCCGGCAGAACGGTTGTCCACCGTCAATGTTGTAAGTATTCGCCGAACCGGTGGTAGCCACAGTCGCCAGACTGTGGGAAGCCCGGCAATTTGGCCTGACCCACGCTTTGGCAAGCGTGGCTACCACACCTTTGGCGAATGTTTACTGGATGTTCATCCTAAGTATCGCTGTCGTCCGACCTTGTAACAAGCCCTTCTCAAAGCCTGGCCATGCGGAGCACGCTGAGCAAGAAGCTTGAAGCGGCCCATTGAACCGACAACGCGATCATTCCGACCGCTGGGATAATCCACCGCATGGAAGTCGCATAATGCAGCTCGCCAAAACCAGACGCCATCCACTGCAGGGACACGCTGGCGATCAAACTGACTCCAATGGCAGCCATCCCAAGTGAGATGGCCAGTAGTCTTTCGAGCGTCATCACACGCGCAAACACCTCCAACCGATGGTTGTGCGGAAGAACTCCCTCGGTCACCGCGAAAGTTTTGGCAAGGATGGCACACCAGATTAGTTGCGACGCGATGAGAATCGCCAGAGTACCCACGAGCAAGGTATGAACATCCAGCGAGACTCCCGCGAGTTTGAATCCAGGCAACGCCAATGCGCAGAGCAAAAAACCGACCATTCCGAGCGAAACGCCAGGAACCAAAAAAGTCCAGCGCGGACTCAACAACATAAAAAACCGAAGCGTCCGCCAACCATCGCGAAACGTTCGTAAATGCGAACGTTGGTTGATTCGCCCATCGGGATGCAAGGTGATCGGCACTTGGTCCATCGCGCCGCCAAACAAGGTCGACTTAATGATCATCTCGGTGGCAAATTCCATCCCGGTGCAGCGTTGGTCCAGGGAGGCTTGCCATTCACGTCGGAAGCCTCGCATCCCACAGTAGACGTCATGTACCGAAGTTCGAAACATGGTTCGGACGAGGCTTGAAAGGAGTGGGTTCCCAAGCCATCGATGTAGAAAAGGCATCGCGCCGTGTAGAACTTGCCCACCACCTCTGGGGAGTCTACAGCCTTGGACGATATCCATACCGGCGTTCAGTTTTTCGTAGAATTGCGGCAGTGCAGCAAAGTCATAGCTGTCGTCTGCGTCACCCATGAGAACGAATCTTCCCCGAGCTTGTCGAATTCCGCCCATGAGAGCGGCACCGTAGCCTCGCTCAGCGACGTTGACGACTCGAGCGCCAGCAGCGTGGGCCAACGCCTGGGAGCCGTCTGTGCTGCCGTTATCAGCGACGATGACTTCGGAAGCGATTCCCATTGCGTCTAGGGTCGCGATGGCCTTTCGGACGCAGTTCGCGACTGTGTCCGCTTCGTTGAGGCATGGCATCACCACCGAAAGCTCAAGGGGCGAATCGGGGGCTATTGCTTTCGCAAGGTTGCGTTCGGCGTTGTCGAGCGAGGTGACAACCCGGTTTTCCGCGGGGATCTGAGCGGCGGCGTTTGTTGGTACCGCAAAAGCATCCGAGGTGCCCAGCAGGTCCTTAGGTGATCGGCAGTTTGAAATATACCTGTAAACTGGGTGGCACGCTCTGAGGTACGAAGGGCGTGGTGAATCGCTAGAGTCATTTGCCACACTTCCCACGCCCATCGCTAATCGCTTTGAGCGTGCCACACGGTGGTCTGGCCTGGTAGACTTCGGTCTGCCGCTCGCCTTATTGTCCGTTCCTAATGGGTATCTATTGGCAACTTTCGCAATGTCACAACTTTCCATGTGTCTTTTCCGCGCCTTTCACATTGTCTGCACAATCGCCGAAACGGCGAGTAAATCTAGGCCATAAACAGGAATTGAGCTAAATGTTCCCAGGAAATCTTGGTCATTCGATTGCTACAATCTTCCTATATGCCTTCTATGTTGGTTGTTCTGCCACTTCCGCGATTCTTCAAGCCGATTTACCATTAACCGATCGAGCGGGCAAAACGCACTTAAGTCGGTGCGGGAGCGAAATCGCGGATCGGATTGCCTGGGGTAACTGGTGGCCAACGAAAATCGAACGGATGGAAGAGACGAAGATTTGGTCCATGTTTTGGGCTATCTCAATTTTTCGTCCGGAAAGTCGGATCCAAAATCCCTTGCCGCTCTGAATCGGCTCTACGGCTTAGCTTTAGCGGGGACACCTGGGCAATACAGCCCTTATGCTGGCCTGCCTCCTTGGTTAACGATCCAGCAATGGCTGCAAGACCGGCTTGGCAAGCTGCGAGACGAAAAGGAGATCTTTCGCGAAAGCGATCAGGCCAGTCAGGTTCTCCAAATCGTCTGGCTGTACCTGTTGCCAGATTACCTGGATTACCATAGCGACCTCCTCTTCCACCAGGAGCCTGAGGGATTATTTAATGGGCTGTTCCTGGGCCGAGCTATCGAATGTGTGCTACAGCAGGGGGCTCCATGGAATGAAATGGACCGGATCGTGGCCAAAGCCATCGACCAACTGAACGACTATGTTGGATTTCGGCCGGTCGCGGTGCTTGAGGGCCGACGTTTAGAACCCTATGGTCACGAGTGGCTTCGTCCGATACCGCTCTATGTTCGTGATGTGGGTGTCGCGAATGGACCCTATTGTGAGATCATTACCAAGGCCCTTGAAATCCTGAGGAAGACATCGCCAAATATCCTGCAGGATGCACAGTTCGATCCGAACAATCTTGAGGAATTGGCCCTCGACGTTCGAGCCTATGATTTCGATCACCCAGTCAACAAACGCCCCAATTATTACTTCGGTCAATGGGATCCACACTTGATGGACCAGAGCGGAACGTACCGCCGCTTTGTTCTACAGCAAGTGACGGTCGATGCGCTGCTCGATAGGGTCGCAAAAGAAAAAGAACTACCGCACGACGAGACTCTATCCGAAGCAGCCGTAGTTCTGGCTGGAACCATGCTGATGGCTTCCGGTATTTCTGGAGGGAGTGCAAACTCGTTTTCGTCCACAACGACCCTCGTCAACTTGCTCGCCCAGATCGCTTTGTATCGCGACTCGTTTTACACCGAGTTTTTGCAACGGTTAACCGGAGCTCACGCCGAGCGTTTGCGCAGTGAAGCGGCGATTCGACGTCAGCCACTGGGCGGTGCACGTCAACAACTCAATACGACTCTTGCCCGTTTGCGTGCATCGCAGGTGGAGCATGTCCAGCTCGCTCGCATTTTTGCGAGGATGGGCAGTGCCAACGCTGCCAAAGAGGAAGCGGATGATGTGCAAGTGCCCTCCGCCAGAATCCTTTGCCGGATAGACTGTCTTTTGACCGTTGGGAACCAATTGCTGCGACGTGGCGAGCTTACCAAAGCCGGCGATGTACCAGACCAGATTTTTGATTTGATACAACGTGGAGTCGAATGCGGGGCTCTGGTCGATCCATGGAACATCCTTGGCTTTGCCGGCAATTTCCCGCGTTTTGTCGGCTCGGATTCCACCGTGATCGACGAACGGGTGGAAGAGTTGGTGCAGATTATGGAGCAGACCTTTGGCTTCCTCTCCCGACTATGGCGCGAGGCAGCGGCGACCGACCAAGAAGCACTCTCCAAACGCACGGAAGAGCGTTTTCAGGCGATTTCGGACTGGTGGCGAAAATACGCTGCTCATCAAGTCAGCGACGTTGCAGCTACCGATTCCCAAGAGGCACTCGAATCATCGCAGCTGGTTTCTCGCGCTTTAAGGCTTTGGCACCAAGGTGGCGCAGCAGCTGGCGATCTCAAGTTTTGGGCGCCGCATGCGGACTTGTTCGATTCCCCCAAAGCCTATGCCTTGGTCATCGAAGCGTTGCTTGACCGACATGATTTCGTGAGCGGTATGGCCTTGCTGGTTCACTGGTTGAGCCAAGCGGGGCGTGTTGGACTGCAAAGCGGAAACACTTCTTATTCGGACCTGGCCCGCATATGGCTGGAACAGTTGTTCGAGTATTCCAACGAACCGCAATCCGCCTCCACACATGGGCAGAGTTCAAACGCTCCAAAACAAGCAGATACACCTAAGTCACCTGATTTTGTTTGGTCGATGGTCGAAAAATTCTTTGACTACTTGGAAGCGAACGGCGAGTCCTTTTGGGCGGTCCCGGAATTTCGCCTTGCCAGACCGGGCAAGCCGAAAAAGCGACCAAACGAAAAGACGGACCTGATGGCCGCTGGCGACCGCAATGACGACGAAGCAGGTGACGAAGGCGAAGAGGCCATCGACAAAGCCTCGCTGTTCGATGCCGCTTACGAAGGAGTTACCTATTCCGACAGTACCGACGACGGAGTCGAGGGGCACGTCTACGAACATGACGAAGGTTCGTCCGAAGAATTGATATCTGAGTCCAAGCGATTAGGGGAGCATCTGACTTTTCTAGCCGCTTTGGCTCAAATGTGGAAACTGGTTTCGCAATCGACCCAAACCCTCGAAACGGAACCGGTGGGGTCGTCCGAATCGGTCATCGCGGGGGCCGCCCGAAGAACGCGTGTTGTCGCAGCTTTGCGACGATGGAGCGCACAGTGTCTGCATAATCGCAACGCGTTGGTCGATTTGCTCGATCAGATTCAATCGTTCAAAGTAGCCCGTGGTGGAACCGATACCGATTCGATGGCTCGTTATGATCGGCAACGGGTCGTCAAAGAGTCGTTGATGGAACGCATCCTGGCTGCTGCCGTAGAAACGGCGGACGCCGGTCGAATGTTAATCGGAGCCAGTTTGGCCCACACCGACGATCTCGCCAACTGCCAGCCGCTACTAGATGGCCTGCCTAAAGACGAAGTTTTGACCGTCGAGTTGTTCGGTGACTTGATGGCCGGACGACGCAGCCGCGTTGAAAAGACATTCCCTGCTTTTGTGGCGGTGCTGCGAGAACAAAAGCTGCTTTACGTTTCGCTAACCCGCGGCGGACAACCGCGAGATATCCTGAACGCTCGTGTTCGACGACGAGCCCTAACCCATCTCCTGACTTGGCTCCCTCGACAGGGCTTTTTCTATCAAGCGTGTCGGCTGGTTGATACCGCCCGTCACATGGAACACCAAAATCCAGTCGGACATGGGGCGGTGACCGAATTTGACGATCTGTTTCAAATCGCGTTCAAGTCGATGGTTCGTTGTTTGGTTCGCAATGCGTATCAGTGGCAAACCGAGAATCCAGGCAAGCCCAGCACCGAAAAAAAACGCAATAAAAAGGCCACGATACGGCCTGAGTGGTCCAAGCTAGAACTGGACAGCCTCGTCGATCAAAATCCGCCGGAACCCAATAACGATCAATTGGTCCCGTTGCTAGAACAACTGACCGAAATTCTCTTGGGTAGCTGGCTCTCGCACTCGCGAACGCTTCGCCTAAGCGTACTCGAGACCATCGATGGGTCCGGCACTTGGAAACAACTGTCTCAATTCATCCAAAAGTACGGCAAAGGGATTTTTACACAAGGCTTCTTGAAACTCTCCAATGTCCGGGCGATTCTGCACCAAGGGGTTGGGAACTACCTTGAGCAAGCGATCAAGAATCAGGATAGCGACGAGGTTCGGCCGCTGCTCGATGCAATTGAGAGTGGCGAGATCCCAATCGAAGAGGCACAACGTTGGCTAGCCGTTGTGTTTGAAGCCATCATCGATCACTACGCGGAGTACAAGGACTATAACAGCACCACGACGCAATCCGATCGAGGTGAGATGCTTTACATGTTATTGGATTTTTTGAGGCTGCGGGTCCGTTACGATCGCGTTTGCTGGAATCTGAAACCGGTCTTTTGGGCTCACGAAGTGCTTGTGCATTCCGGTTGTCAAAACTCGGCACAGCAATGGCGTCGAGCCCTCGCCGAACGAGTGGCCCGCGAGTCCGATCAGTACCTAGAAAAACTCGCAAAACTTCAACAGCAATATGCCATGAAAATGCCAACCGTGGCCGACCGTTTGAACGAACGTTTTGTCAAACCGATGACCATCGATCGCATGCGAGCCCTCATTCGTCCCGCCATGCGACAATTGCGTGCAAGTGACAAAGAGGACAGCCGTGCCTTTGATCTGCTGATTCAAGAATCCCACTTGATGATGCGTGAACCGACCGGCGTAGGACTTGATATTCCGGCTTGGTTATTGATGTTAGAGGAAGAAGTCGACCGCGTGCTGCATAACAACCGCAATGCGCCCCAGGTGCAGCGTCTCGAAAGGGCCGTCCCAGCCATCCCTGTAACCCATCAGCAACTTCTCGATCAATTCAATGCAGCCATGAGCCAAAACCGAGGCCTCGAGGGGCCTAGCGAAACGTAGTCAAGTCGCTCCGCCGACTTGAGTCCTCGATCCATCCACCTCCTCGCCAGTAAGACCACCTAAATTTGACGGAACGACAATTCTTGTCAGAAACTTTCGACCGAAAATCGCCAGTGCAGAGGCGAATCAATTCTATGGCTATTTCAAAGTAATGCCGAGTTGATTGATCGCGCTGCCGTTGTTCTTGATTTTGGCGATGTTGGTTTCCATATCGTAAAACTGTTTCAGCAGTTTTTCGCGTTCTTTATCCAGTCGACTATTCAGGAATGTGACCCGATCCGTTGAGTTTTCGATTTGCCTTTGAAGCGATTGGCTGCGATTGACAAGCACGCTATTCTTCACTCCGACTAGGTTATCCAGCACGGCCTTGGCACGTACGGTGAACCCAGTCTTTTCGGCGGTAAAGAATGTTTGGACCTCTTTGGAATTGGTCTCAAGGGCCGTGGATAGCTTTGTCTTGTCGAATTTCAATTTGCCTTTGTCGTCGAGACTCACTCCCAATTGCTCCAACGATTGTATTTTGCCTGACGAAAATGTTCGCTGACTGATAAAGCGAGTCAACGCTTGATCGACTCGTAGTGTCTCGTTGCTGCCAAACAATTGACCAGAAGTTTTGGCGTTCGGATCGAACGCGGTTTCCTTGTCGATCTTGTCTCGAACTTTATTGAACTGGTCGACGAATAGTTGCAAGTTCTTCTCGATCGTCGAGTTGCTGGAAGTCACGCTGACTTCGATAGGCGTGGCGGATAGTTCTTTTACGTTGAGCGTCAAGCCATCGATGGCGTTGATAATTGAGCTCGTCGAGGATCGGACGAGAGTGCCCCCAGAGTCTCCAGCACTTCCAACTGAGATTATGGCATCTCGCCCAGCGCCGGATGAATTGACGGTTAAGCCAACGCTGTCTCCCTCCGCAACGACACGACCAATGTCGCCACTGGCTCTGGATGTAAATAGGATTCGAACGGACGACTGCCCTGAGGTCAAAAGAGAAGCGGTCAAGGGACCGTTCGATGCATTGATCTTTTCGACAACCTGTGCGATCGTTTCCGTGCCGGTCAAGCTTAGTTTGAAGGTTTGAGATCCATCGATTTCTTGACGCGACGGATTGGTGAAACTTTTGCCGGTTCCTACAATTCCCAGATCTGCGGCCGCGTTGTTGGATAGGGAATCCGTAATCGTCAATGCGCCAGTGCCGTTGGAGGAGTCGATGAGTACAAGACCATCGCCATTGTCGTTCAAACGCGCCACCACGTTGATGTTGGTGTCGTTGATCGCTTTAATGACATCGCCGACCGTTGAGGCGTTGATTTGCAAAAGGTTGACTGCGGACTTCACGCCAGCAGAATTGGTAATCGAAAACGAACCCAATCGAACACCGCGGCCCTGATTGAGGCTCTTTAGATCGGTCGCTTCACTCACATATTGTAGACCGAGCGAGTTCGAGTCAACCGTATTCTTGGCTGCGTTCACGGCCAGGTTGAGCTTGGTTGCCGATTGATTGCTATCACCATCCGCGACAATTAAATTACTAGCTGTCGAACCTGTAACATCTTGCAGGACAATACCCGTGCGGGATTTATTGAGCGACGCCGTAACGCCAGCGCTGCCAGAGTTGACCCGATCAACCACTTCTCTGAGGCTGACGGCACCCGCCAAATCAATGTTGGTAGTAACTCCGGCGCGATTGGTGATTGCGATCAAACCTGGGGTTCCAATACCTTGCCCTCCTTTGAGCGACGACAGGAGTGGTCCTTGGAGAGTGCTTTGGATTCGAGTTCCGCTGATAGTTCCGGAAGCTCCACTGGTACCCGTAAATCCAAGTTGGTCTGCGAGCTTTCCCGTAGCAGCAAAAGTACTGGCCCCGGCTGTCTTATCGATCAACTCGAGACCAGATCCATCGGACTTGATACGAGCTTCGAGTTTGCTCGAGTCGGCAGAGTTAATGGCGGTAAGCAACTGGTTGACCGTAGCGGGGTTTTTGGTTGCGTTGACGTCGATATTGAGCGTCGAGCCATCTCGCAGGGTCAACGCAAGATCGGTGCCGGCCGAAAACGCCAGCCCGCGATTATCGCGCAGTGTACTCAGTCGAGTATTGCTGCCAACGAAAACGATGTCCTCACCTGTTGCTGTGGTAGCGGCGACGTTGACACCACTGAGTCCAAGATCCGCCGCGGTATGGCTCTCTCCAACGTCTTCGACGATCAAATTGGAGGTGGTTTGCCCTGTTAGATCACTCAAGACGATACGGTCGCCAAGGGCTTTTGCATTGACTCTTAGACCGCTGGTGTTGTTGATGGTCTTCAACAAATCATCGGTCGATGCCGCGAATCGCAGATCAATTTCCTTGCTCGTTCCGCTGCGGTCGGTGATTCTGATTTTGCCTCGCGAAATTCCAGATCCGCCTCGCAGGTCGTCGATTGCACTACTTGTGTCCACGAACCCACCGGTCCGCACCACGAAATCGCCGCTTTGGATGGTATCGCTGGAACTGGTAAAGGGTGTGCTAGAGGCAGTGGCTGTTTGCGCGGTTTGGATAGTTTGAACGGAATAGTTGCCAGCCGAGGGCGTTCCGGAGGCGACGACCGAAAGCGAATCCGGTTTGCTCGAAGCAACGGAAGTGCTTGTAAGTCCCGACACCTTTCCTAGCTTGTCGGATTGGAGTTGGATGCCGATGACGAGCGCTGTCAGCTCGTTGATTGCGACTTGCTGAGACTGAAACCCTTTGATGCGCAATTGCAATCGATCGATAGGCTGTTTGGTAATGCCGATCAGTTGATTGACTGTGGATTGAATGTCGATGCCTGTCGTTAGGCCGATATTTGATTGAATTCTACCCATGGTATCCAAGCTTGGCACGTGATTAGCTAATCACTGGGTTTATCGACTGCAAAAGATATTAGGATGCACCAAAGTACTATCGGTGACATGCCAGGGTGAACTTACGGAGAACTGTTGTTCGCAAGAAAAAAGGCGCGAAGGAAATTCTTCCGACACGCCTTTTTGACTTTTTCATTCAAGAAACTCAACTCGGATTATCGCAGGAGCGCCAAAACCGATTGCGAGCTTTGGTTAGCGATTCCCAACACGCTTGTACCGGATTGAACCAGGATTTGAGCACGTGTCAAGTTGGCGGATTCCTTGGCGAAGTCCGCATCGCGAATCGAGCTCTGGGCTTCGTTCAAGTTAGCAAGCGTATCGTTGAGCGACACAGTGTTGCTATCGAGAGTCGTTCTTTGAAACGCACCCAATCGACCTCGTAATGATGTTACCTTTTCGATAACATCGCTGATGATCTTGGCCGCACCGTTGGCGTCGGTTGCTAGGGATTTGGACTCACCGCTACCCAGCTCGTACAACCGTCCGTAAATCCCGCCCAAGCTGCCCGTATTTACCGAAGCGATACCGAGCCGTGCTTGTTGCGAGCTGACCACATCTGGACCCAGTTGGAACTGAGCCCCGCCGCCGCTGATCGTGAAGGTCGATGTGCCGGTGAATGCAGCTTCAATGGTTGCTTTGAATGCAAGCGTTGACGTATTGATAGATAGCGAGTTGCCGTCACCCTTGGCTCGAAGGCCATTGATGGTTGCGACGATGTCGTCACCCGTATCGCGTTTC
Organism: Pirellula sp.; assembly: GCA_043743995.1. Taxonomy (GTDB): domain Bacteria; phylum Planctomycetota; class Planctomycetia; order Pirellulales; family Pirellulaceae; genus JBKCUI01. The sequence goes on along the minus strand of JAYTVM010000575.1, from coordinate 1,751 downwards.
TTGGAAACAGCGCCCAGACCGGTGGTAATCGATCCGCCGGATCCTTCGGTAATAACGTTGATGTCGACGAACGATTTCGAGCCGTAGTCGTCCGACTTCAGTTCGAGCGTGGTTGTCACAGTCGCATTGATCGCTGCGGAAATTCCAGTCGAGTCTTTCAGCAAGTTGATGGCGTCTTTAAGCTGATCAATCGTGGTCCCAGCTTTGAAATTGAAGACTTGCGATCCGCCCTTGCCTGCAAGCGAGAAAACCACGTCTTGCGAAAGTCCACCAGACGAAGCCACACCACCGCCAAGTGTGCTAGCGGCGGGGGGCGTATCAATTGTATCGATGTAGTTTTGATCGCCAGCCGAAACTGTGGTTGAAGCGCTGTAGCCAGTCAAGCCATTGATAGCCGTTGCTATGGCTGCGTACGAAACAGTACCATTGACCTTAACACCGATATTGTTGCTAACGTCGATGGAAGCTACTGCCGTGCCGCTAGTAATACCCGAATCTTCGGTAAGCGTTACAGTGACACCGTTAGCCGTTGTACCCGCACTATCTGCGAGAACGCGAATCGTTGCGGAACCAGCATCGCGACCGCCGGATAGGCCAGAGGTCGTTGACGAAGCGCCGGTGATGGTATTCGCATCCGTACCAGCCGAAGCAGTAAAGTCAGAAGCTCCATTGATAGCTGCTTTCAGGTCCGCGATAGTGGCTGTACCACTAGCCTGCGTCAAACTGATTGCAAGCGTATCGGACCCAGCGGTGTACACGGCTCCAGCGGATACTTGTCCATAGAGAACGTTTACCGTTTTCGCGCCATTGCCCTCGGCTCCAGCGGCCAATCCACCTGCCCGAGCGACAATAGTAATCGCTCCACCGGTCGTTAAGCTGAGCGAGCCACCGGTCGCTTGAGCGATCGCGTGAGTGAGCGATACGTCACCAAACGCATTGGCTGCAGCGGTCGAAGCGGGTACACCCGTAATGTCGACTTGTGCTGTCGTTGCAGCGGCTGAGACGGTTGTATTGACCGTAACCGAGCCCGCCGCCCCCAAGTTTGCCTGATCGATCGAAAAATCAGTGATCTTAGAGAAATTGCTACCGGCTGTGGTTTGGAAATCCAAGCTGCCGTCGAGGATGCGTCGGCCTTGAAACGTAGTTGTTTGCGAGATTCGATTGATCGCTTCCAGAGAACTATCAACTTGCAATTGATTCGCAGCGATTTCGTTGTCGCTCAACGCACCGTTGTTGGCCGCTTCTGTTACTAGGCCTCGGATGTCATTGAGCAATGAGCTAACTTGCCCGAGGGCCGAGTCGGCTGTTCCAATGATTTGGTTGGCTCGCTGTGTGTTGGTAAGAGCTTTGTTGATGCTGGTGATGTCGCTTCGTAGCGATTCGCTAGCGATCAAACCTGCTGGATCGTCCTTGCCGCTGTTGATCTTCAAACCGGTGCTCAAGCGTGTCAACGCGGTTTGCAGGTCCCCTTGCGTTTTTTGAAGTCGGTTTTGAGCTGTAAGTGAGCTGACGTTGGTATTAACTCTTGACATTGCGAAAATTCTCCCGAATGGATTGGTTTAAATCACCCTAAATATTGATCAGGATGTGGCGTATGGAGACGCCTGTGTAAGTCCTAAGTTGAAACACGATGCATTTCATCCGAAAACCCACACGCTACCCTGCTGAACTTCATTAGGGGTTGCTAGTGGCTGTGTCGGGAGTCTGATCAGGCCCTCTCAATCACACGGACTCGCAACAGTAGCATCGGA
>JAYTVM010000574.1:0-2900 GCA_043743995.1 Pirellula sp. | reverse complement strand
GAGGAAATCACTACCATGACTCGAAAATTGAAAAGTTCTGCCTGGTTCAAGGTGAAGCAATTATCCGACTTCGAAAGTTGAATTCAAGTGAGGTCATTGAGTATCAGGTCAACGACCGTGAAATCCGTATAACAGATATCCCACCAGGCTACACGCACTCCATTGAGAACGTTGGTGCCACACCGATGATTGTCTTGTTCTGGGCAAACGAGATCTTCGATCCCAACCATCCTGACACGCACATGGAATTAGTCCTGAAATGAAAAAACTCACCTTAGTTGCGGTTGTTGGAACAAGGCCGGAGATCATTCGGTTATCGCGAGTCCTTGCGGTGGCCGACGAAGTCTTTGAGTTGATTTTGGTGCATACCGGTCAAAACTACGACTACGAATTGAATGAGATTTTCTTTCAAGATCTTGGCGTCAAGCGGCCTGACCATTTTTTGGAAGCGGCAGGCAAGAATGCAGCCGAAACCATCGGCAACACGATTACGAAGTTCGACCATGTGCTGGAAAAGATCAATGCCGATGCCATGTTGGTCTTAGGTGACACCAATAGCTGTTTGGCCGCGATCACCGCGAAACGGAGAAAAATCCCTGTGTTCCATATGGAAGCAGGCAACCGATGTTTCGACCAGCGAGTGCCCGAGGAAATCAATCGCCGCATCGTTGACCACATTAGCGATATTAACATGACCTACAGTGACATCGCCAGAGAATATTTGCTGCGCGAGGGCATTCCGCCGGACCGAGTGATCAAGACAGGTAGTCCGATGTTCGAAGTCTTGAATCACTACAAAGCGTTAATCGAGAAGAGCGACATCTGCGAGCGACTCACATTGCAGCCAGGTGAGTATTTTGTGGTGAGCGCGCATCGCGAAGAGAACATCGATTCGGACGAGAATTTTACGAATCTGGTTGCGACCTTAAACCAACTGGCCGAAGACTATGGCAATCGCATCATATTTTCAACGCATCCGCGAACTCGCAAGCGGATTGAAGCGACTGGCGTCCAGTTCCATTCCTTGGTGGAAATCATTAAGCCACTAGGCTTCTTTGACTTCATTCGACTGCAAATGCAATCCTTTGCGGTCTTGTCGGATAGCGGAACGATATCCGAAGAATCGTCGATATTGAACTTCCGTGCGTTGAATATTCGACAAGCTCACGAAAGACCAGAAGCCATGGAAGAAGCGTCCGTCATGATGACTGGGCCGGATCCCGTTCGAGTGCGACAAGGCATGGGCATCCTACTCCGACAACCCGTTGGAAGTGAACGAAGCTTTCGAACGGTCTGCGACTATTCCATGCCCAACGTGTCTGAAAAAGTAGTTCGAATCATTCTCAGCTACACAGACTATGTAAATCGCGTCGTTTGGAATAAATAATGAGTACTGCACAGCACTGGAATTCGTATTAACTTTGCACTTTCAGCAACTGCCAAATCTGTGCGCGAACGGATTCCATATGGGCTCTTAAGTCATTGATAGCTACAGTCCGAACATCACTGGCACGAATCCTGAAAGGAGATACTCGCGGCATTCGCTTTTTTACCTCCGTGATAAGCGCTTTAGGTGCAAAGCTTGTTTCAGCGTTAGTTGCCTTTTTATCATTGCCACTGACTTACAACTATCTTCAAGGTGAACGGTTTGGAATTCTGGCCGCAGTCGTAACCATCATCAGCTCATTGGGCTTTGCCGACCTTGGACTGGGATTCGGACTTCAAAACCGATGGGGCGAGTATTCCACTGATGCTTCTGGCTTGCGAAAAAGGCAAGCGATCTCATCAGTATTCTTTTTTCTCTGCGTTGTGGGGTTCCTAATCGCATCGATTGCGACGTTCTTCCTTTTTTTTGGCAACCTTAGCGCGATCATCAGCTTCAAGGGTAGCGATCAACTTCTGAGGCAAGAGGCAACGCTCGGTATTTATTCATTATTACTTACGACTGCGTTCACGTTTCCTTTCTCGATAGTTCAGAAAATTCAAAATGCGAAACTGGAAGGTTATAAAACCAACCTTTGGACCACCGCAGGTAGTCTTACATCGCTGGCGTGTTTAATTGTTGCAACGCAATGTAAGCAAGGAATTCCTGCCATTATCATTGCAACTCATGGCGTCAACAGTTTATTCATAGTAATCAACTTCTTGGTCGAATTCGTGTTACTCAAGAAGGAACATTTCCCCATCGCTGGCTTGATTGACGGGCGAATTATAATGTCGAGTTTAAAAGATGGCATGACGTACTTAGCCTTGCAAATTAGTTCAACGCTCTTGCTGACGTCGAACAGTTTCCTTTTGGCAAAGTATCACTCCTTTATCGACGTCGGAAAGTCAGATGTCGGCCTAAAACTCATATCACTGTTTCTCATTCCAATGGAGGCGTCCGCTGGATATTATTTGGTGGGGCTGAACGATGCCGTCGCCAGGAAAGAGAAATCCAATCAGAAAAAAGCCGTTAGAAAATATCTTTTTGCTACCGTTACATTTTCACTTTTGGTTTTCCTAGGTTTATTATTTACAGGTAATTTCATACTAAACAAATGGATTGGGAAAAATATTCTCTTATCATCGTCTGAGATTCTTTCTTTTGCGGTACTGGCTGTGGGGACGACGCTCGTTTTTTTTGCCTCTTTTACCATGCTCTCACCAACACTGATCTCTTCGCTCTTAAGACTCTACCCATTTGCGGCCGGAATAACCATTCTTCTAAAATACATGTTGGTGAATCGATACCGGATTGAAGGTCTCAATTACAGTCAATTCATCGGCTTGTTCCTAGGATTCTTTTTGCCAACGCTCTACATCCTAAAAAGAAAATCTTTCTTATGAAGAAGTTTGTTTCGTCTGTCCTCTTCTTTCTCGCTTCGAATCTACTAAGTTTGCGAGGATGGTACTGGGAA
>JAYTVM010000573.1:0-2902 GCA_043743995.1 Pirellula sp. | reverse complement strand
CTGGATTCGCACCAGCATAGGTCCACTTACAAGGCGGACGCCTTTCTCAATCGAGCCACATCGGCAATTCAGCAGGAACGCAGTGATTCGAACACTGTCCATCGGCTTTGGAGGCCGAGTCCGCTCCCAGGCGAACATTCCTGTATGATTCAAGTCACAGACCATGTCCGGTTTCGTTTGGTTCGGTGTTGCTGGGGTCAATTGCATGGAGTATCGTTAACTTGATTGATTGCACTTTTCAGGGGCATCGGACCTGAGTCGGACTGCCCTGAATATCAAAATCAGAAAAACGGAAGCCTCACGATCGAGCCGAATCTCAGGTGCCACTTTGAATAAGACTGTACAAATGACCAAAAAAACTAGGCTCATCGTCCTTGTCCTCACGCTGGTGATTGAACTAGTTCTCTATGGAAGTCTCAATCGACTGGGGTGGTTCGGAACTGGAAACGCCTTCTTGATGACCTGCGCGGTGTTGTTTATGGCGATACCGATTTTGGTCGGACTTTTCCTTTTCGCGCGTTCGCGATTTCGATTTGGAATCCGCACTCTATTGGCTTCGTGCTTCTTGGTTGCCGTATTCCTTTGGATGACCGTTATGCCCATACTTCACTACAATCGAGCGCGAGTGGGCGTACGATTCTTGATTGAGAATCGCGTAGACTTAGACCTGTCTCGATATCAAGCGGAGGGCATTCCAGTCTGGTTGACACCGATCTTTCGCAGAGAACGGGCAATACCAGACAAATCACTCGACTTTGTGATGCTAACGAGTGACCCTCAAGTGGACGCATTCTGTAACGTTGCTGATAGATTTCCGAACCTAACGTCCGTGCTCATCTATAAAGTCTCTGAAGCTCGCTACCAAAATTTGAATCAGACGCTGAAGAGACTTCCCAATTTACGAGAACTCGATTTGGGCGATAGCGAACCAACCAACGTTGTCTTTAATTCTCTCGACTCGCTCCAATCCATGGTAATCCGTGAAACGACTGGCGTACAGAGTTCGTTCAAGGACGAGATCCTGCGGGATATCGTCAAACTACAGCACATCGAGACTTTAGATTTTCATGAGTTTGATTTTGATTCAAACGATCTGTCCATTCTTTTGAAGGCTCCTAATTTAAAGAAACTCAGGTTCTATCGATGTCGCGTCGCAGACGACAAGGTTGAAGCACTGAAGCTCTCGATGCCACAGACCGAATTCATTGTCGAGAGGCCACCGACACCAAGTGAGTAGTTTGTGCTCGGCGGGTATTTTTCTCGATGGCTAAACAAAAGGTATTCATGGGTGTTTGACGCTTAATCCGCTCAATTTAAAGGGGACTGCGTTTGCACAATGCGTGCGAACACAGTCCCGGCGTAGGTGATCAAACAATGGAGTGGATGTGCAAATAGTGAGCTTTCGCCACTTTGAGACACCTTTAATCTTCGAGCTCTACAATCCAGTAGGCTTCGCTAATGAACTTGGACCAGCTCTTCACGCGATTCATTCGATCGGCATAGATCGGCTTCCACGCTGGACGCACTGGCTCCTTGCGAAGTTTCATGTGCGCCTGAGCCGGAGTCCGGTCTGCCTTCTTCGAATTGCAATCGATACAAGCCAATACGCAGTTTGTCCAAGTCGATGTTCCACCCTTAGCTCGAGGGACAACGTGGTCGATCGTGAGCTCTTCGCTGCCAGGCTGCTTTCCACAGTATTCTTAACAGGTGTGAGGTATGAGACTTGAGGCTTGAGGTTAAATCCGAAGGATCGGCGACTAAGCCTCGTCCCTCTCGCCTCAAGTCTCACCCCTGCTCGCGATCGGCTGCCAGTTACGGTTCAGCACCAGGACAGGCTTGAGGAGTGAGGCTGGAGGCTTGAGGTTAGACGGTATACTGTAGATTGGAGGCTCGAGTGTAGCGGCGGTCATTTTAGTTCGAGAGGGGTTGAAAAATGCGGGATCACAAAAAGTTACGAGCATTCGAGTTGGCCGATCAGCTTGCAATGTTGACTTACAAGCAAACTGCAAAGCTGCCTAAGGACGAACTATTCGGGTTGGTTTCTCAGATGCGCCGGGCGGCAGTTTCGGTCGCCTCGAACATCGTCGAAGGTTGTTCTCGAAGTTCGACCGTCGAGTATGTAAGATTCCTCGAAGTCGCTTATGGTTCGGCCCGCGAGCTTGAATATCAAATTTCCGTCGCCGAGCGTCTCTACCCTAACTGTGCTCTAAATGATTGGTCATCGATCGCAACCGAAACCTGCAAAGTTCTCAATGGCTTAATGCGATCATTGCGTGACCGTGACGCCTAGCCGTTGTCGTGTCTGCTTTCCTCTAGCCTCAAGCCTCACCCCTCCAGCCTGTTCAAGTAGCTCGACCAGGAATCGAACCTGGAACTTCTCGTTAGAAGCGAGAGGTGATATCCGCTTCACCATCGAGCTATATTGTTCTTGACATATGATTGAGCCAACGGAGCGGAAGGCATGGGAGTTGAACCCACACAACTTTTACGTTGCACTGTTTAGCAAACAGGCCCGGCTAACCGTATCCGGCTACCTTCCATACAAAGGTTCGTTCGAGAATCGAACTCGATCTTCGTTCTTACCAAGAACGCGTGCTCCCGGAACACTTACAAACCATTACCATCAGTGATCGCGGAAGGAATCGAACCTTCGGTTTCCTGCGTGTCATGCAGGTGTCTTAGCCGCTGGACCACGCGATCATCGAACAAGGTGGTTGAGACAGGAGTTGAACCTGCAGAATCACTTGGCTCTCGACCAAATCGCTTTTCCGGTTTGCGTACTCAACCTTATGAATAAGTGGCTTGAGGTGGTGCCGATTCCACGGACAGGTCAGTCTCTTAAATTTGACTGAGCTGATTTGTTTCAAATTGACTTGGGGTTAGATAACTTAGCGATGAGTGT
>JAYTVM010000572.1:0-37956 GCA_043743995.1 Pirellula sp. | reverse complement strand
AAACTGCTGCCGCTGGTCTATGACGAGTTGCGGAAACTCGCGGCGGCGAGATTGACTCATGAGAATCCTGGGCAAACGTTGCAGGCTACTGCGTTGGTGCATGAGGCTTACTTGCGGCTGGTAGGATCTGGCGCGAAACAGACCTTTGACCATCGAGGACATTTTTTTGCAACCGCTGCGGAGGCGATGCGACGCATTCTGGTCGAAAAGGCTCGACAAAAGAAGTCGCTCAAAGCAGGTGGCCAGCAAATACGCGTGGAATTGTCGAGGATTGATGATGGTAACAAAGGGCCTGAACCTGACATCTTGGCCCTGAATGAAGCCCTCGAGAGGCTCGAGATCCAAGACCCTCGGGCTGCAGAATTAGTTAAGTTGCGGTTTTTTGTCGGGATGACCATTCTGGAAACCGCCGAAGTCTTAGGGGTCTCGGCGGCCACGGCGAAAAAAGACTGGGTTTACGCCAAAACCTGGCTCCGGGCCGAGATGCTCGATCAACCTCCAAATGACCCGACATTTTGAATTTCTCAAAATTTTTCTGAAAATCGATAGCCATTTCGATGCTCGAATTCGCATTGTAGTGCAGAGAGTTTTTCATTTCCCCAGAGAGAGATCCTTCATGCCGGGTCAGCGACTCGACGAAAAGTCTATTTTTAAGGTGGCGTGCAGCATTGACTCAAACGAGGCACGCAACGATTACTTGCGCCAGGTTTGTGGCGAGGAACCGGAGTTGTTGCATCGCATTTCCAGGTTGCTACAGATTCACGCCGAATCTCCGTCTTTTCTAGAGTCGCCGGCGGATGACGTCGCTGCCACCGTGCAATTGCCATCACCCGAACGCGCAGGCAAACGCATCGGTCCCTACAAACTGCGAGAACTGCTCGGCGAGGGGGGCATGGGCAGCGTCTATGTCGCGGAGCAGGACAAACCCATTCGGCGCAAGGTAGCTCTCAAGATCATTAAACCGGGGATGGATAGCCAGGAAGTAATCGCTCGCTTCGAGGCGGAACGCCAAGCGCTGGCTCTGATGGAACATCCGAACATTGCCAAAGTGTTCGACGCAGGAACCACGGAACTCGGCAGACCGTACTTCATCATGGAATTGGTCAAGGGGTTACCGATCACCGACCACGGTGACTCGAACAAACTAGGGAATCGCGACCGGCTGAATCTATTCTTGCAAGTCTGTCACGCGGTCCAGCACGCCCACCAGAAAGGGATTATCCACCGGGACCTCAAGCCATCCAATGTCATCGTCGCGATGAACGATACGATTCCCGTGGTGAAAGTCATCGACTTTGGTGTGGCCAAGGCGATCGGGCAAAGTTTGAGCGATCGCAGCGTATACACCAATTTCAATCAGATGATTGGTACGCCGCTGTACATGAGTCCAGAACAAGCTGGGCAAAGCAGCATGGACGTCGACACTCGCAGCGACGTGTATTCATTGGGAGTTTTGTTGTACGAGATGATCACCGGGAGTACTCCCTTTGCGAGTGAGACGTTGAAAAAAGTCGGTTATGACGAGATGCGTCGCATCATTCGGGAGGTCGAACCACCGCGCCCGAGTGTCCGAATCAGCACCTTGAATGCCGAAGCCCTGTCCACCATCGCCGACAAACGGCAGTTGGAGCCACAGCGACTGAGCAAGCAACTGCGCGGCGAACTGGATTGGATCGTGATGAAGGCGATTGAAAAGCATCGAGATCGTCGATACAACTCCGCCAGTGATTTCGCCGCCGATATCGAACGCTACCTCGATGGCCGAGCAGTCGAAGCTTGCCCACCGTCGATTGCTTATCGACTGAGCAAATTCGCTCGCCGATACCGAGCTCCACTCACCACGGCGGCCGTTCTCGTTTTAATGTTGCTTTTTGCGACCGCATTCAGCCTCCGCTGGTCCTTACTCGCCACACAGGCTCTCCAGAAAGAGAGCATCGCGCTCGCGAATGTAGTGGAAAAGCAAGCGCTTCTGGAGAAAGAAAAGTTGGAATCCGATTCCCATCGCAAAATTGCCGAAGGAGAACGCGAAACGGCAGAACAGCAGCGATCCGTCGCAGAGGAACGTCGATTGAAAGCAGAACAACTTGAATCCGAAGCAGTTCGCCAGCGCGAGACAGTTCGCCAGAGCCTCTATTTGTCCGACATGCGATTGGCTGCGATTGATTTTAAGAACGGCAATATGCCGAGGTTGTCCAAAAAGCTTGGCAATCATATCCCTCCTGCAACTGCCACCGACTTGCGGCACTGGGAGTGGTTTTACCTCCAAGCAGCATCTCGTCAGGAACAGCGAACATTTTTCGGAAGCACAAGCCTTATTGAAGACGTGGCTTGGAGCCCCGATGGACGCTATATCGCTTCAACCGGTTATGGAGGTGTTCGAGTTCGAAATGCGATAACTGGAATGCAAGTTTACGAAAACGCCAGCGCCGGGACATTTGAACGTTGCGCTGCCTGGAGTCCAGATGGCCATCGATTGGCATGGGGAAGTGTCTATAACGACAATACAATCCGCATTTGGGACTCTCGGACCAATGATGTTATCAAACTTGTTGGACACAGGTACTCTGTTGAGGCTGTTTGTTGGAGTCCTGAAGGGAGACAGCTAGCTTCTTCCTCCATGGATGGTACCTGCCGAGTTTGGGACGTTGAAAAACAAGAGTGCCTATTCGTATTGAATCATGCGCAATTCGGTACCGATAAAATTGGTGGTACTGTCAGAGTGACGTGTAGTGACGTCAGTTGGAATCCAAAGCTGGACTTATTGGCGCTGTCAGTCAATTGGGCGAAATTAGGGACATTTATCTGGAATCCCCGCACCGGGGAACATGTGGCGCATGTCGCTATCGGGAAAGAAACGACTGCGGTGGAATTTACTCTAGATGGTCGCTGGCTCATCGTTGGCACTAATTCGGGATCTTGCCTTGTATTCGATACTCACGATTGGGCTACGGTCAATGAGTTTGACGCCCATAGAGGCTCAATCAGCAGTCTCGCGGTGAATCCGAACCAAACTTCCTTTGCCACTTGTGGAGACGACAGAACCATCCGCGTCTGGAATCTGGCTGACGCAAGCTTGATAGCGACGTTTTATGGTCATACCGAGGCGGTAAACTCAGTCGCCTGGAACGATACCGGGGAGCAATTGGTGTCTGGAAGTACCGATGGGAAGACAAAGATCTGGAGCATGGTTGATAGGTCCACTTCTCGACAGTACGCAATCGATTTCGACAAACCATCTACACTGCATTGGGAGCCTTCGGGGACGCGGCTACACTTTACCACTCAGAACGGCACCAACGGCCGGGTCGAAACGACAACTGGGCGCGTGGAGCAACTGGACGGTCGAACATGGTGGTCAAGTCAGCCCGAATCAATCCAGCAATTCGATCTCGCTGCCAATCTCAAGCGGGCTGAACGCGAGAACGTTGCGAAACCTACGCAGCTCGATCAATTTCCACCTGGTGAGAAAGATTTGAATTTGTATCGCTCGAGTTGGGCGCCTGATGGAAAGCATATGGCGTTGTTTCGTAGGGTCAATAAACCAAAAGCCGCCTTTTCATCCGAAACAGAGACCTTCTTCCGAATCGAAATTTGGAATGCCGAGACTCAACAGTCAACCTTTCAATGGGATATTGACGCAGCCGAATCAGCGCAGTGGGCACCCGACAGTCGCAGGCTTGCTGTCGCAGGATCAGCCCTGAAACAACAAGACGGCGTAAACTGGACGGGATGGGTTAATGTCTTTGACGCTGAGACCGGCCATGTGGTTCACAAACTGCAACTCGGAACCGAACGTATCTTGGCCAAGGCGATCGCTTGGAACCCGGCGGGTACGCGGTTGATTTCAGGCAACCGCAGTGGACTGGCGGGTATTTGGGACGCCCATACGGGGCAACTACTGGTACGCGAGGATATTCATGGACGGGGCATTAAGAGTCTGTCTTGGTCACCCGACAATCAACGAATCGCCTCAACCAGCTACGATGGTCAAGTGAAAATAATCGATGCGGAAACTTGCGATGAACTCCTCATTCTTCAGGAAAAGGGCCTAAAATTAAGCCAACTTACCTGGAGTCCGGACGGACGTCGCTTGGCGGGAATTGACAGCGAGGGAGTCATTGTCGTCTGGGACGCTACGCGCGGTTACGAATGGATGGAGTCCGCGGATTATCTTCGCAACAAGCAATATGAAAAATTCGATGAAGTCAAACAGCTTGTCCAATCTAAGAAATATGATGCTGCACTGCTGCTATTGGACGAGTTGGCTTCCCAAGACTTTGACGATACGGTATCGATCAACCAACATCGCGCGAGAATTCACCGGGCCAGAAACGAGATCGAATTGGCCCTTGCTGCCTATACTCGAATTGTGGAATGGTCACCGTCGGCTACTGCTTATTGGGTATCTAAGAGCCAAAGTGAACTGGAGCTAGGCAGACTGCATGACGTTATCGATTCTTGTACAAGAGTAATTACGTCAGGAACCGAAATTCGCAGTTATTTGCTGAGAAGTTATGTACGTCGAGGAATAGCTTATCAGCAACTAGGAAAACGCGAATTGCACTTGGCCGATTTGCAAAAGTCGCTAGAAGTTGACCCGACCTATGCGCCTACCTACAACCAATTGGCGTGGTATTTGGTGACAGGTCGGGAACCAACGAATTCCGACCTAGAACAGGGAGTCAAACATGGGCGAAGGGCGGTCGAACTAGGCCCCACCATTTCCGAAAATTGGAACACACTTGGGGTAGCGCTCTATTATTCTGGACAATGGCAAGAAGCCATAGACCCACTCCAAAAGTCGATAGAGCTGAGTCAAGTTTCCAAACGAGAACCGAGTAGCATTGATTATCTCTTTCTCGCCATGGCACATTGGCGATTGAACCACAACGAGGAGGCTCGTAAGTGGTACGACCAAGCTGTGGAGTCGATGGAAAAGGTCAAGTCGCAGGATGAAGAACTTCTCCGCTTCCGGGACGAGGCAACCAAACTACTCAACATCGTTCCCAAATCGGGAGATAGCGATTCAGCGACACCGAAAGGAAAGTAGTTTTTCTGTCGTTTTCGACTTCTCGCAACAATCCAGGAGAAGATTTCAAAAATGGGTAGCCATTTTTGAACCAGATTTCGCAGTGATGATTGTCGCAAGGGAACCAGCTAATACTTTTGGTACGTGAAAACTTGTGCGAAGAGGTGGAATAGAGTGGCTGGCACTGAAAAGTAATTAAAAAATAAATCCGACCGACGAGGCTATGCCGCAAGCAACTTCCTCACCAGCCGGGACGCAATGCAGCGCAAGGTTTGCACGCTGTGGAAGGCGTTTCCATTTTAGCAAGCCATCGAAAGCAGATCCAATGAAAACGACAACTCGCCGAGAACAAAATTATCGTCACAACGCACTTGTGGTCGAAAAGTACAACGTAAAAAACGAAGTGGAGAAAACCATGAATCACCTTGCGAAATTGCTTACGAAGTTCAGGAGAGCAAAGCGAAACCATTCATTTAAAGGCTCTTTAAGGAAAGGTTTTGGAAACCGCCTTAGTTTGGAGAGACTTGAAGAACGATCGCTCATGGCAGTGGTGGCCGCTTGGAGTGCCGAAAACACAGCTGTTGACTCCGCCGGTGGCAATAACGGCACGCTGTTTAACGGAGCAAATTACGTGGCCGGCCAAATGGGTCAAGCTTTCAGTTTAGATGGTATCAATGATCGCATTAACGTGGCTGATTCGCCAAGTCTGAAGCTCACTCAGTCTTTGACAATCGAAGGCTGGATTAAGGTTAACGCAGCGCCAACATTGCAGGGCGCGATAATTTTGTTCCGAGGAGACGATCGGGGTGGGCTGGATCCTTACCAATTGTCTCTTCAGCCAGGTGCGGCACTGAAATTCCAAGTTCAGAGCCTAACGGAGACCGCCAGCGTGTCGACTCCAGTACCAATTGGACAGTTTGTGCACGTTGCTGCCACACTCGACCATAGGTATGACACCATGTCAATCTACCTTAACGGTACGTTGATGTCGCAAATTACTACTGCCGTTCGGCCGTTTGGTGATCTCGATCTCGCAAGTAATCCAGGCATCGGTATTGGCTCTCATGGGGGATACCCTACAACACCGCACAATTTTCTCTTCAATGGCTTGATAGACGAGCTAAAAGTATATGACCATGCTCTAGCTCCAGACTTGGTGCTCGCACATTTCAACGTAGAAAAAGGAAGTTTTCAACCAACCATTTCGATCAGCGACTCAACAGCCACGGAAGGCGAAACGAAAATTACCTTGCTGGATCGATTCGTAAAAGATGGAAGCGGAGGTCTCATTACGCCGAGACAGTTGACATTTGGTCCCGATGGAAACGCCGACAACCTTCCGGATCTGTATGTAGCAAGCGTTTTAAACAACTCAATTCTCAGATATGACGGCCTGTCCGGCGCATTTCTCGATGTTTTTGTCCCAGCGGGGTCGGGCGGACTCAATTCACCGGGTGATCTGATTTTCGACAGCAATAAGAACTTCTTCGTAACGAGCGTAAATTCGAACCAACTCCTTAAGTATGATTCAACGGGTACGTTTGTCGGTGTGGTTGCTAGTGGGCTGAACAGACCATACGGGCTTGAGTTTGCTGCTGACGGTAGCTTGCTCATAGCGGATGCAGGATCTGATCGAATCTTGAAAGTGAACGGTTCGATCGTCACGTCGTTCGTCGGCACTGGAAGCCAGGGGCTCAATGAACCTCGGAATGTTTCTGTTGGTCCGGACGGTGATCTATATGTTGTTAGTCAGCTAACTGCCTCGATCCTCAAATACGACGGAAATACGGGTGCGCCGAAGGGGGTTTTTGCCTCAAACCCTAGCGGCGGTCAAACAATGTGGGCAGAGTTTGGATCGGATGGTCATTTATATGCAAGTTATAGAACTTCAACAAATTCCAATGGGGTGACTATTGCCCGATTCAACGTCTTGACGGGAACAATGGAGACTAGCCTCGACACAGGACGCGATTCCTGGTCCTTTATAGTTGGACCGAATAACACCATTTACAACGGAGGGAACGGTGGTGGCAACTACGTCGATCGCTTCGTTATTGCTGAGGCGGCAGCATTCACATTGTCTTTAAATGCTCCATCTCCAAATCCCATTTCGGTCAGCTACGAAACTGCTGATGGTACAGCCCTCGGAACACCCAGTCTCAACGCAGATTATGTTTCAAGCGGATTAGTGACAGTCACTTTCGCTCCGGGGGAGTTCACCAAAAGGATCATCGTCCGCACTCTCGATAACTCGACACTGGAAGGCACTGAAAACTTCTTTATTAATTTGTCGACTCCTGTCGGTGCGACCATCGCCGATAGCCAAGGTGTCGCCACGATTTTAGACAAAGAATCGCCGCCAACGAAATTCTATGTCGTCGATGACGCTAGCACGAATAAGACCTTCGAGTACGCAGCGAAAGGTTCGGCCCTCGAAAACTATTCGCTCAGCAGCGGTAACACGGCACCCCGCGGAGCAGCCAGCACTGCAGCGGGTGACACAGTCTGGGTCGTCGATGCCAACAAGAAGGTCTATGTTTACAGCACCAGCGGTGGACCGATGGGCTCGTGGTCCTTAGGATCTCTCGCCAGCAATGCGACAGTGGAAGGCATCACGACCAATGGCACCGACGTTTGGATCGTCGATAGCCGAAGCGATAAGGTGTTTAAGTACGCTGGCGCTGCAACCCGGACCTCGTTGAGTCAGAACGCTACGAGCAGCTTTCCCCTCAACGGTAGCAATACCAGTCCAACGGACCTTGTTACCGACGGTGCAAGTATCTGGGTTCTGAACAACACTCCTACTACCGACAAAGTGTTCAAGTACGGTGTCGATGGATCGTCACTTGGAAATTGGACGATTACTTCAGGTGGTGGCAGTCCAACCGGGCTCACCATCGATCCGACCAACGTCAATGACATCTGGATCGTGGACAACAACACCGACCGAGTTTACCAGTTCAATTCAGCGACAATCCATACGAACGGTTCTGCTTCACCATCATCGAGCTTCGCACTGGCTGTGGGGAATACCAATCCACAAGGGATAGCCGATCCACCAACGCCCGCGAGTATGCTTGCCAGCCCGAGCCCGAGGGTCGCTTTAGGCAAATCGATAACAGAGGTCGAAAAGCCCAGCCGAAAAAGCGTAACGTCGAGCAATCCATTCCTAGCCCAGGCGGACTCAATCTTCGAGAACTGGAATGAAGATAGCATGTCCGGTCAAACGAAAAAGCGATTGGCCGACTTCGCATTGGCGGCAGGCAACATCAATCCACAAGGCATCGCAGATCCACCACCGCCTGGTAACAGCGTGCCGCTCGTGGCCTCAGCCATGGCACCCCTGATGACGTCCAAGGCTATCGACTCTGCATTTACCCAGTTGTCGGATGACTTTGTGCGAAACCGTTTAGCCAGTGCTTTCGAAATGGACCGAGCCACCATCGGGCCAAGAATAGCTACACCACGGTCAGAGTATAGTACTCAACAGTCCACACAACCTGCGAAAAGCGAGAATCGAGTGCCATCCCAATCCAAGCGATTGACTGGCCCAACAGACGACATCTTTTCGCATTGGAATACGGATGTTTTGAACGACTTCGACTTGTAGAAATCACTTTGTTTACAACGTTTGCAAACGGCAACCGTTAATGTCAACCCTAAGAGCCGCCGGGTTCACCACTCCCGACGGCTCTAACTAAACCCAACCAAATTGTCAAAGATCAAGATTACTTAACGTTACCAAGCACGCATCTGCTTCTCAATCTGATCACGCCGGTTCTGAATGTCCTTATTGGAACGCTCCAATGCCTTCCTCTCCGAACGCAATTCTTCCGCCTGTTTATTGAACGCAACTGCTTGCGCTCGACACCGATCGACATCAGACCGAGATGTTTCCTGCTCGGCTCTGAGAGCTGCATTCTGCGCCTTGCGATCGAGATTCGAAATCACTGACAGCAAGTCGCGACTCTTGGCAATATTCTCGTTATGTTGATCGATCGTCTGATCATACTGCCTTCGCAACTCAGGTTCATCGCAAGTTGCGAATAGCTCAAAATTGGCTTTCATGGCTTCGCTTTGAATCGCGAGAATGTCCTGGAGCCGGAAACCAAGCGGAGTAGTAATCTCGGAATGCCGGCGAGAGCCGATGACGATGGCCGGCGAAGATCGCGGCGGGACTCGTATCGAAGCCAGCGACGTTCGTCCGATGAGCTAGATGGACGACAAACCGAAGGAAGCTTGGTCCATGGCCGACGTTGGTGGCAACTCGGTTCTCGGCGACTTTCGGGTCGCGCTAGCCACGACCAATGATTCAAATCGAATCCTCTCTGCCGACTCATTGAACCTGATCCATAGGGTCATTCCTCCTTGGAAATGTTGCAGGTTACTAGAGGCAGGCTGGCACGCCCTGAGGTACGAAGGGCTTGGTGAATCGCTAGCGACATTTTCACACTTCCCACGCCCACCGCATTCGCTTTGGGCGTGCCACACAGTGGCCAGGCAACCGTCTCCCGCGTGCCTATCTGTCGCCTTTCGCTCCGCGAAAGTTGCGTCGCTAACGCACTTTCGCGTACATAAATTCACCGCCTAGGAGCGAACGGCGACACGATTCGAGTTCAAGTGAGTCGCAAATGCGCTCGCCAATAGTGCACGGTTTTCGCCACCGAAGTAATGACGTTCTTGATTTCCTTTTTCACTTTGAAATCCGGACCGGCAGGCAGAAACAACACTGCCCCTTCCCGACGAACCATCACGTTTTCAACGATGATAGCTCTCATCAACCAAACCGCCATCGCTTCGTCGTCACACACGACACCAACCCACCCGAGCGCGTCCGCTGACACGGTCTGCAGTCCGGTAACCATTTCGATACCTCGTCGGATCTCTCGAACGACATTATCATAGGCTGGTAGATTCCTGTTCGCCTGTTCCGCCGTTATCGCTTCCAGCAATCGGCCACGATGCGGCGGTCCTCCCGCCATTGCAAGGTCACAAAAGCTGGTCCATATTTCATCCCAAGCGACTTCGCCGAATTGCTCCGAGTGGACCAATGCAGCCCCCATCGATTGAGGATTCACGTCCTCGGTTCTACCCCGATACTCTGAAGGCAAGATGGCGTCTACTTCGCGGTCGAGCTCGATCAGCCCGCATTGAGTCTTGTTGTCCACCGAATCCATGTTGCTTTGACTGGCCATAAAGTAGCGTTCGATGGACCTAGTAGCCACCGCATCCAAATACAGGCCCAGCGCCACATGCTGCCAGCCCGAATGCTCAAGTAAGCAACGTGAGTCGATTTCCACCACACTGTGGACTACCAAGCGTGATTTCATTCGCCACGTAAGCGCGACCACATTTTGAATTTGTTCCAAATCCAACTTGAGCAAAACGGAGGATAAGCCTGGATGCCGCTTTTGCAAAAAAGCATATCTCACATCCAAATTCTCGTTTGCCTGCTGGAAGTGATACGCCAGAGAAGCCAACTCCAATCCAACATCCGTTACCGAATCATCCCCATCCGCTAACAAAAGAAGAGTACTGTTGAGTTGCACGGTTGCGTCCAAAACAGCTGGAAGCAAAGCATCCACCCAATCCTTGGTCGTCCAAGACCTCGCGATGTGAACGCGAACGCCTTGTTTCTTAGTTCGCATCCACACGAAAACAGGATTCAGAGCTTGGAAATCAAACGGATCCAATCCAATCGGCAGTACGACAAACCGTTGGAACCCCTGATCGGAATACCACTCGATGGTCGATTGAAACGCATCGAAACTTTGTTCGTCGTTGGCCCAATGGACAACGCAGACCGGATGTTGCAACCGCGTGGAAAACAGCTCTGCAACCCGTTGCCATTGTTCCTCCGAGCCTAGTACCGCCGGCGCGTGCAATGCAAAAATCGCAACCGTTTTCAACTCATCGTCAGTCTCATTCATCTCTCGAATGATATTCGCGAAACCTTATCGCTTCAATGACTTATCCCCAAGAACCACGACTTCGCCTCGATTCGGGAATTGTGAAACCCGCTCGATGACCTGAGTGGATTCCGGCAACTGATTCTTAATCCGGGCGTATTGCTTGTCCGTTGTGACCAATATCGATTTCCCACCAGAGAGCGAGAAATCAATCGCCTCCTCAGTCGATTGGCAGAAATCGATCTCGCGTCCAAAGTAGAAAACCATAGTGGGTCGAAAATAACCCAAGACGGCTACGTGCGAGTCGCTGGCTTCCAAATCCTTGCTCCAGCGTTGAGCTACCCGTTGTGCCAATTGAAACCGGTCCAGTTCGGGTGCAACGTACTGACAAAGCGTAACGATCATCGACAAAGCTCCGACGCAAAACACCCCAGCTGAGAGCCGTGGGCGATTGCTCCAAAGTAGGCATGCGCCAATCGTTCCGAAAATAACAAGTGGAGCACCAGCCACGCCAAGCCACACGAATCGCTGTTGAAGTACTCGCTCCATGCCAACTCGGTCCAGCAACGTTTGGCCTCCAAACTCGACGAGACCGGAAATTGGAAACCCCGCCACGATCACCGCTCCGAATGCGATCAAGAGTATCCAACCAGCGTTCAGCCAACCGCGACTGACGGCGTTCACGTCTAGTGTCCATAATGCAAAGTAGCGTCCAATCATGATCGCCAAGGCCGGATAGGCAGGCAATACGTAATTTGGCAACTTGGTGCTGGCCAACGAGAAAATGACCAGGTAGACCGCCGCCCAGCCTGTAACAAAGCGAACCGCCCGAGATTGCGCGGGCATGCTCGCTTGACCAAACCAACTCATCGCAGTTGGAATAGCAAACGCCGACCATGGATACATGCCGATTAAGCATGCCAACAGATAGTAGTAAATGGGACCGCTGTGGTTGTCCATGGCTTGTGACATGCGACCAAGATGATGCACACCGATGAACTCTTGAAGGAACTCACCGTTGGAACGCCATTGAACGAGCAAGTACCAAGGTGCAGCCACTAGCAATACGACGATCGCCGCGGTGATAGGTCGCATCTTCCAAACCGTCTTGAAAAACGCCATTGGAGCGTACGGTTGAATTTGCAGCCATAGCCTCCGAAGCCTTGTACATTCCGCGGAAGCCGCTTGCTTCCCCTCCGTCAAAAGAAACAGTCCGACCACTGCCGTTGGAAAGAGGAATCCGATAGGGCCCTTCGTTAAGACCGCCAACCCCATAACGGCGTACGTTGCTATCCAGGTTCGCCACCGAACGGAAGCGAGCATTTGCTCGCGCGAGGAATCCGGCGCATGGAAGTAATCGCAAACCCATAGATATAATGCGAGTAAGGTAAAAAAGGTCAAGTGAGCGTCGGCGGTCGCAGATCGTGCGACCGTCGTAAACAGGATGCACGAGCCAATGGCCAAACCTGCAAACAGACCCGTGGCGGTGTCAAAAAGTTTGCGTGCAATGGCGAACGTTAGAAAGATGGTTCCGAGTCCAAAGAGAGTCGACACGATCCTCGCTCCAAGCTCCGAGACACCGAAGAGCTCATAACCAACGATCATGCCCCAGAACATCATCGGGGGCTTGTGCGCAAATAGTTTGCCATTGAAAGTAGGTGTGACCCAATCGTTCCTAGCGTGCATCTCGGCCGCCGCGGTGGCGTAGAAGCCTTCATCTTGATCCCAAAGGTGCGTGTTTCCGACCTGAATCATCATGACGGAAACGCCGACGACGAAAAGACAGAGCAGTGGGTAGGCAACGTCTTTTCGAATCATGGACGGCGGTGGAGTGGTGGGGTGGTGGAGTGGTGTACGAGATTAGGCTGCGCGTCGTTCTTGTGGTTGTCGTTCATCACGATTCGGCCCAGTGTCCTCGCTCGCACGATAGAGTGGTTTGCGGAACAGATGTGAATTCTGCTCGGCAGCCGAGTCGGGTGGATTGATCCACACAACGCGATGTGCGCACCCTGACGCTTGGATATTGACCGAATCGCCTAGTACGTAGAGCGGTCGTTGCTTGGACTCGTCATAGATTCGTCCGACATAATCCCCCACCAAACCGACGGCCGTTAGAGTGGCGCCATTGAAGAGCAATTGGAAACAGACCAGAGAACTCCAACCTGGTGCAGTGGTTGGGACAAAGAGAGCTGCATACACTGCGTAAACCGAATAACAAACTCCGAATGCGGTTAGCAAAATTCCTGCATACAAACATGCCTTGAGCGGCAAGGCAGAAAAAGAGGAAATCGCTGTCCAAGCCAATTTTACCAATTTGATTGGCGTGTATTTCGTTTCGCCAGCAGCTCGGGCTGGGCGGTGAAAGCGAATGATTGTTTCGCGAAGTCCAAGCCATGCCACCAAGCCACGCATGAAGCGATGCTGTTCGCGAAACTTGCGAATCGCTTGCACAGCACCTCGGCTAAACAAGCGAAAGTCCCCACATTGTGGAGGCAGCCTTTCATCGACCGCTTTTTGCATCAACGAATAAAAAGCCGAGGCAGTGACCTTTTTGAAAATGCTCTCGCCGTCGCGTGCGATGCGCTGCGTTGAAACGACGTCGAACCCCTGCTTGAATTGCTCGACCATCGACTCAAGCAGTTCCGGTGGATCTTGGAGATCGGCGTCCATAACCACAACCGCGTCGCCGTTTGCAAAATCCAAACCGGCTGTAATAGCCGCCTGTTGACCAAAATTGCGACTAAAACCGAGTACCTTAACGCGGTTGTCTTGCTCCGCAGCCGCATTGAGTATCGAACGCGTTGCGTCTCGACTGCCGTCGTCGATGAAGATCAATTCGTAGTCGCAATCGATTTTCTTTAAAACAGCTGGCAACACCTGGAAGAGCGCAGGAAGAACTTCTTGTTCGTTGTAAACCGGCAGTACAATCGAAAGGAGCATCGTATTCGCCTTGATTTGGCGGGAATCACATTGATTGGGAATATTCGGACTTTTGGATGGATAGCGAATCTGCGCTGTTCCGGTCAAGATCAGCTTGGGAGCCGGTCGTGTGGCCAGGTGGCGCTTTCTGAGCATAAATCGTGTGGCACGCCCAGAGCGCTAGCTAGCGTGAGGGCCGGATTTGCAAAAGATTACTAGCCGTTCAGCCCGCAAGCTAGCGCGTTGCGGCTCAGAGAGAGATAAGCATCCCCTGAGTGAACTCGGGGGCTGCACTCTGCGTTCATGAAAAAGGATTGGCCAGTACGTAAGTACTGGCCAAAGTGTTCCAAAGTCCTTAACAGAACATCAACCCACTCGTTAGAATCGCAGGTCGGCACGAAGGGTCAGACCGCTGAAGGTCAAATTGTCATCGAGGTTCAACAGATTGGAATTGCGAACCGATGCAATGTAGTCACGGTTGGTAACAGCGTTGAACCAAGTGCTGAACAGGTAGCCAGTGGTGACACGAAAGCAACCACTGCAATTCTGCCAACCAACACCCAGTTCCGTGTCGACCACCGGCGAAACGCGGAAATCTTCGTAGTGATTGGCGATCACGCCACCGCCAAACTGATTGGTTTGGCGATAGTCGGCTTTCCAATTCCCTGCCAACATGCTGCCCATAGCGCGACCGTACACGAGCAGTCCCGTGTCTGTGCTGAAGCGTTCTCCATCGAGACCGCCAAGAACACCGAGTCCATTGAAATCGATATCTGTTAAAACGTTGGTCAAGCCTGTTGCAACGGAAATGGTTTGATCCGCTGATAGTCCTTGTTCCAGATTTCCATATCGCAAGCCTGCGTTCCAATTCAACACGCCGCAATTGCTGGCCTTATAAACGCGTCGAAGGGCAACGTCTGCGAACTGAAACGTAGCCGATTGGCGAGCCACAGCCTGGAGGCTGGCCGCACCCGATGTTGCGACGCTTGGGTGCGATACTGCCGATGCGAGGACATTCGTTCCGGTTGCGTCCAGTACGCTGGTGGTTGATCCGTTCCAGCGTGTGTAACTGGCGTAGACGCTATTGCAGTCGGAACTAGCCAGCGAGAATCCAAATCGATAGCCAACATGCTCTCCGATATTGCTGATCCCAAGCGGGCCAGTAGGCGACGCTGTTGGTCCTGGGCCTGTTTGCTCGATGGCATAGATCAAGTCTGAGTTGCCGGCAGTTAGATAGAGCGCTTCACCAAAACCACCGGTTCGGTGAGCCCACCAGGGTGTGCAAACTGGTTCGCAGCAGGTCGATTGCACTCCCCAAGATTCTGAAGCCATACTCGAATTTGGGGAGTTGCAGGATGCCGTTTGGACCGCTGAGAATTCGTGCTCCGATACGGTTGGAAGATCCGTTACTTTTAGAACTTGTCTGTCCAAATTGCCTGCAATCGCTTGTTCCGGCGACAGGAGTTGATTGCAGCCGAGGCTGATGCTTGCCAGGATTGCAGCCCGACCGATAGTTCGCTTGATATTACTTAAACTCATTCTTAAATCTCCACCCAAAAGACATTTGTTACGAACATGCGTTACGAGTGGATTGCGAAGCTGAACTTTCGGCACATCCAAATCACGTTCCCTACGAGATACAATCATCGGATTGAAAACAACCGGCATCCTCGAAAAAAGTGGATCGATCGGAGTTTTTACGTAGTTGCCGCAGTTTAACACTGAAACCGGTGTATTTCGGGGAACTCCCGTTTGCTAGCTTGTATGGATTGTCCGCCGATGTCCTGAAGCAGACTGATGTACCATCTCAAACAGTGCTGTGGTTACAATTGAGTGTCGAAGGTCATATTTGGGAGGGCGAGGCTTGGCTCGGCAGGAGCCTCGCCCTCCCGGCAAAAGGAAAACAGGGAGGAAGGATTTGTGCTGGATTGTCGTTTCATTTGGGCGGTTGTCATTGCGCTGAATGCTTTTGGGCAGCGGGCGGTTTCCGAGGTTACGTCCTCGGTTGTCGTTGTCTGTCCGAAGTCTTGGGGAGGCGCATTGGAGGAATGGGTGAACTACCGGGAGCGGGAATATCAAGTACTCAAAGTCGAATCCGAATCATCCTCTCAGGACCTGAAACGATCTATTTTCCGCGCAGCTCAATTAGCCAAGTGGCCGGTTACAGCCGTACTCTTGTGCGGGGATGTTGGAACCGTTTCTGATGCGAAGTCGGGCAAAAGCAAGTTCTTGTCGATCACACCAACATTTGAGATAGAGACGAAGGTCAAGTTGGGACCATTCACCACGCCTACGATGGCTACCGACCTTTACTATGGCGATTTGGATGGGGATGAATGTCCCGATCTGGCGGTAGGTAGATTGCCAGCTAAGAACGCAGAGGAATTATCAAGAATGCTTCGTCGGAGCATCGACTATGAACAATCTCAATCGTTTGGGCCATGGAGAGATCGTATCCACGCGACAGCGGGTGTGGGTGGATTTGGCGTGCTAGCCGATACGGCAATTGAGAGTGTGGCAAGACGACTTTTGTCGGAGGGAATCCCCGATCGCTTCCAATTGAACATGACTTACGCCAGTCTGACCAGTCCTTATTGCCCTGACCCATTTTCGCTCACCCGTTCGTTTATAGGAAAGATTAACGACGGCGGATTATTTTGGGTTTATATCGGGCATGGGAACGTCGACCGGCTCGATGACTTTGTGGTGGGTAACGACGCGATTCCGATTTGCTTGAATGAGGATGTTGCGACATTCGACGTTCAGGACGGGCCTCCGATCGCCTTGATGTTGGCTTGTTTCACTGGCGCCTTTGACGCACGCGTTGACTGTTTCGCAGAGACCTTGCTTGCAAAGAAGAATGGCCCGATTGCCGTAATCGCAGGTTCTCGAGTTACGATGCCGTATGGCTTGAGCCAGTTGTCGACTGAATTGATGGACGGTTGTTTTCGCGATCAGATTCCCACTCTCGGCGGCATCCTTTTGAATGCAAAGAGAAATATTTGGAAACCGAGCGAGGCTGTTGCGACCATTCAAGATGGCGGCAACAACAAGGCTGCACAAGCTCAGGTATCGGCCGTGGATCGGCTTCGCGCGAAACAGCAATCGCTGATCACTCAGATGGCAACAGCTCTGAGTCCGGACGGGCATGATCTAACCGAGGAGCGCCGTGAGCACGTTCGATTGATGAATTTGCTTGGGGATCCGCTCCTTCGAATAAAGCATCCTGTAGCAATGCCCATTCATTGCGAGGCGGAACCGAATTCAGGGGAGCCCATGGTCGTCACGGGTAGCTCGCCCAACCCGGGAAAGCTCAAATTGGAATTAGTCTTGTCGAGAGACCGGCTACCAAACGGCATTCGCACCGTGAGCGACTTCCAAGGAACGGATGAGCAACGCAAGGCCATGCAAGACAACTATTCAAGGGCCAGCGATCTCGTGATAGTGAAGCTGGAGAAAGAAATACCGTCAGGGAAATTTTCATTGGAATTGCCCGTGCCCGCGGATTGTCGTGGAAAGTGCATTGTCCGAGCATTCGTTTACGGGAAAAACGAATGGGCATCGGGATCGCAACGCGTGAGTGTGCGCAGGATAAAGTAAATGCCAGTTCATCGCTTATCCGATCTCAGTTCGAGTCGGCTTGATTCTTATCGACATTTGCGCACCACGAACCTCACAAGAGTTAGCGGGCGGTTTATCGTGGAGAGCAAGCCATTGGTTCAGCGATTGGTGGCCAGCGGACTTGCCATTGATTCCTTTCTGATAGACGACAAGTATTTGGATGAGGCCATGGGTTGGTTGCCGTCCGAAGTGGATCTTTTCGCGATTCCGGGTGAGCAAGTTTCGGAGTTAATAGGGTTTGCTTTTCATCGCGGCTATCTGGCGTGTGGAATTCGGCCGAAGTATCAAACCGTGGCTTGGGAATCCCTTGAACTTTCCTCTAGATGGGTGGGGGTGATGTTGGTCGGGTTGCAAGATCCGGAAAACATGGGTTCGATATTTCGAACCTGTGCTGCGTTGGGGATTTCAGACGTCTTGATTGGTCCGGAATGTGTGGATCCGTTTGCGCGTCGTGTCCTGCGTGTTTCTATGGGAAACGCGTTCCAGTTGCAATTATTTGATGTGCCGGAACCCTTGTCCACGTTGGAATATTGCCGCTCCATCGGAGTGGAGTCGATTGCAGCATGTTTGTCCAAGTCCAGTGAAGGGTTGAGCGCCTTTCGTCGCAATGGCCCTGCACTGGTCGTTTTTGGCAACGAAGCTCATGGATTGCCTTTGGATATTCAAAATGCGGCGTTCCGAAGCGTCAGGATTGACATGGCCCTGGGAACGGACTCACTCAACGTAAGTGTGGCGGCTGGGATCATTTTGCATAACCTGAGTCGAGTCTGTGGCCAAGGAATGGCGGAATCGAGATGATTTCCTAAATCGGATACAATCGGGAATCGAAGCTTTGCAAGGCTCGTGGTATCATGTATCCAATGCGTTCGTTTCCTACCTTGGTTTAGCTCTTGACGTTTGTAGATTTGGAATATCTTGCATCAGCCATCTTCAACTCCCCAGCCCTCTTGGCAAGAATCCTTTATCGTTGCTTCGGCAACTCACGTTGGGATGCGCCGCAGGAACAATCAAGATAGTTTTGCGATCGTCATGGCCGAGGACGAATCCGCTTGGCAAAAATCAGGTCACCTATTAATTGTGGCGGATGGAATGGGTGCGCATGCGGCTGGAGAATTGGCCAGTCGTTTGTCGGTTGAATTGATTCCGCATCACTATGGCAAATTGCTCAAGGGAGTACCATCGGAAGCACTGCAACGTTCGTTGATCGAAACCAACGGTGAGATTTTCCGACGCGGTCAGGCAAACCCTGAATTTCGAAGCATGGGAACGACAACCTGCGCCTTGGCGATTTTGCCTGAAGGTGCTGTGGTCGCCCATGTGGGGGATAGCCGAGTCTATCGTTTGAGAGGCAATCTATTTGAGCAATTGACTTTTGACCACTCGCTCGTTTGGGAAATGCGAGCCTCTGGCGAAGTCAGTGAAGAGGCGCTTCGAAGCAATGCCATTCCCAAAAACGTCATAACCAGGTCGTTAGGCCCAAACGGAACCGTGGCCGTCGATTTAGAAGGCCCCTTTCCGCTACGCGTTGGCGACAAGTTTTTGATTTGCAGCGACGGACTTAGCGGTCAACTGACCGACGAAGAAATGGGCGTACTTCTTCAGGTCGTAGACATCCATTCTGCCGTCAATGCCATGATCGACTTGGCTAACTTGAGAGGTGGACCAGATAACATCACCGTAGTCGTCGGCGAAGTCAAGAACGATGGACTCATGCGAAGCGGTGCTGCGATGGACACGAATCCGTCGGCGGTGGCTCCGCAATTCCCGGTGGGATTTGGGATAGCAACCGCCATCGGGTTGCTATGCTGCGTCGTACTCTTGTTGCTGAATCAATTTCCAGTCGCCCTTTTGGCGGCAGCTGCGGCCGCGGTTGCCTTTGCTACGGGCTGGTTCAAGTATCAGAGCCAGCGTGTCAACAATGAAGTAACCGGTCAGTATGGTCGTGGCCCCTACCGCAAGGCCGTCTGCAAACCAGACGCTTCCTTCACCGCCAACCTCACCCAAGTCATTAGCGAACTCAATGATTGGATCAGTGAAAATGATTGGAAAATAAAATCCTCGCAAATTGAAGAAGATATGAAGATTGCCAAGGCGGCAGAGCATTCCAAGAACTATGGCGAGGCCATTCGTCGCTATGTGAGTGTCATAGCCTTGACGATGGAGGAAGTTCGCAAGCAGCAAGATGGACAAGGCGGCGATTCGGCGATTGATTATTAATATGTCATTGCGAGCAGAAATTATTTCCATTGGCGACGAGCTGACCAGCGGTCAACGGCTCGACACGAATAGCCGATGGTTGAGCGAAGAGCTCGGTAATCTTGGTGTAAAGACCGTGTTCCACACCACTGTCGGCGATTCCATGACAGACAACGTTGACGCCTTTCGAACGGCAGCCCGCCGCGTCGACATCGTCATCGCGACGGGCGGCCTTGGCCCGACCGCGGACGATCTGACTCGCGAAGCCATAGCCGTGGCTTTTCAAGCACCATTGGAGCTCAGGCCTGAGGCGCTCCAACATATCGAGTCGTTGTTTGCGCGTCGAAAACGCCCGATGCCGGAACGCAATCGCAGTCAAGCACTGTTTCCTCTCGGATCTCGCATCATCGACAATCCGCATGGTACAGCCCCAGGCATCGATTTCGTCGTCACGAATAACGTCGTAAGCGAATCGGGTTCGGGTCAATGCCGAATCTTTTCGCTGCCCGGTGTGCCGGCAGAAATGAAGCAAATGTTCACGGCGACCGTCGAACCAAGACTCATTCAGGAGATGGGGGTTGGGGCCAAGCGCTGGTACTTTCATAGCATCAAGGTGTTCGGGATTGGCGAAAGCGATGTCGAGAAAAAGCTTCCTAACTTGATTCTTCGTGATCGCGATCCGGTTGTTGGGATCACTGTCTCACAAGCCACCATCACTTTGCGGATTGCGGCCCTTTGCTCAAATGAAAATGAGTTTCAGGAAAAGATTCAACCGACTGTGGCTGAGATTCATAGCCAGCTTGGACTGCTGGTTTTTGGGGAGGGTGAAATTGACATCCACGAGGCCACGCATCGTTTGATGATCGACAAGAGTGTATCGCTCGGCGTTTTGGAAGTTGGGGCTGGAGCCTGGATTCAACATAGCCTTGCCAAGTTGTCGCAACTGGAGTTGAACGGACTACAAGTGGCTGGCTGGTTTCCATCGCTGGATGCATTGAATTCAAGCTGCAAACCGCGCCGAGTGTCCGGTGAAGTTGGATACGATGTAGATCCCAATACCTTGGTTACAGTCGTGTTGGCTGAGGCGGCCGAGCGGTTTCGTCGAGAACACGATCTTGACCTTTGTTTGGCTGCCGGAGTTTATCCAACTTGGGACGCCGTATCCTCTTCGAAATCTCTCCCAAGTTCCGACTTTTCTTTTTCACTAGCGAGAAGAGGAAAAGAGGCCAAGCAAACGACGGTCTCGCTCGGAGCCCATCCGGACGTGCTTTACCATCGGCTCGCCAAGGCAGGATTGAATTTCCTGAGGTTGGAGCTGATTCAACATGGCTAAACGGATCACCGTAGCCAAGACATCCGATATCCCGTTAAACGAGTCCCGAACGTTCCCAGTTGGCGATCGAATCATCGCCATCTTCAATGAGAATGGAACGTTCCACGCGATGGATGATTTCTGTCCGCATATGGGTGCGTCGCTTGCGGGTGGCTGCATTGACAATGGAAGCGTGGTTTGCCCCTGGCATGCTTGGCGATTTTCGCTGGTCGACGGAGGTTGGCTCGACAATCCAAAGATCAAAGCCGACATCTTCGCGGTGTTTGTCGTGTCGGATGAGATCCAAATCGAGATCATTGATGAGTAGACATCTCGATGTGGCTGAGCTGCGAGAGCTTGATCGGACGGTGGTGTGGCATGCCTTCTCACAGATGTCGAACTACGACGGTTTGATCATCGACTCGGCCGAGGGATGTTGGCTAACCGATCTCGATGGCAAGCGATATTTTGATGGTGCGAGTTCCCTTTGGTGTAACATCCACGGCCACCGTCATCCGCAAATAGACCAAGCGATTCGCGATCAGTTGGATCGCGTGGCTCACGTAACGAACCTCGGCATGAGTCATCCCACGACCATCAGCCTTGCAAAACGTCTGGTGGATATTGTGCCAGGCGGTTTGGAACACGTGTTCTTTTCGAGCGATGGTGCCTCGGCGGTTGAAGTCGCTATGAAACTGGCGTTTCAATATTGGCGTCAATGCCCTTTTCCAGAACCCAAGCGAACAACCTTCCTGGCGTTGGGTAGCGCCTATCATGGCGATACGCTTGGAACGGTGAGTGTCGGAGGGGTATCTCGTTTTCACGCGATGTTTGAACCGCTGCTATTCCCCGTTCTGCGTGGACCTTGCCCTGACAGCTACCGATTGCCAGTCGGTATCGAGTCAGGACAAGCCGCAGACTATTATTTGGGGGACTATCGTCGCATCCTTGAGCAGCATGCCGAAGAAATTATCGCTGTGATTGTTGAGCCGTTGATTCAAGGTGCGGCAGGAATGGTGGTGCATCCACCTGGTTTTTTGGGAGGATTGGCTAAGCTCTGCATGGAATTCGGTTGCCTCCTGATCGCAGACGAAATTGCGGTTGGTATGGGTCGAACTGGTACGATGTTTGCGTGCGAGCACGAATCCGTAACCCCTGACTTTTTGTGCATCGGCAAGGGACTTACCGGAGGCTATTTGCCGATGAGCGCTACGTTGACATCGCACCGGATTTGGCAAGCATTCTTAGGAAGTCATGAGGATTCCCGAAGTTTCCTCCATGGGCATACTTATGGTGGAAACCCGCTTGCCGCTGCGGCGGCGCATGCGACGTTGGACATTTTCGAGATGGAGCGGACGCTGAAAACGCTACCAGCCAAAGCGGGGGTGTTGCGAAACGGTCTAAACGCGTTGCGGTCCCATCCCGAAGTTGGTGACATTCGGCAGGTTGGAATGATTGCGGCGATCGAGTTGGTTTCCGACAAAGTGCTGAAAACGCCAATTCCCTGGCAAATGCAACGAGCTGGACAAGTGTGCAGTCAGGTTCTTAAGAAGGGAGTTTGGTTACGTCCGATCGGGAATGTGATTCCAATCATTCCCCCGTTGTCCGCGACTGAATCGGAAATAGAATTATTAACAAATGCGTTAGGATTTGGGCTTTCCTGAGCAACTTCCAGGTGGAATCCAGGCTTGCGATTTTAAGCTTGTTCGGGGATTATAGGACGCTGGATCTAAAGCGATCTATATCCCCATTATCGAGTCTCTTACAGTTCTGAAGTCTCCATCCGTGAGTAGCTTTTCGTCTATCCAGCGAGCGTTGATCAGTGTCAGCGACAAAACGGGCTTGGTGGGTTTTGCCAAGGTTCTTTCGGCAAAAGGTGTTGAAATTTACAGCACGGGCGGAACTCGAAAACATCTGCTCGAGAACGGAATCCAAGCAGCCGAGGTGGCTGCCTACACTGGATTTCCTGAGGTCATGGACGGTCGCGTTAAAACCTTGCATCCAAAGATCTTTGGCGGCATCCTTGCTCGCCGGAATGTAGAGGAAGACAAAGAATCGTTGCGGGCGCATGAAATCCTAGAATTCGATCTTGTGGTCGTGAATTTGTATCCATTTGAGTCTACGATTCAAAAGCCTGATGTGACGTTTCCCGAAGCCATTGAGCAAATTGACATTGGCGGGCCGAGTCTCATTCGAGCCGCAGCCAAGAACCATGCTTTTGTCACCGTTGCAACGTCTCCTGGCCAATACGACGCGATCCGTGTTGAGCTGCAGAGCAACGGTGGTACTAGCGATGGACTTCGACTGCGGTTGGCCGCAGAGTGCTTCGCAGAGACAGCCAGATACGATTCGACCATTGCGGAATACTTATCGCGAGCGTCTTTAGAAAATCAGCCAATAACGACGATGGCCATGCCGACCAGCGTAACGATTTCGATGAAGCTTCAGAGTGGTTTGAGGTACGGTGAAAACCCGCATCAGAGCGCTGCCTTGTATCGACTGCCTGGCAGTCCGAGTGCGACGCTGACGGATGCGAAGCAACTAAACGGCAAAGAACTCTCGTACAACAATCTTCTCGACTTGGACAACGCCCTGTCGATTGTGCGCTGCTTTGCCAAACCATCGGCTGTGGTTATCAAGCACAACAACCCTTGCGGAGGAGCATCCGCGCACAAACTTTCGTTTGCTTGTCGCAAGGCACTCGCTGGCGATCCGCAGAGTGCTTTCGGCGGCGTGATCGGTTTCAATACACTGGTGGATGTCGAAACGGCAGAAGTACTGTGCCAGCCTGGGTTGTTTATCGAAGCGATCGTAGCCCCTGAATTTTCTCAGGAGGCCGTTTCGCTATTGCAAACGAAGCCCAAGTGGCGGGAAAACGTTCGCTTGATGCAGTCCGGTTCGCTTGGTAATCAACCCGTGGAGTTGAATTATCGATTCATTAGCGGTGGCGTTTTGGTACAGCAATCGGACAACCAACCACCGACGAGTCTGAATTGGAAGACCGTGACTGAGGTATCGGTTGCCGAAGAACTTTGGGATGACATCGCGTTTGGTTGGGAGATGGTGCGACACGTCAAAAGCAACGCGATTATCTTGGCACGTGACGCGGCTTTGGTGGGCGTTGGAGCTGGCCAAATGAGCCGTGTCGACAGCGTTGAGATCGCGATCGAAAAAGCTGGCGACCGATCTCAAGGCAGCATTCTCGCGTCAGATGCCTTCTTTCCTTTTGCAGATTCTATTAATCGAGCGGCCAAAGCCGGCATTATCGCGATCATACAGCCAGGCGGCTCGCGGAAAGACGACGAGGTCATCGCAGCTTGCAACGAGCATCGCATCCCAATGATCTTTACCGGCCAAAGGCACTTTAAGCATTAATTAGTTAGTTAGCTAGCGTCCGGAAAGGCCGCCGCCGTACGATCCGCCTCGTGGGAACGCGCCGTTACCGCCGCCATAGGAACCGCCACGAGGGAATGTGCCGTTGCCACCGCCGTAGGAACTGCCCATCGGATACCCTCCAACACCAAAACCACCGCCGAAATTGTTGTAACCGCCATAGTTGTTCGAGTACCCGTAGTTCCGAGCATACCCGCCTACGCCGAAATTGGTTCCGTAATACTGTTGTATCACGACAGGTCGATAACCGAAGTTCGAATATCCAAACTGCGGCGAGCATCCATAATGGTTCCCACCGTTGTAACCGTCCGCCTGAACGGGGTTCGTACCCACTAAGCAAGCCACGGTTGCAAGAGCGCCTAAACCGATGTTTCTGATCCATTTCACAGTCATAATACATTCATCCCCTCATAAAGACTTTCGACCATGCAGCCAGTAACGCGGTTTTAACTGCGTAAATCTTGTTTCCTCGCGTGCAAAAACTTTCAAGTACAAATATCATGCCAAACTCATCACATTTCGTACAGTAAATCCCCTGTTCAGTAGGAAGGCGGTGAGCATGAGGGCCGTGCATCCACCGAAGCACAACGGATACGCAAGCGATTTCTAGCCTTCCAGCCCGCACGCTAGCGCGTTTCGGCTCAAAGTGAGTGCCATTGGGCGTGAGGGGCATGATCCCACGTTCAATTCGAAGACAATCGGCTCATAATGAGCACACTCTTTGGATCCGCGAATTCCATACAAACCGTTTTGCTGGGAAACGACTACAATGTCGGTCGACATCAGCTGTTTTTTCACGCCGTTGCAAACGGCCTCTGGCCTAGACCGTTTACCAGATTTCCAATCGAATGCCGTCACCGCTCGCGAGCGCGATCTACCGATATGTTCCTGCGATTGATTCGCTGCGTAGTTATAGTCTTGGACATTTCAAACGGGATGTGTTTGCAGGCTTAACGGTCGCGGCAGTGGCTGTCCCACAAGCTATGGCCTATGCCAGCATCTTTGGAATGCCAGTGGAAATGGGGCTTTACACTGCCATCATTATGACCGCAGTCGGAGCACTGCTCGACTCATCGAAACAGTTAATCAATGGGCCAACCAATGCGATTTCTATCGCCATGTTCAGCGCGCTGTCGATCATTCCGGAGGACCAACGTGTAACCGCAGCCATCATGATGGCGTTCTTTATTGGATTGATTCAGACAGCGATTGCACTTCTTCGATTTGGAGATCTGTCACGCTTTATTTCCCATTCTGTCATCGTTGGTTTTACCCTTGGTGCTTCCGTTCTTCTATTCCTGGACCAATTAAAGAACGTATTTCAATTCAAAGGGAAAGCAGAAAAAACGGACCATTTTTTAGTTCGCTTTTGGAGCGACATGACCCAAGGGGGAGCAATTCATTGGCCAACGGTTGGAATTGCGACATTGACCATAGCCACCGCAATTGCAATTCGTCAATTGAACAAGCGATTTAGACTCGGGCTGCCAGAATTGTTGCTCGCGATTGCTTTCTCCTCGCTAATCCTCGTCGCGATGGATCCGAATAAACAGTCGGGGGTTTTGCTGCAACCTGCCGTACCTCGCTCGCTCCCTGCGTTTGAACGCCCGACCATCGATTGGAATCTGGCCAGGAACCTCTCCAGCAGCGCCGCCGCGATTGCCTTTCTTGGGCTTTTGGAGGCGATGGCGATGGCCAAATCGATCGCTTCCAAAACCGGACAAAAGCTGGATATGAATCAGCAGTGCTTGAGCGAGGGACTCGCCAACATGGCAGGTAGCTTTTTTCGCTGTTTCCCTGGTTCGGGGTCGCTGACCCGTTCCTACATCAATCACACTTCCGGTGCTGCCACTCAATGGTCGGGTGTGATCAGCGCATTAGGCGTCGCAGCTACCATTTTGGTATTGGCTCCCTTTGCACAGTACATTCCTAAAGCGGCATTGGCTGGTGTATTGATCCTGACGGCTGCTCGAATGAACGATCTCAAAATCCTGGGTTACCACTTGCGAGCGACCAAGTTTGATCGTTGGATTCTCATTGCGACTGCCTTGTCATCCATTCTCATTTCGATTGAATTTTGTATTCTGATCGGCGTGTTTCTTTCGTTCGCGTTCTATGTTCCACGCGCAGCGCAAATCAAAATGAACGAACTGACGGTCACCAGCGATCGCGTGATCCGCGAAGTCGTCTCGTCGGATATACGTTGCTCCTACATTCGCGTTTTCAATTTCGAGGGAGAGATGTTCTTTGGTTGTGCTCCAGAATTGGAACGGCAACTGGATACTCTTGGTGAGGAAGCGCCCGAAAGTCTAAAGGTTATTGTCCTCCGGCTCAAACGGGTAAACAATCCGGACGCGGTTTGCATGGACGTGCTTCAGCGGTTTATCGAAAAGATGCACCAGCGCAAGGTCGTTATCATGATCTCGGGTATCAAAGAGGCGATGGCCCAAACGCTGAAAAATGTTGGCATCACGCAGCTGGTAGGTCAAGAGAATATCTTCCGCGAAGAATCGGAGATATGGGCAAGTACCGTAACGGCCATGAAGAAAGGTTACTCGCTGCTTGGAAACAACCACTGTCAGCACTGCCCAAATCGAGCGATCGCTCGCGAACAACGCACCGATTGGTCGTACATGATATGAAACCAGTAGAACCAAAAGTCCAGCGCCGTCGCAATTCATGGAAGCGGCTGGCTATGGTGGCATTCATCACTTATCTGGGGGCGCTCGTTGTGCTAACGTTTCTTGAACGTACCATCTTGTTTCCAGCCCCATCGGTGGAGTATGGTTTTTGGCAACCGGATAAGTTTGGTGCCGAAGAGTTTTATGTCGAGAGCCCTGACAAAACGAAAATCCACGGTTGGTTTTTTGCGAAAGCCAACTCCAAAAAGACGATTGTCTTTTGCCATGGAAATGGGGAGACGCTGGGTGTCTTGGGTGGAGAGCTTGCAATTATTCGTGACCGATGGGATGTCAACGTCGTAGCATTCGACTTCCACGGCTATGGAAAAACTGGCGGTAGGGCAAACGAAGCTGAGATCCTGGCGGATGCCGTTGCTGTGGCAGAATGGATCAAGTCCAGTCCGCAGTTTCGCGATCATCAACTCATCGCACTGGGGCGTTCCATTGGTGGCGCCCTTGCGGTCGAGATAGCGACCAAAACGAAGGTCAACGGAATGATACTGGATCGGACTTTTTCCTCTGTTGTGGATGTCGCGGCGAACCACTTTTTCATTTTTCCGGTTCGACTGCTCATGCGCAATCAATTTCGATCCATTGAGAAGATCCCAAGCTACAGCGGTCCGCTGCTTCAGATGCATGGTGACGTGGATGAAGTGGTACCATATCGTTTTGGCAAGAAGCTTTTTGACGCATGTACGACGCAGCGAAAGGAACTCCTAACGATCCGCGGTCTGCATCACAACGATCCGTGGCCGGAAGAGTTTTGGGACGCGGGGAAGGATTTTTTAGAAACACTTTAAACGACAAGAATCGCCGGGTGGCTCCGGTGGCCTGGGTGGCTCGGGTGGCTCGGGTGGCACGCCGAGAGGCTGTGATTTTATAGTACCAATCACGCTCCGCGTGATTTTCGCAGTTCAAAAACCTTTAGTTTCTGAGGAAACATCACGCGGAGCGTGATGGGTACTTTCTTCAGATTCGAAAAAACCACAGCCTCCGAGAGGCTGTGGTTTTGATAACCCGACGCGTGAGATGTAACGATGAATTGCAAGTGCTTCGGCGTCATGACGCAGGTTCTGGTAATATTCTGTCGCCGATCGCCTTAGAAGGGGTGTCCAATCGAAAAACTTGGTGGGAAAGTGGGAATTCCTAGAGATAGACGCTCCTCGCCGACCGTTTCTGGTGATAGTGTATTGATAGCAACGTCGCTGACTGACACGCAAGATCAGCGTTTAATTCGAATCGATCGCCAATTGGGGGAGATTAATTAGAATGTTGAAATACATTGCGGTCCGAAAAAACAGCAACACAAGTCCAACACCAGTGCCTCGAGCATGCCAACGACAAACCGTACGTGAATCTTCGGCACCGCCGTCGATTGCGAAAAGATGCTCGTATCAACAGTCGATTAGCATAGGTGGATCCAACGGTCGGCGAGTTTTGGCCGCTATTAATAGAAATTTGGGCGGTCCACATCTCCAATAAATGCAACTCGCTTGCGATTCTTTAAAAATCGCCGGTGTCTTTCGCAAGGCTAACACTGATTTCGGCAAGGCTATAGAGTCGGCCGTGATTGCATCCCGGGCAGCTTTTGGCGGCTTGCGCCCAAGCGTTGGGAGACTTCACATTGCTTTTCCAGAAGGGCCAGGTTCGGCATTGAACCGGGCGGGATGGGTATACCGAACAGCCTCTCGTTTTTGAGTCCAAGAAGATGCAGTCCCCGTCAGAATACTCGACGAGACTTGTTTGAGACCCGATTTGACGGGTGAATTTGTGCTCAAATTCTTCGAGTCGATCCGACATACCGATCGCGGCGGCGAGCGTGAGTATTTCCGCTTGGGTGACCCAAACGTATCCCTCCCCCGGTCCGCTGCAGCAATCACCACATTGGGTGCATTCAAATGCGAGCCCGCCTGCATACCAAGGTTTCGGGTCGGATTCGTGGTTTTCAGTTTTTTGGATGTTCATGCTTGAATCGTCAAAGGATGGTTCTAGCTACGATAAGGTGCGGCATGTGGATTGAAATCAGTGTAGTTTCAGACGGCATTCAAACCAAGCCCTGCAGATAACGAACGAAACCGCTTGGTCAACCAGCCACTTGTGAATACACTGCTGCATATGAGGCCATTTTTAAGACTATGGGGAAAGAAGCGCGGCGGGCGGATGTCCGGTTGGTGGTTCGTAGGCTCGCTCGGGGAAGCCCTCTTTTTCGCTTCCTTCTTTCTGATTGGCGTGATGTGTTTTACGACTTTGGTTGCCTGGCAGTTCCTGTCGCCGACCACCCAGGTCGTCCGCATTGGCTATGGTTTTTGGCTGCTGACGACTGTCACGGCATCGTTCGTTGTGATGGGTGCAGTGGGCTTCTGGTATCGCGTCCTCAAGGTCGCAACAAGCGATGAGCATCGCGAGGTCATTGCCAAGCATGGGTTGGTCTCCCGCCCAAACCAACCCCACAACAGGAACTTGTTGCCCCCGATGGTTCCTTTGCTGACTCCCTTTACGGACAGCCCAGGTGCGAAACTAACGTATCGATTGCCTGGTGAATGGCCCGGAACAGGTGCCCTAATTTCCATCGGACTGTTTGCTATGGCTTGGAATGCCATGATTGCTGTCTTTTGCGTATTTGCGGTCGGGGGATTCTTGCGAGGAGAAGTACAGTATCGGCTTTTAATGCTGTTGGTCCCGGGTATCTATGTAGGATTGCGAGCCGGACAATTGTTCTTTCGATCTTACGTGCAAGAGATTGGCATCGGATCGACAACCGTGGAAATCGAGGATCTGCCGTTGGTGCCAGGGCGAAGCTACAAACTGCTGTTGGTTCAATACGGACGGCTGGTCATCAAGAAACTATCAATTCGACTAGTATGCGAGGAGGAAAGTACGTATCATTTCGGGACCGATGTTCGAACGGAACGCGAAGTGGTTCGACTCCAAAACATACTGGATCAAGGTCGTTGTAGGATCGATTGGGGGCGTCCATTGGAGCTTGAGTGCAAAATCTCAATTCCTGCAGACGCAATGCACTCGTTTCAAAGTTTACACAATGCAGTCCACTGGAAAATTATTGTTGAAGGAGAGGCGAATCGATGGCCATCGTACTCCCGAAGTTTTCCCGTAATCGTGTACCCACACGCTCGCAACAATCCAGTCAGTCTGCCGTAATGATTCGATTGCTTGGCCTACAACCGACCTACATGTCGCAGGACGTTCTCGAGTTTGAATATAGGATCGCCAATATACAGCAGAACACAATTTCCGCCGTCGAGGTTTCGGTAGTGTGGCTGACCGAAGGCAAGGGAACGGAAGACTTGGGGGTTCATTTCTTCCAGCGCCTCACCGGCAATTCGCTGGCCGCTTCCGATTGGTCTATTCCGCAAAAGGTGCAAGTCCCGCTTCCCGATTCTCCCCTTTCCTACGAGGGGCGATTGCTAAAGATCTCCTGGTGCGTCCGCGTTCGTTTTTATCTCAACGACGGAACCGAACTCGTCGCTCAGCAACCGTTTTATCTCGGGACCGTAACACGCGAGGTGTAGCTTCGGCTCGGCTGATAGCGAGCTAGCTTTGGCTTACGATTCTCGCCATATCGGTGACATAGAACTGTTTTAGCAGTACATACACGTTCGGATGATATTCTGCCAGTTCTTCCGGGCGTTGAAAGTAAAGTTCACTTGCAACGGCGAAAAACTCACTTTCTTGGGTAAGTCCGTAGTCATTGATTAGTATCGGATAGCCTTGACTGACCATGTCTTGTGCAGCAACGTATTCGGCTTTCATCGCTTTGAGCCAAATTTTTTCGTCGATGTTGCCGGGTAGCGGTGGCAGCCCGTCTGCGGATGGGCCGTTGATCATGTCGAGCTGATGCGAAAACTCGTGAATCACAAGATGGTTCCCATCGCTTGCATCCCTCGCGGCCGA
The DNA here is from genome assembly GCA_043743995.1 of Pirellula sp. Taxonomy (GTDB): domain Bacteria; phylum Planctomycetota; class Planctomycetia; order Pirellulales; family Pirellulaceae; genus JBKCUI01. Next base: position 6,984 of record JAYTVM010000572.1, on the reverse strand, counting down.
TTGAATATCCCGCCAATTTAAAACGACAGGCCCTCGGTAAATAGTCTCACCCGCTCGATAGAATTCGCCGGCCAACTCCGTCCCAATGGTCGAGGTCGAATACCGGGGTTGAACGCGAGCGTTGTAAGCCTTTGGATGGATGAGAATCGTAGCTGTTTTGTCGAAGTACCAGTCGGGATACGCCAGAACCATCATTCCTGCGGCGGACGCAACATGCCACTGCATTTCCTCACTAATCGTTACTCCATTGCATCCCTCCCAAGTCTTTTCGGCGATAAAGACTCGCGACCAACGGATGATCTGTTCGCGTTGGTCTTTGCTCAGGAGCGATGCTTGCCAAATCGATCGATCCAGTCGTTGCAGTTCGTCTTGTTGAATTGCTTTTTTGAGCAACTGTTTGCGTTGTCCGAAAAGCCATTCGAGCATCGGATCGACGACCGTCCTGTTATTGAAAGGATCTAAGTTTGAAAAACACGATTTAATGCTCGCTTAAATGTCTTACATTGTCCAGACGAAATATGCCGTAGGTCAGTCGCTCCGCCGACTGACGTCCACGCTTGTTCTCGCCTAGCGATGACGGTGCGACCGAATGTTGAAAGCATTTCTTGAGAGGCAATTGTCCCGGGGTGTTTCGGCTACACTGACCGCGAGTCGCGGAGCGACGTCGCCTACGAATGACGAAGAGCTTCGATGGGGTCGAGCTTTGCTGCTTGCCTGGCTGGATAAATGCCCGATGCGATTCCTACGAAGAGCGATACCGCCGTGGCAATGACGAGAGACCATGGTGAAACAATGGTGGTCATGCCCGAAAAGTACGAGACCAACGGCGGGGAAGCGACTCCAAAGCCAAGACCAATAAGGGTTCCAACTGAGGATAGAAACGCAGTCTCGATTAAGAACTGCAAAACGATATCCGACTGCCGGGCACCCAATGCGCGCCGAATACCGATCTCCCGAGTCCGCTCGCTGACACTCGCCAACATGATGTTCATGATTCCAATGCCACCCACCAATAGCGAAATGGCTGCTGTGGCACCTAATACAAAGTTAAAAATTCGCTGTGTCGCTTGAGCCTGCTCAATCAAATCCAGCGGAACAGTAATCACGTAGTCCTTGTTGGGATGGTATTTGGCCAACAGGCCGTCGAGCGCGTTGGCGGTGGCTTTGACTTGAAAACGATCGGCTACCTCAATCGTGATCTGGCTCAGCTCCAATCGTTGCCGTGAAAAGCTGCCTTGCTGCCGTTTCGAAAGGATCTCGCCAATCCGACTTCGATCGGTCGTCAGCGGCACGACGATATCTTTATTCAAGTCCTGCGCGGCCAAAGATGATCCGATGCCGGCAGACGGAGTTCGATACATCAAGACTCCTACCACACGAAAGAAATGGCGGTTGTTCACTTGAATGGATTTGCCAATTGCGGACTGACCGGGATAGATTTTCGTGGCAACGTCTTCTCCTATGACACAAACGTTATTTCGCGATTCCATATCGGATGGATCGAGAAAGCGTCCCCGTGCGAGTTGCAAACGATTCACTTCAAAATAGCTCGGATCAGCTCCCACTAGCCTCGCATCGATCGTTGCGTCTTCGTATCTAGCTTCATGCACGAACTCTCGCAATGGAGTAATGCGAACCACGGTGTCAAGCGTTTCTTGGATACGGCGCAGATCGTCGTATTTTAGACCGAAATCTTGGATGAACGATCGGAAGTTGAAGGGGGCGTCGACAGCCGGCTTGACACTTCGAACAATGATGTTGTTGATTCCAAGGGATGCGATCTGACGCTGCGCGGTTTGACTTGCCCCTTCGGCGACGGCTAGCATAACGATCACGCTCGCAACGCCAAAGACGAGTCCAAGGATAGTCAGAAAGGATCGCAGTTTGTGCATCATCACACTCCGCAATGCAGTGGAGAACATGCCGCCCCAATGCAACCAGGATCGCCGACTCATTGCTTGGCACCTGTTGCCGAGTCCGTGCTGGGGCCGGTGGCGGGCTGGTTACCGCCGGCTTTCCGTTCCGCGGAGGCGAAGTCGTTCGTACCGCGGCGATAAGCGTCCATCGCAACCGATTCGCTAGGTTCGAGCCCTTCGAGAATCTCGACAAACGAGTGGGTGATACGTCCGGTTTTTACGACTTTGCGTGTGAATTCCGATCCTTTGGCCACGTAAACGTACGACAGTTGAAAGTGCTCGGTAACCGCGCCAACTGGGATGGCCAAGATGTCTTCGTAAATTCCAACCAGGATCTCGACTTCTGCCGTCATACCTGGCTTCAAAGAAATTCTTTCTGGAATTTCTTTGATGACAACCGTCGCATCGTAATTTTTGGTGTTATCGAAACTGCTGGCTGCCAGCTCTGCAACATACGAGATACTGCCTTTCAATTTGATATCAGGGAAAGCATCCAACCGAATCGAAACCGATTGGTCTTTTTTGATTCGATTGACAATCGATTCGTGAATGCCAAGCTTGACCTGCATATTGAGCATGTCGGGCAAGAAAAAGATGTCGCGTTGTTGAAAGACTTTCGATCCCGTCCGAATCCGCTCGGACGCATCAAACCATGGTTGGTTTGCATAGGCGACCGTTCCGTCTTGCGGCGCCTTCATTTCACATTTCGCCAGTACTTCCAGCAAGTCATTCAATTCCGATTTATGAAGTTCAACAAGGTTCTTCGCGCTTTCGATGGTAGATTCCGCCTTCTCAATTTCAGCAGCAGCTGTGGACTTCTCGCGTTCAACCTTCTTCGCTGCGTCAGTTTCTTTTCCCTCAAAGGTGGTCATCTTGAGTTGTTTATCGTATTTCCTTAGGTTGCTTAGTTTCTGTTCATCCCGTTGGACGGCTTTCTCGAAACTTCTTACTCGCAATCCGTATTCATCTAGCTGCTCGGGCGATCGATAGCCTTTTTTTACTAACTCCTCGATCTTGCGACGTTCCTCTAGGAACTTTTCCAACTGCGCTTTGCCATCGGCAATTAACCTCTGCAATTCAGACTCCTCTGCGATGAAATCCCCATCCCGATATTTGATCACTTCGATCTTCGCGATTTGCAATTCTCGCTCGGCGGTCACGATTTTACCGTCCCCCTCGTTCTTTTTTGCGATGAGGTTCTGAAGGGCTTCCTTGAGCTTGCCCTCTGCTTCATTGAGCGCAATTTTTTTGAGTGCAATCTGTTGGTCTATCTTCGAAGACTCAAGTTTCACGATGACGTCCCCTTTGCAGACCACCGTCCCCTCCGGGACGATGAATACGATGCTGCTTTCGTTGCCTGGCAATTCGCATTTCCCATAGACCGTGTTTTGGCTCTCGATGGTCCCGCGTTCGATGACCGTGTCCTCCAACGTGCGTTTCTGAACAACATGTAGCATTAACTCGGACTCCGAACCTATCGCGGGCCCTAGACGTCGATAAAGCTGAAACGTGCCAAATCCAATCGAGCCAAGCAAGACAACCCCGAGCCCGAAACGTACAATCAACCAAAGCGATTGGACGATTCGATTCGGCTTGCGACCTGTTGTGGATTGAATCGATTCGGAGGCTTCCATTACACGACCAAAACTCATTGGCTTACTTGGGCATAGGAACGTCGTTTAATACGTCAGGAGGGGCGGAGAGCGGATCCGAATCACCCGGACCACTGGACTTTGAACCCATAGCGGGTGCCGCCGGTTCACTCGGAAGTATCAGTATTTCGGGCGGAAAGTAGTTTTCCTTGGAGATCATTTCCTTGAGCTGAGTCAGCGAAAAATCCTCATTCATCCACGCCCCATTATCATCTAGGTATAAGAGTTCCAGGACAGTAAAGAGCTGGATTTTTGCAATTTTGTAGTCGATCCAGTTGCCGATCAAGTTGTTCTTGGCGCTCAACAGGCCTTGAAGCGATTGAAGCAAATCGCGTGTTAGGTTCGTGCTGGACTGAAATGCCCCTCGAATGTTGATCTGCGCTTGGTCAACCTGACGCGTAGCCGCCACAAGCTGTTGTCGGGCAATTTGGAAATTGAGCCGTCTGAGTTCGATCTGCCTGAGGGAGGATCGGACTTCGTTTGCGATGGTGTCCTTGCCTGCAACATAATTTCGGCTGGCCTGCTGATAAGCGATTTGTGTAGCGCGATAAACATTTCGTTCGTTCAGTCGGTTGAGCGGGCCATCGAATTGGACGCCAACTCGATACGTATTGGCGGACGAATCCAGTCGAAACGCATTGTTCTTGGCTGGGTCCGTGCCAAGCCCCAATTGTCCAGTAACATTCAGTTCGCTTTGGAGAGCATCGGCGGCCACTTCGATTTTGCGGAATGCGTCCATTACTTGAGCTTCACGATTCATTTGATCGAGACGGTTTTGATGAGCGAAGGTGATGGCTGCTTTTTGATCGATTTCCATCTTGTCGATATCGATCAAGAACAACCGAATCTGAGTCTGTGCGATGTAAAGGTTGGATATATCTTCGCGAAGTGGTCCGCCAATTGCCGTATACAAACTTCGCCAAGCTGCGATTTCGGGTTTTTGTGATTCCGCCGAGTCATCTGTATTCTCCGTCCCAACGTGATCTACCAGACTTGGCTTGTCGTGGTACTTTTCGATTTCCTTTTTCAATTTGCGGTCAAACTGTTCGCGTTTGTCAAAGACAGTTTCGAGTTCGTTGATGGTCGCCGCGACTCGTCGAGCGAGGTCCGTCTGTTGTTTGTGATCTATTTGATCGCTCTCCGTCGTGTTGTTTTGGTCCGTTTCCTTGAGCCTTGTCTGCCATTTTTGCAAATCCGTTTTGATACTAGGAAGCAATTCGGCAGCTTGCTCGTGTAGTTCGAGATATTCTTCATACGAATCGACAAGGACCTGGTAGGGAGCGATCTCCGAACGGGTTTTCTCAGTCGGCGTGTACTGAAGTAGTCTTTCGTAGAGTCTTTGTGACTTGTCTTGAACCTCAACCAAGCTTGGGTCGACCAACTCAAATTGCCGCAACAAGGATTCGTCGATCTCAAACGGAACCCACGGCGGAAGGCCCAACTGAAATTTGAATTGGTCCAAGGAAGCGGCTAAGTTCTGCTGGGAAGATAAAAGGACAAGCCGACCGTTTTGATACTCTTGAAAGATCTGGTCAACCTGGATCTGCGCAACCATTTTCATTTCTCGCAACTCCTGGTGCTCAATGAGATTCAGCTGAAGGCTGGCGATGTTGACTTGAGCATTGCGAATCGATTGCACTTGTGTCAGTAGATTAAGAAAACTGGTCGAAGTATCGAGGTAGAATCGGCGGCGAAAGCGTGCGAAGTCCCGAACTTCGTAGAGCAAGTTTCGTTCGGCTTGCGTTAAGTTCTCTAGCCGCACATGCCGAAATGCCCCCCGAAGCAAGGGCTGAGTGAAGGAGGTCACGAACAATCCATTACTGCCAGCCGTATTCGTCCCAAAGTCCCAAAAAAACGAATTGAGAATGTTGGTCGCAAACTGACCTCCGCCCGCTAACCTTCGGCCGAGCCCAAGTCGGTCTGTCACTTGCAACAGACGGTTTCCGCCGAGATCGGATCCCGTGGCGGTGTACTGTGCTCCTGTCCCTCCGCTCCATTGCGTAGCGAACTCGAATTCATTGCCGGTCAACGTCAGAGCGCTCAAATAGACGGACTCAAACTGCGATTGGTAGTCTCGCGAATGGAGCAAGGCCAAGTCCAATGCAAGCTGTTGCGTCAAATGGATTTGGCCATCCTCATCATGCGGCAAATGGTCGAGCCAGGCTGGTGACTCAATCTGACTCGCGGTCGGGATTTTGGACCAGTATTTGGTGTTGCGATGTCCGTCTGGAAAGTTCATCCATGGAGCTGCGGCCGGATCATCGGGTGGCTTGGGACTACAGTCCAGGTTGGACGGCAATCCCAATCGCGATTGCTGTATGGGTTCGACAGTCCGAGTCGGCAATAACCACCGCGGATCCGTCAGTCTGCTAGCAATGAGCGAATAGGACTTCTTGTCAGCCGCAGCACGATACTGAGAGCGGGTACAGCCGCTGAAAGCGATCACCAACGCAGTCAACAATAGCAAGCAATCCCGAACCTTTGGTAATCTTTGCCGAATAGGTTGCGATTCGGATTGATGATCGCCATCGATCGCCGCACACCTCATGGTTGTTTGATATCCAAATCCTACAAAGAACTCCTTACGCAACTTCCTCAACTGTTCTTATCGGAATTACTGGATCCTCGAATTGATTGTTTTACCTTGTAAGGCGAGGCGTTTAACCGTTAGCCGTAGGCGTACGTTATTAGTGGTATCGAGTACGCCTTTGGCTGACGGTTAAACAGATAATTGAACGGTATTGCGCCCATCGCTGATCGCTTTGGGCGTTCCACACGGTGGCCGGGCCTGGTAGTCTTCCGTCTGCCGCTCGCCTAATAACGACAATTCGTTGGCATCGCAATAAAAAAAGGACGCTCGGCACAAAGCACCGAGCGTCCCTTCGTTTAACTATTTGGCTGCTCCTAACGCTAAACAGAGTAGGAACGCCACGCCGATTTTGGGGGCTTAGTATCGATCGCGTCGGCCACCGCCGCCGCCACCGCCACCACCGCCACCACCACCGTAACCGCCGCCGCCGCCACGACTGCCGCCGCCACCACCACCGCCGTAGCCGCCACCACCGCCGCCACGACTTCCGCCACCGCCACCACCGCCGCCGCCGCCTTCGCGAGGACGAGCTTCGTTGACAACGATTTGACGACCATCGAGTTCGGCGCCGTTCAATGCACGGATAGCTTCGTCAGCACCCGATTCCATTTCTACAAACGCAAAACCTTTGGAACGACCCGTTTCACGGTCGTTGACGACCTTGGCGGATGTAACCACCCCGTACTGAGCAAACGCTCGTTCGAGACTCTCGGACGTAGTGGCCCATGCAAGGCTACCCACAAAAATGTTCTTACCCATCAAATAACCCTTGAACTTAACCTGTTTCCAAATCACCGATCGCTACCACAACGGCAGCATTTTAAAC
>JAYTVM010000571.1:0-38474 GCA_043743995.1 Pirellula sp. | reverse complement strand
TTTGAGCCGCAACGCGTTAGCGTGCGGGCGGGAAGTCTAGTAATCACTTTGAGCCGCAACGCGTTAGCGTGCGGGCGGGAAGTCTAGTAATCACTTTGCAATTCCAGCCCTCATGCTAGCGCAGGGAGGCTCAAAATTTACAAAGTGAGTGCCAATGGGCATAAAGCCGTCGGCATGTGGTACTTGTTTCTGCAGTTCCACTAGGTTAGACTCGAAATCCTTCCGTTACCGGCTTTTTGGTCCGGTTTTCCCGCCTTTTAACTAGCGAGGTCCTCCATGGGCACGACAACACGTCGCGAGTTTATTCAAGCTGCAAGCGCTACTCTCGCCGCACCTTACATTATCACTTCAGCCGCGCTTGGGAATAACTTGCGCGCTCCCGCTAGCGACAGAATTGTCATGGCAGGCATCGGCATCGGCAACATGGGCAAAGGTGACCAAGCCAACTTTCTCGGTCGCAAAGATGTTCAATACGTCGGATTTTGCGATGTGCGCAACTCAGTACGCGAATCCGCTAAAGGCAAGGTCAACGAACACTACGGAAACTCCGACTGCAAAGTGTACAACGATTTCCGAGAGCTGATCTCTCGCGACGATATCGATGCCGTTCATATCGCAACGCCCGACCATTGGCACGCCATCATGGTGATCGAGGCTTGCCGACACGGAAAAGATGTTTACTGCCAAAAACCGGAAACCCTCACCCTCCGTGAAGGTCCTCTTATGATCCAAGCGGCACGTCGGTACGGACGAGTCGTCTCAGGTGGAAGCCAGCGCGTGCTCGAGGACTACCGAGGGATCGTGAATCAATGTTGGGGTGGAGAGCTCGGCAAAATCAAATCGATCAACGTGAATGTCGGTCCGCTTTCTCAACTTTGCAATTTGACGGCCGAAGAAACGTCCGCCGATATCGATTGGGACTTGTGGCTCGGACCTGCTGCCTGGGCTCCTTACAACGCAGCCCGCTGTAGCGGCAGTTTTTCCACGGCAGGGAACAGTTGGCGATCGTATAGTGACTACTCAGGTGGCGGGATGACCGATTGGGGTGCACATCACTTTGGTGGTGCCACTTATGCCGTTGATGTACGTGAGCTACAGCCCGAGGAAGTAACGTTTCACGACGAAAAAGAGGGCAAGTTCCTAAGTTTGCGTTATCCAAACGGGATTGTCATAACTCACAATCGCCCCAAGACAGGAAACCTTGCTGTTGAAGGCACTCCTGGTGAGACACGTGAGCCCAAAGCGGTGCCTACCTACAAGGGAGAAGGGGGCATTTACGGTGACTTTATCGATTGCGTGAAAACTCGTGAAAAGCCGTTCCGCGATATCGAACTGGCGGTCAATACGGTTGCGGTCAGTCATTTGTGCATTATCGCTCACCAATTGCAACGATCACTCAAATGGGATTCTGCGAAACAAGAATTCCCGGGCGACGCAGAAGCCAATCGACTCATGGACCGCGCTCGCCGCGAACCATGGCAGATTTAGTTTCTCCCTATCAAAATCAAAACACAAAGAATCTCCTGAGGTAAAATCATGTTGGACCAAGCATTTGAAGCGTTGAAAACATACGACTGGGGCACAGAACGGAATGTCCTCGAGCCGATTAACCAAGCGGTTATCGACTGTCGCGGTGATGCCGCACTGAAGAAAGATTTGGAGTCCCGTCTGGCCGCTGCTCTCAAGACCCCAATCTCACGCGATGCCAAGGATTTCGTTTGTCGCAAACTGATGCAAATGGGCACCGCTGCCTCGGTTCCAGTAATTGCGGAACTGCTGACCGACAAAGACCTGTCGCATATGGCTCGCGTTGCTTTGGAGCAAAATCCTGCTCCGGAAGCAGCCGGAGCGTTAAGAGATGCATTGCCAAAGGTTTCCGGACTCCTGAAAGTCGGCGTGATCTGCTCGTTGGGGCAACGCAAGGATACAGCAAGTGTTCCGATGCTCGCCAAACTGTTACTGGATACCGACGCTACTATCGCGCGTTCCGCAGCACTCGCGTTGGGATCGATCCGAACACCAGAAGCCGCCAAAACCCTCAACAATGCCAAGCCCACTGCACCAGAAACCAAACTAGCCGTAACCGATGCAAGTCTATCCTGTGCGGAAGCGTTTCTGGTCGCTGGCAACAAGGCCGACGCCATTGCATTGTACAAGTCGTTGCTTGGAGAAGGACAACCAAAACAGGTCCGAATTGCTGCCACGCGTGGCATGCTAGCTTGCACGAGTAAGTAACCGGATTGCAGACACTAGCCTAATGGCACTCACTTTGCAATTTCTGAGCCTCAATGCGCTAGCATGAGGGCCGGATTCGCAAGAGATTTCTAGCCTGCCAGCCCGCACGCTAGCGCGTTGCGGCTTAAAGTGAGTGGCATTGGGCTGCTAGCCTGCATTTCCGCAATGAATTAACACGAACTAAGGAATCAATACTGTGCACCGATGGGATTGGTTATCACGTGAAAGCTTTGGATTGGCGCTATCGCTTAGTCTAATGGTGAATGCCGCACCTGCTCAAGAGAAAAACTCCGAGCTCATTCGCATGGTTCTGGAGCTGCTCCAGGACAAGGACAAAGACATGCGGGCCGTCGCCTTGGAACAAGTTCGTTCTGAAGCCAAAGGAGCTGACGCGACAAAGCAGTTCGCCTCTCAATTATCCAAGCTGATGCCGGTCGCCCAAGTCGGATTGCTAAGTGCATTAGCATCGCGTGGCGATGCAGCAGCCAAACCTGATGTCTTGTCATTATTAGAGACTAGCCGCGACGAAGCCGTACGCGTTGCAGCGGTCGGAGCTTTAGGTGAACTGGGGGACGCAACGGATCTTCCATTGTTGCTGCAATTGCTCAGTGGTGACTCCAATGATTTAAGAATGGCGGCCATGAAGAGCCTTACACGTCTGCGTGGTTCAACGGTGAATTCGGCTCTCGTCGCAGGAATGAAGAATTCGAATTCGGCCACCCGAGTTTCACTGATAGAAGTCTTGGTAACTCGGCGCGCAATGGACACGATGGCAGAGATCTCGGCGGCTGCCATGGATCAAGATTCCAAGGTGCGTCGCGCCGCCATGACGGCACTGGCTGCTTTGGGTGACTCGAAACAAATCCCTGACATGATCCAAGGTGTATTGAAATCTGAAAAAGGGTCCGAACGCGACGCGGCGGAAAAAGCGTTGGTAAACTTATGCAATCGCATAGCAAAGCCTGATCAACGCGCAGAACCCGTCTTGGCCGCAAGAGCCAAACTAGATGAAGCATCCCAACTCGACTTGCTCTCGACCGTGGCAAGAATCGGCGGCGTGAAGGCGCTTGACGCGGTGGAAGCCGCTATGGCGAGCTCGAACCCAAAGCAACACGCAGCTGGGCTTCAAGCGTTTTGCAATTGGTCGGACCATGGCATTACCGATAAACTCGCAAAACGTATCGAGAACACGGATGACAAGAACGAGCGCAACTTGGAATTCAAGGCTCTAGTCCGGCTTGCCAGTATCCGCGAAAAACGAAATGACTTAGAACGTCTTGCTCGGTTCAAACAAGCCATGTCCCTCGCGAAATCAACGGAGGAACAAGCGATGGTGATCGACAAGTGTCGGTCCTCGTATTCGGTGGAGACGTTGCGATTCGTCTTGCCTTATCTCGATCAACCCACGTTTTCCGAACTTACCTGTGAAACCATCGTCGAGTTAGCGCATCATCGCGAAGTGCGAGAACCAAACAAGGAAGAGTTTGACAAGGTCTTGGATCGCGTCATCCAGATTAGCAAGGACGCGATCGTGAAAGATCGAGCCGAACGCTACAAAAAGGGTGAGACTTGGCAACGGCCAAAAGGCAAGTAATTGTGGACGAGCGAGGCCCTTCGCACGTTGGGTTGTTGATAAATTCAGAGTCTAGGAGCGATAGTCGACAATCTAGTTGCTGGGGGCCGCAATCTTCGTTGCCAAGGCCGCTAAGTTGGTACCGCGAAGCGCTCCCTCCAGCAACTCCGGCAATCGATTCGGGGTGCAGGCAAAACATGGAATACCCAACGCAGATAGCTTCTTGGCCAACGACTCATCGTAACTCGGTTTGCCACTATCGGACAATGCCAACAAACAAAGACAACGGACACCGCTAGCCACCATATCTCCTAGTCGGCGAACTAACTGCGATTGGTTTCCTCCCTCATAAAGGTCCGTGATCATGATGAACAGCGTTCGACTTGGCTCTTTAATGAATTGCTCGCAGTAGGCAACCGATTTGTTGATGTCCGTCCCGCAACCTCCGCGCATGGCCCCCTTTGCCTTTTAAATCGAACGTGCTCTTCAGCTCACCAAGAATATAGATTCCAATCGAATCCAAACACAGCAATCAATGCGTTCAATCCAATTCAATAGAGCTTTGTTATCGCAATTTTTATTGCCGCCTAACTAAACTGCACCTGTTTGACACGCAGCATCCGCCTAACTCTTTCAATGACGTTTCTCGGACCATGGCAAACTTTGACGCGCCGAACGTCCAAGCCAATAGCGAGCTCGTTGCTGCTGGATGCCAAACCGTCGGTTCGAACGACATTGTCTTTTAAACATTCGAGGACTCGCTGCGAAAATCCAGGTCAAGAAATCGACATCATCGTCATGCGAATGACGCCTGTGATTACTACAAACCGGCTCGACCCGATTCCTACCGTTGAAGAGTTTCAGGCGAATTACCTCAACAAACGGTTAAGAAACTCGGGAGTCATTCTATCGCCTCATTTCACAAATCAACTCGATGCGTTACATTACGCCGGGCTCGGTTCTGATCGGTTGAACAAATCCTCCCGCATTCCATTGAACGCAAAAAGTAGAATGAAGTGGTGGAAATCAACGGTTGTCTGTTGTCGAATTTGCTGCCTTTTTGGGCGATCATAGGGATACCGTCCTCAAATGGATCGAATGAGAGTCGTTGCCCGATCCCGCTTTGAATTTACCGTGAGTAAAAATGACTAAGTCCGACGTTTCCCACAAACTGCTCCAGCTGCGAGTCCTTGTTGGTTTCCTTGGCGAAAAGAGGCAGGCAGGCTGGTGGCAAAGTGATTTCTGGAGCCCGACCGCAGAAGTGTTCCTCTCCCCTGTGTTTCCGCGAACCGTCTTTTTGTCCCAAGCGGAAGGAGCCAGTGCCGCAGCTCGATTGGTTCACGACCAGCGAATCGGCGTTGGCAAAGTGTTTCATCTATTTCGATTGCCAGAAAACCTCGAGCAGTCAGTGCATGATGGACTCCAAAACCTCGAAGTAGCCCAACAATTACGACCGCTCCTCAGCGATCGACAGCAAGCGGCGGAATACCTTGCAAAGAATTTCGGAAAGTCCACTGCCGACAATCCAATAGGTCCATTATTGTGTGGAGACATATCCTCAATTGGTGCCAACAAGACAATCGCTATTCTCGCGAATACTTACCTCAGCGGTTTCCAACGTTCCGTAGAAGTCTTTCCTTACTTTAGGGAGAGCGAATGATCGGAACCGTGTACACATCGAGACTTGGAGCCGGACTAGGCTTGATCGATGAGACGGATTCGTTGCTGCAACTTTGGTCCCCTAAGATGACCTCTCTAGATCTTTACAAAGCAGCGCTTCAAGCAGGCGCCTTTCCAGGGATGTCTGCCCGTCGACTCAAGAACGTAGTCGGGGAGGGGTTTGGGGCACGATACTTGGTGAACAATGCTGAGCCGGCGGTACTCCTCAAGGAGCTTCGGTTGATTTTGCCGTCCGCCGATATCCGCCAGCTCTTGCTTATTTACACCGCACGTGTTCACGGAATCCTCTCGGATTTCGTCAAGCAAGTTTATTGGAGCGCATATGCCTCTGGAAAGTCCGAGCTTCAGCGAAGCGACTCGCTCTATTTCGTTGAGCGGGCTAACCAGTCTGGAAAGACGCAGTCCCATTGGTCGGTATCAACAATTCGTCGCGTAGCCTCGTATTTGATTGGATGTTGCATAGATTTTGGCTTACTTGAGTCGACGAACACCAAAACCTCATTACGAATCGTTGCTCGTAAGCCAAGCACTGCCATCGCAACTGTCTTGAGTTACCAGCTCCATTTTTCGGGGCTTGGTGACAACTCAGTGGTCAATCATCCCGACTGGGAGCTATTTGGGCTAACAGGCTTCGATGTCATTGGCATCATGCAAACACTTGCTCGAAACGGACACCTGATCGTCCAGGCAGCAGGCGGCATTACTAGTATCTCTTGGAAATACAAAACGATAGACGAGGTAATTGATGCCATCCGTGAATGACAATTTTGACGAACTCCTAAGGAAGATCGAGCAGGGGCGAGAGTTCACCAGCGCGAGCTTTGAGCCGGTCTACTATTTGGTCTTTGACCCGACGGAAATCCTAGACGTTAAGCGGTTCAAGCCAGCTTGGACCACCCGCTTGAAAAAGAAAGGATTCGATCCGCATTTCTTTTCAATGGCCGATGCGATCCGCGAAATCCACACGAAATTTCCACTTCGAAGGGTCTGGTTGAAAGAGGATGAAAAATCTCCACTCGATTGGGAACGTACCAATAATTCACTTAAGGTCGCTCTAGAGCCAAAGAATGCTCAGACGCCGAGCCCACTTCAGTCACGTATCGAAGAGAAACTGCTGCAACTCGAAAGCAAGCCTAACGCTATTCTAATCGTCACAGATCTCGAAGCACTGCATCCCTATATTCGAGTCGGTGCTATAGAGAGCAAACTCTATGGACAATTCAAAGTGCCAACCATTTTCCTATACCCTGGGCGACGGACAGGCAAAACACGATTGAGCTTTCTCGGTTTCTATCCGGAGGATGGAAACTATCGGTCAGTTCATGTCGGCGGCTAAATCCATTCGCATCCCATCAATCCAATAAATCATGGCCCAACAAATTGAATCCCTTTTTGATGAATCTCGCGATCTCCATCGTGTCATCGAAAAGGTCATCTCGTTCGGTGTTTCGCAAGAAGATCGCGTCAGAAAAGAGATCAGCGAGTATATTGTTACGCCACACATGGAGGAGGAATTCGAGGACCTGCTCACAAAAATGCAGCTATCGATGGAGCATGGTGGCCCTAACGAAGTTGGCGTTTGGCTCTCCGGCTTTTATGGTTCAGGTAAAAGTTCATTTGCCAAATACCTCGGCATGGCACTCGATGACAAAAAACTTATCGATGGCCAGCCTTTTCTAAAGCGACTCCAGGATCGCTTTACCAAGGCCCAAACCAAACAACTTCTATCCAAGACGGCCAAAGCATTTCCTGCCGCGGTTGTGTTCCTGGATCTTGCCAGCGACATGCTCGCCGGAAACACGATGGAGGAGATCTCGACCGTTCTGTTCTACAAGGTTCTTGAGTACGCAGGCTATTCAAGAAATTTGAAGGTCGCAGCCTTGGAACGTCGGCTTGAAAAAGATGGCCGTATGGACGAGTTCAAAAAAATCGTACTCAAGGAATTAGGTGTTGACTGGGAGATGGTTCAAAACGACTTACTTGTCGTCGATAGCCTCATTCCAGAAATAGCTCATCAGCTCTATCCAAAGCTATTCAAAACGGCAAGCGCGTTCACTAGCCAAACATCGCAAGTCGTCCAATTTGAGACCGACCGGGTAAGCGAGATGCTCGACATCGTACGCCGTAGGTCTGGCAAAGAATACATCATCTTTGTCATCGACGAAGTTGGGCAATATGTGGCATCCAGCTCCAACCTCATCCTGAATCTTGATGGGTTGGCAAAGAACCTAAAAAACATCGGCAATGGCAAAGTCTGGATTATCGCCACAGCCCAGCAGACTCTCACCGAAGATGATCCTCGCGCAGCCCTCAATTCGCCAGAACTCTTTAAGCTCAACGATCGCTTTCCAATCAAGATCGATTTGCCAGCCAGCGATATCAAGAAAATCTGCTACGAACGCCTGCTCAAAAAGTCAGCTGACGGTCAAACGCAACTGAAGGGGATGTTCGAGCAAAAAGGGCAAGAGCTGCGGCACAATACGAAATTGGAGAACGCAAAGTTCTACTCAGCAGATTTCGATGCTGCTACGTTCGTTGACTTGTACCCGTTCTTGCCGTCCCATTTCGACATCTTGTTGCAACTGCTTGGAGCCCTAGCGAAATCAACGGGGGGGATCGGATTGCGGTCGGCGATCAAGGTCATTCAAGACATCTTGATCGATGGCCCCGAGGGACAGCAACCTGCATGCAAACAATCGATCGGTTGGTTGGCGACCCTCGTCACCATGTTTGACGCACTCGAGAAGGACATCGAGCGCGCGTCGAAGACGATCTATGCGGCCTACGGCAAGATTGGCATCCACTATCCCGGTTCCCAACTTCATCTGGACATTGGAAAAACGGTCGCAATTCTACAGATTCTTGGGAACATCCCAGCGTCAAAGAAAAACATCGCGGCGTTACTGCACACGTCCGTCGGTGCGCCATCCAATGCGTCCAGTATCGACGCGGCGATCGATGGATTGCAAAACAACCCAAAGATTCCGTTTGCCGAACGCGATGGCGGATTCTGCTTCCTCAGCGAACGCCTGAGTGAAATCCAACAAGAACGGTCGGAAATTCCACCGCGATCCCTCGAGAATCGCAGGATCTTTAATCTAGCTCTCACAAACCTCTTAGAGCCTCTACCATCCGCAAAGTTGCAGGGCACTTTGACCGTTACTTGTGGGCTCAAGTCTAGGCAGCACAACCAAGAACTGAGCCTTGCTGGTAACAACCAGAGCATTCAGTTGGTCGTTGAACTCGTCGCGCCTGAGAAATACGACAGCCGTCTGGAAGACGCGGTCATCGAGTCCCAGAACAAGATGAATAGGAACAACATCTATATTCTCGGCAAGCATTCCGAAGAGATTGACCAACTCGTTCTGGAGACGTATCGCAGTGAAGAGATCGTTCGGCGATTTCGCAACGACGCCGATGAAGATGTCAGAAGTTATTGCAATTCCCAATCGGACCGAGTTGCTGATTTGCTCCGGAAACTAGAACGAATCCTGGAAAAGAAGCTTCGTGAAGAGATCATCGTCTTTCGGGCCGACAAAACGGCGGCCGAGTCAATCGCGCCGGGACTACTGGAATCGATCAACAAATACATGGGCAGTAGTGTTGTCGAGCGTGTTTTCGACAAATACAAACAAGCACCCGTACGCGTCGACACCTCTCTGCCCGAAGAATTCATGAAGAAAGAGAACTTGAACGCCATTACCGAAAAGTTCGACCCGTTAGGCCTCGTTAAGAAGTCGGGGGGCAGTTTTCAAATCGATACAAGCCATCCCGCACTTACCAGCATCCGCGACTACTTGGATAGCCAAGGGGCGTTGGACGGCAAGCAACTGACGCAGAAATTCACGGACGATCCCTATTCGTGGTCGCCTGACACATTGCGTTATCTCGTTGCCGCATTGTTTCGAGCTGGCGAGTTAAAGCTCAAAATCTCGGGCAACGAAGTGACAGCGCTCGGGCAGCTTGCAATAGAAGGGCTCCGAAACAACGTATCCTTTAAGAAAGTCATCGTCAATTTGCGCGATGTACGCCCCAAAGCGGAAAACCTTGCTCGTGCGTCGACCCGGTTAACCGAGCTGACAGGTCAGCAAGTCATCCCACTAGAAGACGATATTTGCAAAGCTGCTTCCAAGTTCTTTGCGTCCGTTCAGCACGAGTACTCCTCGCTAGCGCAGAAGCTTGAGAATCTTTGCTTGCCTGGCAGTGACGAATTGCAGAGTGTTTGTTCGATGATGGCCGACTTGCTCGCCAATGACGCGTCCGATGCCCCTAATACGCTGGGCTCGGACAACTCCGTGCTATACGCCGGGATATCGAAAGCCTCCAAAATCCACCACGCCTTTGAGCAAGGCATTGGGGCGACTATTGCCGAAGTCAAAAAGGTCTTTGCCGATATTGAAGCTTTGCCACCGAGCGGAATACCCGGCCAATTGCGATCCGAGGCCGCAGAGCAAATTTCCTACCTGAAATCCCGATTAGCCAGCGATGGCTTTCATGAGCACGCTCCCGATTACAGCACAGGCTTGACGAATCTTCGGTCCGCGATTGCAACTGCAGCCACATCCCTCGCTGAAGTGCAAAAGGAGAGTATTCGCACTGCCAAGGAATCGCTTCAATATCTTCCGGAATGGAAAGAGCTCAATCACGACGAGCAATCCGAGACCCTTGGTCAGTTGGATGAGCGGCAAATTTCAGTCGAGCCTACTCTGAGTGGCCTCAAGCAGTTGGTCAACAACGAGTATTCGCTATCGCATCAGACCAATGAAACCAAGACGAGTGTTTCCAACCTTGGGAAAAAGCGCATTAGCCAGCGGCTGGAGAAAGCCAAGCAGCAGAACTCCAAACTAGATACAACTCTCCAGCTCAAACGGACTCTGAGCAGCATGGCAGACTTCTCCACCGTCCAGCAACAGCTAGAAGCTGCACAACTCCAAGCTCAGTCGCATCCGGAATTTGAGATCCGATTGGAGCTAACCGGTGAGTAATCCTCATGTTGGCTATGCACTTGGTGAAAGCATCAGATTAGTGTACCGGCCCTTCAGGCCTGGAGCAGTATTTGGTATGGCAACCGGTGGTTATCACCACCGGCAGAGGATATGCCAGCCCTCCGGGCTTAAGAGACACATCACTAGAATTCCCAGGCCCGATAGGGCCGACACATCATCCTCCAGGCCCGATAGGGCCAACACAACATCCTCCAGGCCCGATAGGGCCAACACAAAATCCTCCAGGCCCGATAGGGCCGACACAACCCCTGCCGGGGCCGACAGGCCCCGGTCAGAAGCCGCATCCACATCCAAAGGCCCGATAGGGCCGACACACTAAATCCCTGTTTGCCAGCCCCTACACAAATAAAAGGAAGCAGCCAATGACCACTCATCAGCAATTGCTCTATCACATTGTGTTTAGCACCAAGAACCGAAAACCCTACTTAAAGAACGATCAATTTCGAAACGAGGTATTCGCTTACATGGCCGGCATAGCCAAAGATCTTGCAGGCTTCGCTCTCAAGATTGGCGGCTATTTTGAGCACGCCCACATGCTAGTCCGGATTCCAGCCAAACTCGACGTCTCTAGTTTTGTGGGCCAAGTGAAAGCCAACACCAGCAAACACATCAATGACACAAGCGGCGAAATCGCTAAGTTTGGATGGCAAGATGGTTTTGGAGCATTCACAGTCAGTGTTTCTCAAAAGGATCGAGTGTATCAGTACATTACCAACCAAGTGGCTCATCATCAGAAGCAAACATTTGAACGGGAATACATTGATTTGCTCGAAAAGCATGAAGTGGAATATGACTCACGGTATGTATGGGATTAGTGTGCCGGCCCTTCAGGCCTGGAGTGATGATTCGCACAGCGACCGGTGGTTATCACCACCGGCAGAGGTTATGCCAGCCCTCCGGGCTTAAGAGGCCCAATCGGACATTTGCCCCCATTGGACAGGGACACTCCCAGGCCCGATAGGGCCGACACAACCCAGGCCTGAAAGGCCGACACAACCCAGGCCCGATAGGGCCGACATAACCCAGGCCCGATAGGGCCGACATAACCCCTGCCGGGGCCGACAGGCCCCGGTCTCCAACCACATTAAGAGCACAAGGCCCGATAGGGCCGACACACTGACAACCTACAGTCCCCCCAACAGTCCAAAACCTAACCAATGTCCTTTGACGACCCAACAAGAAACCGACTCAACCGCTTTGTCTCGGCCGCTCGAGGTTTGCTCACGGACGAGTTCACCAACCAGTGCCAACAAGACTACGGCCTCAATCCCAAAACCGGCGAAGTCATTGATCTGGACCGACTAGCAAATCTCGACGACACCCGCCGACAAACTGCGGTCATCCTGAGAGAAACGCTACAGCATTACCTGGCTTGCGCACCCAAGCAAGACAAAGCTACTGTCAAAGCCACCATCGAGCGGATCATTCGCGAACAAGCCTTTACGGTCCTCAACCGGCTGTGTGCAATCCGAATGGCTGAGGCACGTGGCCTAGTCATCGAATCGATCGGAAAAGGAGTCAAATCCAAGGGGTTCCAGCTTTACCAACAGCTCGCAAGCAGTGGGCTAGGAGAGACTGGATCTGCCTACCGACAATACTTGTTCAGCCTCTTTGACGAATTCGCAGTGGACCTTGCCGTTCTGTTTGATCGCTTTAGCCCTGTAGGTAGGTTGTTCCCAGGCGAAAGCGCACTGCAAGCGTTGCTGGACCAAATCAATCATGCCGAGATTGATCCGCTCTGGTGCCAAGATGAAACCATTGGCTGGATCTATCAGTACTTCAATTCGCAAGAAGAGCGGAAATCGATGCGCGATGCATCGTCGGCCCCACGCGATAGTCGCGAGCTAGCCGTCCGAAATCAGTTCTTCACACCACGGTACGTGGTCGAGTTCCTGACCGACAACACCCTCGGTCGTATCTGGTACGAGATGACACAGGGAAAAACCGGCTTGAAGGAATCATGCCGGTATCTTGTCCGTCGACCTGATGAAGTTTTCCTATCGCAATTCACCAGCGTTGGCCACCAGCATTCACGGCCGGATGTCGTCGAAATGGCGCAGCAGTTAATCCAGGGAGACGAAGCCACGTTTCCAGAGTTTTCTGCCGCCGACGATACAGGCATAGAGAGAATGATTTCGTTAGCCCATACCGTCTATGCGTACACCACCGTGGGTTATGACACATGGCATGATGATAAACAGGAGATGGTTACTGGCAACTACGACAAACTGACTACGCAGCAGATTCTTGAACACTTGTTTATGACCAATCGTGCTGCTCGACATGGTGGAGATGGTTCCGTCTATCGCGAGTCATGGTTCGTCGCAGGTTGCAACGAAGTTCGCCGCCGGGCATTGCATGCAAAACAAAGCGATTTATCTCAAGAGGAGTTGCTGAAGCAGCCGGTATTCATACCGTTTCGGCAGATCAAAGATCCACGCGATTTGAAAATGCTGGATCCCGCTTGTGGGTCGATGCACTTTGGGCTGTATGCATTCGATCTCTTTGAAAAGATCTACGACGAAGCTTGGGAGTTCGCAGCAAAGGATGGAGATTTATCATTCACGGCCGAAGATCAATTGCCTTCACTTCAACAAGCTTATGGAACCAAGAAAGAGTATCTGCTGCATGTTCCGAAACTGATTATCGAACGCAACATCCACGGCATCGATATCGATCCACGCGCGGTGCAGATCGCCGGTTTGTCGTTGTGGCTACGTGCCCAAAAATCGTGGAACAGTAGCAAGATTAAAGCGCAAGATCGACCCACGATCCAGAAATCGAACATTGTCTGTGCCGAGCCGATGCCTGGGGAAGCAGACATGCTTGAAGAGTTCATTGAAAAGCATCTTTCATCCGATTCCGAGAAGCAAGTCATTGCTTCGATCGTGCGGAAAGTGTTTGAGTCGATGACGCTCGCTGGCGAAGCTGGTTCGTTATTGAAAGTCGAAGAAGAAATTTCCGAAACGATCGCGGCCGCTAAGAAGCGATGGATCAATGGACCTGTTGCGGTACAGCTTCCGTTGTTTTCGATGGATGAACCACAAAAAGATAAACGCGAAAGACCATTGTTGTTGGGTGCGATTGAAGACAGCCGATTTTGGGATGAAATTGAGGGACGAATTTATTCTGCCCTGGAAGCGTATGGCGAGCAGGCCGAGAGTGGCGGATATCAGCGACGACTCTTCGCCAATGACGCCGCTCAGGGTTTTGCTTTCATCGATCTCTGCCGCAAACGCTACGACGTTGTTGTGATGAATCCGCCATTCGGCGAAGTCGGTAACGCAGTTTTTGACAACATTGATAAAAACTATCCGTTTTGGAATACCAACCTCCTTTGTGCGTTTATCGAACGAGGTTGGGAACTGACTTGGGTGCGATAGGCGCGATTTTCGATCGAACCGCGCTCGTTAAGAGCACATACGAGGACTTTCGAACCCGATTCTTGATACCGGCGAACAGGCTTGCGGCGATGGCTGATCTCGGGTGGGATGTTCTAGATGCTAATGTAGAAGTCACGACTTCTGTTCTGCAGCGAAGGCCCTCTCCTCAGGAAGGCATATTTGTAGATTGCCGGTCGAGCAAATCGGAAAAAAAGGAGACGTTGCTTGTAGAAGTGATTAGGAATTTCAGCGACGGCATTAAAGACAGGCACGTTTCCATGGAACAGAGCCTCTCTTTCAAGAAGCTTCCAAATGCTGTCATCGGTTACGATTTCCCCGATTTTCTTAGAGTGGCTTTCAACGTCCTCCCTTCTCTTGAAGAAGTAGGATTCAAAGCAAACGTCGGTCATCAATTGAAGGCGGAAAAGCATTTTCGGTTATGGTGGGAAATCGCTTCTCCGTCTACAACCGGATTTTTCTCCAGGATGTTCAATGGAGCTGGTTTTGCGCCCTACCTGACCCCCCTCTACGATTTCGCTATCGCAGATAGTGACCTTGACCTTCTATTCAAAGACTCGTCTACGGTGCTTCGGAATAAGGATTCGCAGTTTCTTCCAGGAGTTTGTTTTGGAAAACGTGGTGAATTTTTTTGCACCCATGTTTTGCCCCGCGGACACATTTTTACGGTGGAAGGTCAATCGATTCCTGTCAAGTCAGACGTGGCTGCTTTAGATTTACTTTGCCTGCTTAATACTCCGCTGGTCAGAATGTCGCTAAACAAATATTGTGGTCAACATAAGTATTCCGGGTACGTCAACCTCTTTCCATATCGCGAGCTTTCAAATGCTGATACTTGTAGGACAAAAGTAAATGCTTCGATCACTTCAACTCTAATTGCTCAATCACATGACGAGCTTCATCCTCTTTTTTCGATGCATCAGTGCGAAAGCACGATTGCGGAATACGCTACGAAACTCGATTCGGTTGTAAATCGAGCATTAGACGCCGTCTTGGAAACTGAGAGGTATTGCCACCTCGAGGCTATGGACACTTATCAAGTCAAGCCAGCAGAACGGAATCTTATAGAAGCGTTTAAAGAAAAACAACCGCGTCCAGATGCAGCAATTAAGGATGCGGATACCGAAAGCAATTGCAAATGGTTAGCCGTATACAGTTCATTCTCCCATGCCATTGGTATCGTCTTTGGCCGATGGGACATCCGGTATTCCACGGGCGAGCGTCCGACACTGGAGTTGCCGAACCCGTTTAAGCCGTTGCCGGTCTGCCCGCCAGGGATGCTTCAGGACGACGACGGCCTGCCCTTGGGGAAGGTGGAAGGCAGAAGATTAAGGGATGAAGGAAAGTATCCACTGGACGTGGCATGGGACGGCATCCTTGTGGACGACCCAGAGCACCCGCTCGACCTCGAACGGCGTGTCCGCGCCGCTCTCGCCGTGGTATGGGGCGACAGATTAGAATCGATTGAACAGGAAGCTTGCTCGCTACTCAATGTGAAAGCACTTCGCGACTGGTTCCGCAAACCTGCTGGTTTTTTTGCGGATCACCTGAAACGCTATTCCAAGAGCCGCCGACAAGCACCCATCTATTGGCCACTCTCGACCGCGAGCGGCAGTTATACACTTTGGATTTACTATCACCGGCTTGACTCACAAACTCTGTACTTTGCGGTGAACAACTTCGTCGAACCTAAGCTCAATCAAGTCACCAAGGATGCAACGCAGCTCCGTCAGAAAACAGGACGATCTCGCGATGATGAGTCACAACTGGAACAGCTTAGCAACCTTGAAGGCGAGCTAACCGATTTCCGAATTGAACTGCTTCGTATCGCTGCCTTTTGGAAACCGAACCTCAATGATGGTGTCGAAATCACAGCGGCTCCGTTGTGGCGATTGTTCCGGCTTCCTAAATGGCAGAAGACACTTCGCGAGAACTGGGAAAAGATGGAGGCGGGAGACTATGACTGGGCGCATCTAGCCCTTTCTATTTGGCCTGAGCGTGTTGTTCGCGTGGCTCACAAAGATCGCAGCATTGCGATTGCACATAGTCTTGAAGACCAACTCTGGCATGAAGCTGAATTGAAAACAACTGATAAGAAGGGCAAAGTCAAATCTTCCATTAAGTGGCAGCCTCGTGATTTGTCAGAAGCTCAACTGGATGCAATTGTGGTCGAAGTTAAGAAGAGGGAGAGTCAATCCTGATGGACTTTTTAGTTGGTGGTGTTGGTTGCCAATTGTGTTGGACTGCTTGGACAGAGTTAGTGTGTCGGCCCTTTGGGCCTTGGGAGGATCAGGGTGGGCTGTGGACCGGTGGTTATCACCACCGGCAGAGGATATGCCAGCCCTCCGGGCTTAAGACAGTGTGGCGGCCCTTTGGGCTTGAGTTAGTGTGTCGGCCCTTTGGGCTTGATAGGTTGTGCCGGCGGACTCGGGCAGAGAGATACACTTCCATCATTCCCAGGCCCGATAGGGCCGACACACCCCTTGCCGGGGCCGAAAGGCCCCGGTCATCATTCGCCCCAAAAACCAAAGGCCCGATAGGGCCGACACACCCCCTGCCGGGGCCGAAAGGCCCCGGTCATCAGCTACCTAAATTGCAAAAGGCCTGAAGGGCCGACACACTCAACAGCCAAGAAATGAACTTCCTATCAGGCCCAACTCAGCCTTCCGACCAACATACTAAACTATGAAAATCAAAGACTACATTCAGCAAGATATCATTCAGCCTCGCCTCGAAAAGGAAGAAGTGCTGGTCGTCTACGATGCTCATGGCCACTACCGCGAGCTATGCGCCGACTTGGCCAGCGACACGGTGACGGTGGTGAATGCGAGCACAGACAGCATTACCAGCCGCGAACTAGCGGTGAAAACACTCCAAGACCTTGGAAAACGAACCGGCTCCAAAAAACGGCTATTAGTCTATGTCCCAAAAGGACCACCGCTCACCAACAGGGACAAGATGTCCGACCCGTTTTCCGTCTTCGGAGCAATCGGCGACATTTTCCCGCGCACAGGTGGCGATGAGCTCGAGCAGTTATGCCTACGCGCTAAATCCGATCATGCGACCGAGATTCGAAAGGTCTTTGCAGAACACGTCACGCCATCCTTTGACTTGATCGACAACATCGGCAGCGGTGCAGGCTGGCCAGCCTTGAGAGCCGTTTTAGGAGTCGATTCAACTCGTGAAATTGTAGTTGCCCTAATGGCACCCAACGAATCGCAATTGGTAAAACTGCAAAGCGACAAATCGTGGATCGCTGAAGCCGCAGGGCTAGTCCAAAGAAGCCTCGGAATAGGCCTCAAAACACAGATCAAAGAGTATGCGCCAATCCGAGGCGAACTATGGCGTTCGGTATTGTTCAGCGAGTTCTTCTTCGACTTACCAACAGCATTGCCTTCGTCACTAACCTCAATACCAAAAGCAATTCCTGAAGCAGCCCAACTCGTCTATTCCGTTTGTGATTCGTTGCGAACCAATACCCTGACGCAATCGACTTATATCGAAATGGCTCTTCATGTCGAGGAGGAATTAAACCTCAAAGCGAACTGCGATAGCATTTATGATCTCGGTATCCGCGACACGTTTCCGTTCGAGGAACGCAGTTTCTTTTCCCAGTGCCTAAAAGCGATCGAACAAGAAGATGTGGATGCCTCGCGTGCCATCCTAGCCAGAAATACGCATTCGGTATGGATGGGATCAGGGGAGAGCCAGATGCAATGGAGTATCCTGAGCTCCATCGTGAATTTGATCGAAGCCTGCAGCGATGCATCGCGCGAGCTAGGCTCGCATACGTCGAGCCAAGAGAAGCTGATTTTCTACTACGTCAGCCAATTCTATAAAGTCGATTTGCGGCACCGAGAGTTCGAACAAGCCGTTTATGCCAACTTTGATTTCGAAACGCAGCTCGAACCTGCCATCGCGCGAGCAAGGAAAACGTATGCGGAAATAGCGGCACTTGTCCAAAAGGCATTTGTCAAACACTTAGAAACCACCGGCTGGCCACCTTCTGGAATGCTTTCGAGCACCGAGATCTTTGACAAACTTGTTGCACCTTCGCTAGTTGAGTCAGGCAACCGAGTCGCGTATTTTTTGATCGATGCCCTGCGATATGAACTGGGAACGGAACTCGAAGAGGAACTAGCCGACGAGGGTACCACGTCGCTTCAGACCGCTTTCTCGTTTATCCCGACAGTTACACCGATCGGTATGACGAGTTTGTTGCCAAGTGCCAGTTCGCAATTGCGATTGGTAAAGAAAGGGAACGATGTCGTACCCATGATGGGTGACACTGAAATCAAGACCGTCGAACACCGAATGAGTTGGATCAAGAGCAAGTACGGCGGAAGATTCCAAGAGGCCAAGTTAACCGATGTGATCCAACCAAGCTTTAAAAACAAGCTCGGGGAGAACGTAGAGTTGCTGGTGATTCGAAGCAGTTCAATGGACGGTCGAATGGAGACGGACTACGAATTCGGCCTGCCGTCCATTGTGGGTGATTTGCGACGTATCCGGGTGGCAATTCGACGACTTCAGGAACTCGGCTTTAAGCTCGCGGTGATTGCGACGGACCACGGATTCTTTATCAATCCGACCCCAGACATAGCGGACACATGCCCCAAACCAAATGGCAATTGGAAAACGCTTCACGACCGCTCTTTGCTAGGTGATGGAACGGCCGACGCTCACAATTGGGTGTTACCTACGGAGCAGCTTGGTATACGTGGCGACTTTGCACAAATAGCTGGTCCACGCAGTTTGGCTTGCTATTCAGCTGGCAACAAGTATTTTCATGGCGGAGCTTCTTTTCAGGAAGCTCTTGTTCCGGTGATCAGTGTTAAACTGAGCCAAGAAACACCTCAAGCCGACAACGTGAAATTCAGTTTGACTTACAAACGAGGTTCCAACCGAATTACGACGAAACTACCAGTGGTGGACGTTTCTGCGACACAGCTAGATCTTTTCTTGAACCAGACGCACTACGATCTCATGATTCAAGCTGTTGCACCTAACGGTACCGTCGTAGGCGAGCCAAAAACCGGTGGCCTTGTCAACGCAGCAACCGGCATCCTCTCGGTTAGTATCGGCAATCCGTGTAAAGTGACGATGCGAATGTCGATGGAGTACGAAGGAAAGTTTACGATTCGACTACTCGACCCTACAACCCTGGTCGAGCATGACCGACTTGAACTCGAAACAGACTACGTGGTATAGCAATGGACGTCCTAGATCAAAAACTACTAGAACACTTTGAGGGCAAAGTCGTCCGCAAGGATTTGCTGCACCGAATCAAGTCTGGTACGAACGTACCCACGTTTGTACTGGAGTTTTTCCTTGCTAGATTCTGTGCGAGCGATGATCCCGAGGAGATCAAGGCGGGAACCGAAGCGGTTCTGAGCACGCTCAAGGAAAACTATGTGCGGCCTGATGAGTCGAACGCCGCGCAGTCAAAGGTTGCAACCCAGGGTAAACACCGATTCATCGACAAGATTCACGTGAACTATGTCGAAAAAGACAAGCGTCACTGGGCGGCCCTGGAGAATTTCAATTCGCACCGTATCGCGATCGCGGAGAAGTTCTATCGCGAGAACAAACGGATGCTCGAAGGGGGCATCTGGGCCGAAGTCACCGTAGCATACAATGACATCGAGGGGGATGACTATGCATTCTACGTAGAGGACCTACGCCCGATCCAGCTCAGTCGATTTGACTTCGAGCAATACAGCGCTGGGCGCAAGAATTTCACACGGGATGAATGGCTTGACGTGGTTTTGCGTTCGGTAGGATTGGAACCGACTCAGTTCTCGCAACGCGTCAAGATGCACTTCATGCTTAGGCTTGCGCCTTTGGTGGAGCCCAACTACAACTTCATCGAACTGGGCCCTCGCGGTACGGGCAAGTCCTACTTCTACAGCGAATTCTCGCCGTACTCAACGTTGGTCAGCGGTGGGCAAGCATCAAAAGCAACTCTTTTCTACAACAACGCACGCAAGCGCGTAGGCTTAGTTGGCTTTTGGGACAACATCGCCTTTGACGAGGTGGCGGGCATACGTATCAGCGATCCCGAAGCGATTCAGATCATGAAAGATTTCATGGCCAACGGCCGCTTCTCACGAGGGGCGGAGATCATTGCCGACGCAAGTTTGACCTTCGTTGGCAACATCGATCAATCGGTGGAGCAGTTGGTGGCATCCAGCGAGCATGATTTGTTCCAACCGCTACCAAAAGAGCTGGACCTAGCGGTTATGGATCGTTTCGCCTGCTATCTACCCGGTTGGGAGATGCCTAAAACGGGCAGTCAATACTTAACCAATCGTTATGGCCTGATCACCGATTACTTTGCGGAAGCGTTCCACCATAGTTTTGCAGCCTCGAACCGATTTGAGGAAGTGACAAAACGGATCAAGCTTGGTTCGAGCGTAGAGGGGCGAGATCAAAAAGGGATCAAGAAGACGGTCTGTGCGATGTTGAAGATTCTGCATCCCGGGCAATCACCCACTAACGCAGAGTTTGAGGAATACGTTGCCTATGCGGTGGAAATGCGTCGACGCGTCAAGGAGCAGATGAACAAGCGCAAACCGGACGATGAATTCGCCAACATCGACTTGTCGTACTTTCAGGCCGATGGCAAGGAGGTCACCATCTACTGCCCCGAATCCAAATTGACTTTAGCTGCAAGTAGTGCAGCCTCGAAGCCAGTCGTCGCAACACCAAAGTTGCCGGCGGTAGCCGCGGCTGCATCTGTAGCCCCAGTGCCGATGGCCGAGCACACCGATCTATCAAAAGTCGTTGAGAAGCACTTCACAATTCGTTACGGCGAGCTCGGACATTCCTATGCCACCATCGTCGGCGACTATTTGGAGGGAGCCAGCGAAGTCATAATCGAGGACCCTTACATTCGGCTGACTCACCAGGTTGGCAATTTAGTACGATTTTGCGAAGTGATCGCGTTGCGATCCAACGTGAAAACCATCAAATTGCTGACTGCCTACGATGACATGGAAAGCCTAACGAAAACGCAGCCGATGCTTGAGGATTTGGCACAAAGTCTATTGGAGCATGACCTCAAATTCGAAGTCAAATTCAACCCGCAGATGCATGACCGCGAGATCCGAATCGACAACGGCTGGACGATCAAGATAGGAAGAGGCTTGGATATTTACCAGAAGCCCAACAGCTACTTCGACCTAGGTTCCGGCGATCTATCCATGCGGAAATGCCTGGAGACAAAAGTTGACATCTATCGCCGCTGAGAAAGGCCATTGTGGATGTGTGCTGCGATGGTTGTCGTTGTTGAAGCCACTGAGGACTCGAAATTCATGGCGGCGATCGCCAATTGTTTCAAGTTCGATTGGCATGCGACCGAAAGAACTTCGTCCGCCCGCTTCAGTCCAAATCGCTCAAGCGGAAAGCAAAGATAGCTAGCCCTATCCGTGAAGACAACTCCCGCGTCTACCGGGCAAAAAATCCGACCGAAATTGCTTTAGCCAATAATCCCACTTACCACTTCGCCGTGAACATCAGACAATCGGAACTGCCGGCCTTGAAAACGGTATGTCAAGCGAGTGTGGTCAATACCACATAGATGCAGAATAGTGGCTTGCATGTCATGCACGTGGACTGGATTTTCAGTAATGTTCCATCCGTATTCGTCGGTAGCACCGTACACGCTCCCCTTCTTAACTCCACCACCCGCCATCCACCAACTGAAGGCTTTGCCGAAATGGTCGCGGCCATTCGGCTTGGCCGGATCACCTTGACCAAACGGGGTCCTACCAAACTCCGCTCCCCAGATCACAAGTGTATCTTCCAGCAAACCTCTCTCTTTTAAGTCCTGGACCAATGCCGCAGCAGGTGCGTCTGTATCGAGGCATTGCTGTTCCAATTGCGTAAACAAATTGTTGTGCTGGTCCCAGCCAGCATGCATCAATTGCACAAAACGAACTCCTCGTTCAAGCAATCGACGAGCAATCAGACAATTGTTCCCAAAGGTCCCCTTAGCCAATGCGTCCGGACCGTATCGCTCGATGGTCGACGCCGATTCATTCGAAAAGTCGATCAATTCAGGCACGCTGGTTTGCATACGAAAGGCCATTTCGTATTGAGCGATGCGCGTGTCGATTTCTGGGTCGCCATAGTCCTCTAAGTGCTCCATATTCATCTTGGCGATATCGTCGAGCAACGATCGTCGTGCCGCTGGGCTGACGCCGGCAGGATTGGCAAGGTACGGAACAAGGTCTCCGGTGTTGCGAAACCGGACCCCTTGGAAACGGCTGGGCAAGAAACCGCTTCCCCAATAGTAATCGAAGAAGAGTTGCCCGCACGTCTTAGTCTTGTCACTCGATGTCATGACCACAAACGTTGGCAGGTTTTCTGTTTCGCTACCAAGCCCATACGATAACCAAGAACCCATGCTGGGTCGTCCCGGCACCTGGGAACCGGTCAAGAAGAACGTTACACCCGGAGCGTGATTGACCGCTTCGGTATGCATCGATTTGATCAACGTCATTTCATCCGCGATTCCACCGATTTTGGAAAGCATTTGGCTTAGTGGAATCCCCGACTGGCCATACTTTTGAAAAGGCTTGATGGCAGGCACGCAAGGCCATTTGCCATAACCGCTCGACATGGTGGATAGTCTGGTGGAGCCTCGGATCGAATCCGGGATGTCTTTGCCAGCCATCTCTCGTAACGTTGGCTTGTCGTCAAATAAATCGACGTGCGATGGCCCACCACCTTGCCATAACAACACAACGCGTTTGGCTTTTGCGAGGTGATGTGGCAAATCCGGCAGGCCGTTTCCGGCCCCTTTGGCGATCGGCACATCTGCGAGAGATTGACCGCCAAGCAAAGAGGCCAATGCCGCAACACCAACTCCGCTGGCTGCCGAGCCGAACAGTTGCCGTCGATTGACGCGGGCCATGTTTTTTTGAAGGAGATTATCCATAGGCTTGCTACTCGCGAGTCATCGCTTCATCTAAGTTTAAGATGGCCAAGCAGACGGCCGACAAAGCCGCGTGCTTGGGTAAATCCAAAGTCTTGTCCCGCGGTGCGTTGCCAACGTCGACAAATGCTTGGGCTGCGGACGGGTCGTCGGTGTAAAAGGCAATCTGTTTTTGAAATGCATTCTGCAACGCAACCAAATCCTTTTCCCGAGGAGGACGCCCCATTACTTTGCGAAATGCGAACGTTATCTGCTCGGAAACTTCGCCGGAATGATGGACGGAGTTTTCTGCCAACACGCGAGCCGCCTCGACCCATGTGGGGTCGTTGAGGGTCGTGAGTGCATGCAGTGGCGTGCTAGTGGCGGATTGACGCACTCGGCAAGTTTGGCGATTCGAAGCGTCAAACATGTTCGCAGGCCCAACGGTCCGTCTCCAAAATGTATACAGGCTGCGTCGGTAGAGATCTTTGCCACTCGAGGCCGGATAAGTAAAATCCCGTTCCTTGGTGATGGCCAACGACTCCCAAATCCCATCGGGTTGATACGGGTAAACCGGCGCGCCGAAGATGCGATTGTCCAGTAACTGGGCGGCGGAAAGCGACCAATCTCGCAAGATGAGTGACGGCATTCGAAATCGACTTGCTCTCGCGTACAAACGATTCTCAATATCGCGAGTTCGAAGTTCAGGTGTCATCCGGCTTGACTGCCGATAGGTAGCACTATTGAGGATAAGTCGTTGCATGGCTTTCATGTCCCAACCGGACTCTCTAAATTCAACCGAAAGCCAATCGAGCAACGCGAGATGAATCGGGAATTCACTTTGAACACCAAAGTCTTCTGCCGTCTTGACAATGCCAATTCCAAATAGATTTTGCCACATGCGATTCATTTGGACGCGGGCTGTAAGGGGATGATCGGGGGAAACCAGCCATTGTGCGAATCCCAATCGATTACGTGGGGCGTCGGTTGGGAGAGGCGGCAGAAAAGCGGGCGTGTTGAACGAGACTTTATCGGTCGGTTTAAGATATTCTCCGCGTGAAAGAACATGAGATTGGCGAGGCTTTTCATCGCTCATGACCATCACGCGAGGCAAGTTGTTGGCTTTGTAGTCCGCAGATTTCTTTCGAACGTCCGCTAGCTTTCCGAGTACTGCGATCTTGTCGTTCAAGCTGGAGCGAACTTTGTCATCGAAGTGCTTTCGAAGTTCCTTGTCTACCGATTTCTTTTCCTCGTCAGTCCGTTCCGCTTCCGGTTTCTTTAACAAGGTCGTTAGCGATTCGGGTAATCCCTTTCCATCGACCGGCTCTCCATCTGCATAGAGCCCGGCTCGCCAGCCAACGTAGGAAGCTTCCACAAGCGGTGTCGCCTCCTTGTCGAGCATAGCGATTTGCGATTCAAATTCCGCAAATTTCAGCTTGTACTCTTCGGATGGTAACTCGATGAAAGGGGCGGCAACGCGAATGCGAGACGAAAAGAATTGAGGTACGCCACTCTCAGGGACACGATTGAAGGCATCCAGCAAACTATAGTAGTCGACTTGCGTGACTGGATCATACTTATGGTCATGGCATTGTGCGCAGGCCATGGTCAGCCCCAACCAAGTCGTGGCTGTCGTATCGATCCGATCGAATAGCACAACGAACCGCTGTTCTTCAGCAATCGCACCCCCCTCACCGTTGAGCAAGTGGTTTCGATTGAATCCACTTGCAATCTTTTGATCTTCGGTCGCGTTCGGAAGTAAGTCCCCTGCCAGTTGCCAAATGGTAAACTGATCGAACGGCAAATTCTCGTTAAATGCACGCACGACCCAGTCCCTCCAAATCCATTGCCAGGTATCGCCGTCCTGTTGAAAGCCATTGCTGTCGGCATACCGGGCGGCATCGAGCCAGCCTAGGGCCATGCGTTCTCCGTAATGCTCGTTGTTGAGAAGTTGGTCAACTAGCTTCTCGTACGCGAGCGGATCGTTATCGGCTCCATATGCATCGACTTGGGCGGGGGTCGGCGGTAGGCCAATCAAATCAATGTAAAGCCGCCGAATGAGTGTCGCTCGATCCGCTTCGGGAGATGGCGTGAGCCCTTCGGATTCCAGCTTCGCAAGTACAAAGTGATCGACGGGGGTACGAGGCCAATCGGATCTGGATAGTCTTGGAAGAATCGGGCGAACAGGAGCCACGAAGGCCCAATGGTTTGAGTATGCTGCACCTTGATCCACCCATTTTTCAAGCAACAGCTTTTGATGGGCGGAGAGTTTTCGGTTGGATTTGGGCGGCGGCATTTGCTCGTCGCTATCCGCTGAATGTATTCGCGTAATGAGCGAACTTTCGGTGGGTTTGCCGGGGACGAATGCATTGGCTTGGATGGCGAGGTCACGGATATCGAGTCTCAGATCTGCTTGTCGTTTGCTTCCATCTTGGCCGTGGCAATAAAAACAGTTCTCCGCCAGGATGGGGCGAATGTCACGGTTGAAATCAACCGGTTCTTCGGCAGCTCCGCGGGACGATAGAATCGTTGTCAGGCAAGCCAAACAGAGTAAATGGATTTTTCTAAAGAAGACTCGTCCGAGCTTGGCTGTTTGCAAAATGACACTTTGGTACAGTTCAGATGCCATTGGATCTCAAAAAAGGTGGGAAACGGGGCAAGCGTACTATTTTGACGAAGGAGGAGTAAAAAAGGCGTGGGGCAGGCGTCAGCAAATCTGACTTTAACGCTATTGTAGACCAATAGCATGTTCTATTCTATCTTTCGGTTGGCCTTCTATGCGGGCGGCCACGACCCTGGGCGTTGTTGGGCCCTGCGTCTGCCAGCCTTAGTTTTTCGGAGTCACACACTTTGGAGGCTTAGACTATAATCTTGGACCGTAAGGCAATTGGCAGGCTGTGAGATACCACTTGTAGTTTGGGACCATTGTCCCGAACGTATCAACGGACGGGACATTGGTCCCATCCTACGGTAGTTTTCACTCTGCCGCTCGCCTAAAAACGTCGCAAGCCAACTCCCAACTCCCAACGTTCCAACTCGATATTCCTTTAGAGAATCAGTATGCAGAATCCGTATTCATGTGGTTTTGACTTGGGCGGCACCAAGATGCTCTGCATCATATTGGACGACAAGCAGAAGATTGTTGCCCGTAAGCGAAAGAAAACAAAGGGAACTGAGGGGGCGCAAGCGGGAGTGGTGCGGATTGCCGATCTGATTCGAGAAACATTCGCCGAGAACAACCTACCCTTGGAAGGCCTGAAGTCGCTGGGTATCGGATGCCCAGGACCGGTCGACATGGACAATGGGATAGTCAATGTGGCAGTGAACTTGGGATGGAAAAACGTTTCCTTGGGGGCCATGCTCGAGGATGAGCTAGATTGCCCGGTTTCGGTGCTTAACGACGTGGACGCCGGTGTCTATGGCGAATATTCAGTAGGGGCTGCTGTTGGGGCGCGTAGTGTTGCTGGACTTTTTCCTGGAACAGGTATTGGCGGCGGATTCGTCTACGAAGGCAAAATCCTTCGCGGAAAGCGTTCTTCGGCGATGGAGATTGGCCACACTCGAATAACTTCCTCGAATCGCAATAGTGGGACAGAGATGACCGGCACGCTTGAGAGCGAAGCGAGTCGTTTGGCGATTGCCGCAGAGTGTGCGAAGCTTGCATACCGCGGTGAAGCGCCAAATCTATTGCGTGCAGCAGGTACGGACATATCTCAGATTCGCAGCAAAGTACTTGCCGCAGCTATTCGAGACGGTGACAAAGCGGTCGAGAGAGTGGTGAGGCAGGCCGCCCAAACGGTCGGTTATGCCGTTACGAATTTAATTCATATGCTCTGCCCCGAGGTCATCATTTTGGGAGGTGGGTTAGTGGAATCCATTAGCGAGATCTACTTGGATGAAGTAACCCAAACCGTCCAAAAGAGCGTATTGCAATGCTATGAAGGCATGTTTGAAATTAAGATGGCGAAACTGGGTGACGACGCCGGAGCAATGGGGGCCGCAATTTGGGCAAAACAGCATGTCCCTGCGACAGTGCCAGTTGGCGAAGCTTAACAAGGCGTTTGACCGGCGAAATTCGAGAATTTCGGAAAATCTCTGGCTTTTGGGAAATACGTAATGCTAAAATCTGAACGGGCTCAAATCCGAACGACCTAATTTTGAATCGAATGGCACTTATGAAAAAAGACACTTCATTCGGTAGGCGATTGCTTCGTATTGAGTCTTTGGAAAGCAGAACTCTGCTTGCCGCCGACGTCGTTATGCTGCACAACTTTGCAATGCCAGAGGATTGTGACCAAAGCGGTTCGGTTTCACCGCTAGACGCATTGGTGGTAATCAATGAGCTCAATGGTCCAGATGCGAATCTTGGGAATGATACGGCCAGGATGCTCGATGTAGATGCCGATGGCCTACTCACGCCACTCGATGCACTTGTCGTGATCAACTATCTGAATCAAAACCAGGCAGACGGCGCCATCAATCCAAGTTCCGTTCCCTTGCCAGTTCGAATCGCCCGACTCGAATCGGCTATCGGCAGCGGCCAGTTGCTCGCCGATCTCGGAGTGGAGGACGCTGTCGAATTGCTTCATACAATGAAGAATGGTGGTAGACCAGAAATCGGCGAGAGATTCATCGATGGTAAGGTTCATTCTCGCATGGAAGTGGACCAAATCGAGACCGAACACATAGCAAAAGAGTTGTGCCCAATCTCAGCCGACAAGGAACATCCCAATCGAGCCAACGAATTATTGGCGCGGTTTTCGGCAAGACTCCAATCCGCGGGAATCAGCGCCGAGGTCATTGAGACAATAACCGGGGAAATCAAAGCTGGGATCGAGGCCAAAACACCTCTCTCCCTGGAGCAGATTAAGACTAGGTTGACAGAACTTGGCGTCGACGTTTCCAAACTATTTCCTCCTAGACACGAAACGCCACCTACACCAGAAACCCCACCACATGTTGAACCGCGAATCGAAGCTCTAATTCTGCATTTGAAGTCGGCAGGTGTTTCTTCCGATGTTGTCACGACCATCGCAACCGAATACAAAACGAGTTTAAAAGCAGGCACCCCTTTGACGCTGGATCAAATCCGTGCTCGGCTCTCGGAACTTGGAGTGGACGTTTCGAAACTTTTGCCCGTTGCTCCTCCAGTGCCTCAACCCAATGCGGAACCTCGGTGGACTCCTTCCATTGAGCTGGTTACAAGCATCTTGCGCAGAGTAAATGCAAAACCGGAATTAATTCTGAAGATTCAATCGGCAATGACCGCTGCCAAAGAATCAGGAAGCCCGCTCAATCCGTCGCAGATCGTGGCTCTCTTGAGAGAGTCGGGACTTCAGCTACCTGACGCAATCGTCAGGCTGCTACGTCCAGTGCGATAGCCCGATTTGATTAGAGACAAAGGCGAACATCAGCCTGAAAACGACCAGTGTGAAGCAACCCCTTTACGAGATGCATAGCTTGAAACAAGTGTATTCACACCGAAGATCACGATCAGCATTTTCATGCCTACCAGTGGCGTGGAATAACGATCGTAATAGCTGATCAGAATGTACGGAAGCAGTGTAAAAAACCAAATAGCTATCGCTGACCAAAGCTCTGCTTCAAAAGGCATACGCCGCATTGCCAATATGACGAACACGGAAATGGCTGGCAGTGGAAACACGATTCGCTTCCAAAAAATCGGCCAGCCTCCGCCCGGTAGCTCACCGGCCGGTCCCATGACCGTGTAGTAGATGCACGCAGCCGCCCAGCGGTTGGCGATCCTTGTCGCAAATTCACTTGGGTTGTCATAAATCGATCTTTTCGCAATTTCTCCCTTTTCCTCGATAAACGCAATTTCTCCTAACTCTTCATATCGTTTACGTTGCGTCGAGTAGCCGGAATAGGGCTGGTCAAAAAGGGTTCGACTATCTAAAACGCCTTCGTTGTCCAAACACTGCGATTGCCAAAGCTCGTACAACCCGTTGGACTTGATGGGAACCCAAGCTCCCAAAAGTATTCGGTTTCGTATCGTCCAGGGAGCAACAACCAAAATGGACATCGCTGCAGCGATTGCGAATGGAACCAGATTTTTCTTGTGAGGTAACAGTTTTATCGACGTTAGCACTGCCCAGACACCTCCGACAACGGGGCTACACAATGCACAAAAACTACCAAATAGTCCCCAGGCAACAGCAGGAGGAAATCGGCACATTCGATCTTTCAAATTTACGATCCCGAGCCAAAGCAAGTTCACCACGAGCATCAACAATGCGGTGTCGCTAGTAGATTGAAATAATTGATGAAAGTTGGCAGTGAGGCCACCGATCAGAACGATATAGCCAACGACCACCATTTGCATCTTGCGAGCTTGCCGCAGCACGATGCCACTTGAGATAAGAACAGCGACAGCATTTGCCAACAACATGCAGTGGATAACGAAGCTTTCGCTACCCCTGCCAATCCAATAGAGACCGGCCATTAAGTATGGCAATACAGGCGGCATCCAACTGGTTGGCCCCGTTCGGACTCGGAAGGGGTTGCTAAAGCCATGTCCATGGTAAATAGCGATTGCAATTTGGTTGTGTTCAGCACCTAAATGCCCACTTGCATCGTGTTCGAGGCAAGACAGCTGATCAGGATGTTGTTGCTTCATGTATGCGATCCCCATAGCACAGGAAACGAGCAGAATCGCCAGAAGAGAATCAACCAAAGAGGGCCAGTATTTGTCGAGTTTGCTCGGGTGCAACTTCATGTTTGCTTTTTTGCTTTTTATGGAATATTGCCCAGCGTTGGAATGGTAAATAGGCAACTTGCGATCAATGGTACTCTGTTCCCCTAGCGGAACAACAGCAGGCAAATGGCACTCCCTTTGAACTTCAACGCCCTAGCGTGCGGTCCGGAAGTTAAGAAATCACTGACGGTTCTAGCCATCATGTTAGTTCGTTAATGCGCAAAATGCCGTATGTGAGCCGCTCTTCGGTACTAGCTAAAGCCAATGACGCGCCGTCCCATGCAACCTCAATTTTAAATTTTCGCAAGTTTAATTTTTGACTTTTTTGGGATAATCTTGTTGCGTCGATTGGGAAATATGGTTTAATCGTTCTCGTTGTTGTTCTGATTCGCTCGCCCCGACCAGAAAGCGTGAAAATGAAATGCCAAGCTCCAAGCTCCAAGAGTGAAAGCTTATCGTTGAATCAGGTGACAGTTTTTGTTGCCGCTTTCTCAACGTTGGATTTGTATTTTTCCTTGCTGCATTTCGTTCTAATTGAAATGCATTCGTTGTCGTTAAGAATCACATTCATGCATGTGATTTCTATCTTTTGCAATCTACTTTATCCACTCCGGAGCGATGGATGGCTGAGCCTCGTTTCGAAAATTAAGGAAGTCGTGTTGAGTTTGCGATTTTGCAAGTCGCCACTCGGAGCTTTTCGCCAATGTCACTCGCAATTCATCAAATGTAGTTTCTGGGCCAAGCAGCCCGTTGTTTCTGTTCGTTTTTCTGGGGGGTAGTGCAAGGTGGAAAATGAGTAAAAATCTGATCACTATTGTTTTGATTGTAATCATGATTGTTGGAAATGTGGCCGCTTCGGGAAAGAGAACTCCGGAGATATGGCGTTCGCCGGCATCGATCGATCGGACCGCCTTAGAAGCTGTCGTCAGTGGTACATGCGACGAGTATTATGATTCACTTATTTTGCAAGCACGGTTTAACGCCGCTGAAGAGAAAAGGGCTGTCCTTTCTACTGCAATAGCTTTGATAGAGTTGGTCACCGCTCGACTTGACGCAATTCTAAACGCGGTTCCGCCTCCTACGCCCGCGGAGGTACGTCAAGCGCGTTCAGACGCCCGAGATGCAGCTCTTGCAATCCAGAATGCGGCGCAGGCTCTGTGTGACTTAATTGACGCTGCGTTGGAAGCAGCAATTGCTGCACTAGAGCTTTTGAAAGCGATATGTAAAGCAGTTTACCCGGCGACGATCGCATCTCGGGCCAGTCACCTAGACGCAAGAACTACGGCATTCGCTAATCGCTCGTTTCGATGGGAATGCAGACAATTGGACGCGACGTGTTTTGCTGGCTATACCAACCCGGCCCGACTTGTGATCGACGCCGTTTACTCATTTTGATGTTTAAATGTCGCCAGTGCCAATTAAAATTGATGTATCAAAAGATCCTTCGGATTTGCCTGAAGGACTGTTTCGAGACTTAGTCGACGGCAGCATGCTGCTGGTCAAGTTCATTTTATCCGCTCCAAAAATAGGCTAAGGATAATTCAATGCAGAAATCGACCTGGCTGTTGACTAATAAATGGGCGCGGTTTTGGAAAAACGCATGCGTTCACACTTTGTTTCTGACGATTTCTGCTTTTATCCATTTGAGTATGCCGTTAACTGCGGACGATGATTTATCAGAGCAAATCATCCGTCAAAGCAATGCCGCGATGTCGGTGCCCATTCGGTTCAAAGTAATTTCGATCCTGCACAAATATAACGAAAAGAGTAAGTTCATTACGAAGGAAATGGTTGCGAAGGGATTCCCGAAGGACCTGGAAAACAAGGTAAATGAAAAAAGTAGTCACGGAATTGAATATTTCGTGTGTTTGGCAGATCGGTCAATGCAACGAGTAACAAAAATTGTATCGGGGATGAATTCGTCGATGCCCACGATTACTGTATTCGAAGGATCTCGCTGCTTCGAATTTTTCCCAAAACAGAATATAGCGATCGATTCCACTTTTAACCTTCGAGATGTGCAGAACAGTTTCAGAGAGATGACTGAAATTTATCGAGTTCAAGGTGATGTTGTCTGCAAGGAAGATTCCTCTGATAAATGGTTATGTCGTGTAACGGAGGAGAAGTTGTTTGTGGAGTTTAGGATTTCTAAGTCAAGCAAGTTCGTCGAAAGCAAAAAAACTTTTGATCGCAAAACCAACGAACTATTGACGGAGTATCGGTATTCGGATTTCGAGGTAAATGCTGACTTTCCTGCCGATTATTTCGCCTTGCCAAGCACTGCGAAACTGCTAGTCGCGGAAAGTACCAAAGACTATAACACAAAGTTCATGGATGTCTTTAAGGAATCGAATAGGCAACTGCTTTTGCCACTCGAGGAACGAATAAAGAGAGACGTACCCTACAAAACAGATCCGACAACCGGGCGTTTGATACTGCATCCGCCTCCTGGAATGAGCAACGAAGAGTTTGCAAGAAGAATTGGTGAGGGTATTGAGAAACTTCCAACGCCTAAGGGGCTATCAAACGAAAAGAAGAAGGAACTCGCTGAAAAATGGAAAGCGAATACTGAGCTGAAGGCAGTCAGTCTTTCACCGCCCCCTAAAGCCGACCGAGGCTATGGTAGTGTTTGGCTTTACGTTGGTGTCATTCTTGCAATAACAACAGGCGTGGTTCTTGTAATTCGTTTTAGGATGGCTAATTGAAGGACCAATTGAGTTTGCCAAACGGTTACCAATGCGAAAGGTCGTCCGACAGATGCGACAATTGGATTTTATAATTGGAAACGCTCGGGTTTTGGCACTAGCCGCATGCCTTTTAGCAACTTCGTGCGATCGTAATCAATCGTCTTCGTTGTCAGATGCCGAACCACGAAGCGGTAGGACGGTGACGCTAGAAGACGTGAAACCTAATGCAACGGCACGCCACACGTTCAAGATCTTAAACTCGTCCGACTCATTTTTTACTGTGACGAATGTCAAGGCGCCCTGCCTTTGCCTGTTTGAGAAGGACCTCGTTGGGATTCAAATAAGATCGGGAAATGTGTTGGAAGTGCCATGCGTTTTACCCGTTGGGTCCAAACAAGAGGCCGTTCTTCTTGAGATCTTTACAAATTCCAACGCTGCGGAATTCACGCATGTCCAACTCAAGCTAACCGCAACTCCGAAGCTCACGTTTGTTGCGATACCATCCTCATTGGTACTGAACTCCGAGTCGGGTACGGCGTCGCAGGAACTGCAGATCCATTTCGAAGAGGTTTCCTTAACCGAAAACTTACCCAAGGTTTTTACGTCGAACGAGTTGGTGACCGTTAACTTTGTCGAGTTCGTGCCCAACGGAATCAAGTTTTCCGTGTCTATCAACCAAGATGTCGCGCCGATTGGACGTTCGTTCGATTGCATTACGTTCCAATTTGACGACGAACTAAGTTCGCGAGTAGATGTGACGACCAAGATCAATCGAACAACTAAACGTTGATGGACAATATGAATAATGCACGGTGCTTTTTCAAGTTGTTTGTGGCGGAGAAGCCGATGATGGGCGCTTGTGCCAATTCGGCGGGGAAGCGAAAGGAGCATTCCGCCTTTACTTTGGTCGAACTGTTGGTTGTCATTGCAATCATCGGTATTCTTGTCGGACTACTGCTATCTGCGGTTCAGTCGGCCCGCGAAGCTGCCCGACGGATGCAATGCAATAACAATCTCAAGCAGATCGGATTGGCAATCCAGATGCACGAAAGTTCGCATCGACATTTGCCAACCGGCGGCTGGGGCAATGCCTGGGTTGGTGATCCCAATTATGGATTCGGACAACCGCAACCCGGAGGCTGGGTGTTCAACATTTTGCCTTACATCGAACAAGACAATGTACGTCAACAAGGGAATGGGCTTTCGCTAGCGTCGCGAAGGGCAGCGTTGCAGCGCATGCTCGCAAGTACGGTTTCGACACTGAACTGTCCAAGCCGTCGCGGTGTCGAATTGTTTCCTTATTTGTCTGCTTATCCATTGCGCAATTCCGATTTGCCGACGACTGCGGCCAAGTCTGACTATGCTATCAACGGAGGGAGCCTTCAAATCAACTCTGGGCAAGGGCCAGATAGTCACACGGACATAGATGTGCGCGCGTACTCTTGGCCACCGCTGAACGACTTCAATGGAATCAGTTTTGTGCGTAGCCAAACAAGGTTTGCCGAGATCACCGATGGACTGTCCAACACCTACTTAGTCGGCGAAAAATATGTGAGCGTTGGCGATCCCACTGGTTTCGGTGGAGACGATCAAGCGATGTTTATTGGCGATGACGGTGACATACGTCGATGGGGCTCAGGACCGCCGCTTAGTGACTTTCGCGACTTGAATAATCGTTGGGCTTTTGGCAGCCGTCACTCGGGTGTCTGTGGTTTTGTGTTTGCCGATGGTTCCGTCCACAACATTTCGTTTGAAATCGACGGAACCATTCATGAATTGCTTTCGAATCGACGCGACGGCAAAGTTGTGACACTCCCAGATTGACTTGGCAATCGACCTGTCAAAGCGGCAAACGTGGTATTCTGTTGTGACCGACATTGGAATTGCAACGCACCTAATCGAGCTGTTTTCGTAACTTGAATAAAAGTAGTCTTCGACAAAACGCCCCTTTGATCCTGGTGATCGTTTTTGTCGCGATTGGAACGGCAAGGATCGTATCGACATATCGTCACGTGTCGCAGGTCTATGATGAGCCGTTTCACATGCTTCGTGGAATGCACTGGCAGACTGGACATGCATACATCCACTCAGAGCATCCACCATTGGGGCCGCTCGTATTCGCATTCCTGCCCCGATTGCTTGGGATCCAGTACAGCGACACGGGTAGTAAGTTGGCTGACGGAAATTCAGTCCTCTACGAAAACGGAGAATACCTGAATACGCTCGTGTTGTTTCGGATTGGCAACTTGGTCTTCTTTTGGCTCGCGTGTATCGTGCTCTACCAGTGGCTCGCAAGTCGCGATATGCGTTGGGTGGGGATGATGGCGGTCGTATTTTTCACGCTTTGCCCTACGGTGCTCGGGCACAGTGGCGTAGCGACCACAGATATGCCCATCACTGCCATGCTCCTTTGTACAGTTGTGTTCCTCGAGCGAGCGATGAGCAAACCGACTTACGGGAGATGGGTTGTTGCTGGGCTTGTGACTGGATTGACATTGGTAGCTAAACTCAGTGCTTTGCTTTTCGTACCGGTTTGTTGGTTGGTGCTACTTTGTTTATCGCCTAACCCATCTCGTTTTTCGAAATCAAAATTTCGACCGATAGTAAACGGGATTCTGTATTTTGTTGCGGCGTTCGTTGTCGTGTGGTCAATTTTCGGTTTTACGACCGGAACGTTGGGATCGATTCGCATCAAGGAATACGCGTTTGATGGATTTTCGAATGGACTTAACAAATGCGTCGTCCCCTTTCCAGAATTCATCGCTGGCATCGTCTGGGCTAAAAGCAAGTTGGAAGCAGGACATGGCGACTATTTTTTCGGGATGGCCGCTGATGGAGGCTCTGCTTTATTCTTCCCGACCGTGCTTGCGATCAAAAGTCCCTTGGCCTTGCTGGCTTTTTGCCTTGTCAGCGGTGTCGCTTGTTGGATGAGAATCGCAAAACATAAAAGCGAGTGGTTTGAATGGCCTATGTTGCCTATGATCATCTCTATTTCACTACTTGCAGCTACAATACCCTCATCCGTCAACATTGGTGTGAGGCATTTGCTTCCGATCTACCCTTTCTTGTCCGTATTGGCAGCAGATGGTATGCATCGATTGTTCGGATTCATTAGCGGATGGCGGGTTCGCAGTGCTTTAGCTAAGTTTGGATTGGGCGCTTTGGTCCTTTGGTTGCTTGTTGACTCATTTGTTGGGCATCCTCACTATCTATCGCATTTCAATGAACTAGCGTTGGGACAGCCCGAACGAATCGTTTTGGATAGCGATTTGGATTGGGGACAAGGTGTTTTTGAGCTCGAACGCACTTGTCGTGAACGTCAGATTGAACGATTGAAGGTCTACTATTTCGGGACGGCGATACTGGAAAAGCATCCTTTGCCCACCGAACCGACCATTGAAGAGTCTAACTATTGGATTGCAATCAGCTTAACCTTACTTTTTCGCCATTCTGAATTCGAAGAATTCCGGCAAAGGGTTCCGGACGCAATCGTAGACGGTGGCTCGATCCGGTTGTATCACATTCCTCGGTCAAGTGAAAAGTGATTGCCAGGTCGTAACAGGGGACATCATTTTTCGCTAGGCCCTTACTCACCATTATGTTGCGTACCAAACAAACAATCCCTCCAACTCAATGAAAAAGGCACGGCGGAGACCGCAGTGCCTTAATTTTTTTTCAACTCAGGTAAATTACTTCTTTTCCGCTTTGGCAAATTTTGCCTTATCGTAAGCTTCTTCGCCAAAAAGTTTTACCAACTTGTCGTCATCGGACATCTTTTCTGCTTTGCCTTTGCAGTTGTTACAGCAGAATCCTACGGTTGCACCCTTGAACTCGACAGATGCGTCTTTGTTCAATTCACCACCCGAGAATGGACAAGCCTTCTGCTCAACTTGCTTTGTCGCGATCAGTTGATGGTTGGCTTTGGCTGCAAAGCCTTTCTTGTCTCCGTCAAATTTTTTCTGGCAATTGCCGCAGCAAAAGTAAACTTTGCCATCTTTCCAATCGCTCGACTTGTCTTCGACAGGGGCTTTGTCCGCAATCACGCACTTGATTTTCGCGAAATCAATTTTGGTATCTGCGGCAATAGTAACAGCAGCAAAAGCTACTACGAATGCAAATAAACCTGCGAGCAACGTACTCTTCATAAATTCATCTCCTAAAAAGCAACGAAAATTGTTTTCCCGAACGCTCAAGTGTAGAGGGAAGGTCAATCCGTTGTCAATCTGGTGCAGAATACAAAGTCCGGATTAAACAATTCGAAAAATGCCGTTACAATTCGATCAGAAAAGGAAACAAAGCGAATGCTTTTCAGACAAAGCAAGGAACTTCGATGATTCACGAAAACGTCATGATCACAGTGGGGACAAACGTGCCGCACAGAAATAACGGACATTTGGCCAATGACTGAAGACACGCCAACGAAATCCAGGGTTCTAGTGGGGGTCATCATGGGCTCCCAGTCCGATTGGGAGACCATGCACGAAGCTTGCAAAATCCTCTCCGACTTCGAAATTCCCTATGAGGCCAAGGTTGTATCGGCCCATCGAACCCCGCATTTTATGTTGGAATATGCTTCGAAGGCTCAATCGCGAGGACTCCAGGTGATCATTGCCGGAGCCGGCGGGGCAGCTCATTTGCCTGGCATGGTAGCCGCCTGCACGTCCCTGCCCGTTCTAGGGGTTCCCGTCCAAAGTCGTTCGCTTCAAGGGCTGGATTCGTTGCTCAGCATCGTTCAAATGCCAGGCGGAATTCCCGTTGCGACACTAGCCATAGGAGCTGCTGGGGCTAAGAATGCGGGCTTGTTGGCTGCGAGAATTCTGGCCCTTGGGGATTTAGCCATTCGCAAGAAAATGGAGGACTTCATGGCTGAGCAGACCCAATCCGTCTTGGATAATCAAAATCTAACTTGATCGCGCTCCTGGCGATTTCCCAATTCTTCCGTCGTATTTATCCGCCAACGCCACTCTCGAAACGTTTTTATGGATTCTAGATTTCGAATGATTGTCCCAGGTTCCACGCTTGGGGTTTTCGGCGGCGGTCAGCTTGGTCGGATGTTCACCCATGCCGCTCAAAAGCTCGGGTATCGCGTCGTTGTATTTACCGACGAACTGGAATGTCCAGCCGGCCAAGTGGCACAGGAGACCATCCATGGCGACTACCTAGATCCCAACGCTGTGCGGCAGTTCGCTGAACGAGTCGATGTGATCACGCTCGAGTTTGAGAACATAGCGCTCGAAGCGGTGGCGCGAGCTGCCGAGATTACGTTGGTTCGGCCCGGCGTTCATGTCCTAGCAGTAGCCCAGCACCGACTCAATGAAAAACGGACACTGAGCAGCGCGGGCTTTCCAGTTACACCCTTTCATGAAATCCGCACCTTCGACGACATCGCTCCAGCCTCGCTGGAACTCGGATGGCCACTCGTTCTCAAAACCGTGAGTTGGGGATATGACGGTAAAGGGCAACGCAAAATCGCCAATGCAGCCGAAGCCAAAGACGCGATCGAACTGCTTGGCCCTGAACCCTTGATCGCCGAGAAATGGATTCCGTACATCGCAGAGGTTTCGGTGATTGT
This sequence comes from Pirellula sp., assembly GCA_043743995.1. GTDB lineage: Bacteria > Planctomycetota > Planctomycetia > Pirellulales > Pirellulaceae > JBKCUI01. The sequence goes on along the minus strand of JAYTVM010000571.1, from coordinate 685 downwards.
TGCCCGGACAGCAACCGGTGCAACGGCGGTCTATCCTATGTTTACGAACTCGCACTCGAATCACATTCTGGACGTAACCACTTGTCCCGCCGATCCTTCGTTGATCGCAGTGGCCGCAAACGCCGAAGCCATTGCATTGTCGGTGGCCGATTCACTGCAGCTAGAGGGGGTATTGTGCGTTGAGTTCTTTGTGTGTGATGGTGGCGAGATCATGATCAACGAAATCGCACCACGCACCCACAACTCCGGGCACTTGACTATGGAAGCTTGTCGCACCAGCCAATTCGAACAGCAAGTACGAGCGATTTGCAATCTACCACTAGGGGATACGTCGCTCATCCAACCGGCCGCTATGGCCAACTTGCTCGGCGACGTTTGGGGGGACGGTTCGCCCCACTTCGAAAGGGCTCTTCAAAACCCTGCAACCTATCTCCACCTCTATGGGAAAAGCAGTGCTCGGCCAGGACGCAAGATGGGGCATTTGACCAAGCTCTCCTCCTCTGCATCAGCGGCCGCAGCAGAAGTGATGGCCATGCGAGAAGCAATTCGTTGCACCGAAAGTAGACTGTTTTGAATTAGTGTCGCCTTTATTGATAGGGGTAGGGAAGCCGGGTAGACCGGCTCCCCTCCCTCCAAACCGTACGGGCGGTTTTCCCGCATACGGCTATCCAGTTAGTAGGTTCCC
>JAYTVM010000570.1:0-9926 GCA_043743995.1 Pirellula sp. | reverse complement strand
GGATTACTCGGGACTTCGGTTTCGTCGGACGACGTCCTGAACATTAAATCCAACGAAGAATTAGCGGCGATGGTGGCGCAATTGCAGAAGCGCCTTCGAGACCGCACGTCATAGCCCCATTCAACGCTATTTCCAGTTTTGGATCGGCAATCAAGACGCATGAACAGACCTTTGCCATCCAAGCCCGCCAACGCTTGCTTCAAACTACCGGGATACAAGCCGTTGCGCATTGGTGCCAATGGGCATGCTACAACTACGATCTGGCTGGCAGAATGACACAGCGTGGTGTTGAGCATTCCAAGCGACGATGAAAATGATCGTGTGTTAACGACACTGGTTCCCCATACAACGAGCACTCAACAATCTCGGTTCGAAATCGTCATTCGGACCCCGTTCTTGAAGGAAGGAGCCTTCGACACCCAAAACATCATCACGATTCCGACTATAAAGCTCGTTCGAAAATTGGGGACCAGCGAAGGCGGAGCACGAGCGCCGGGGATGAGTCGCTGCGCCGTTATCATTTGGGGCGCGGTGGCAGGCGGATGAAGTTGTGCAGGCTGCGATCTTGAAATTGAAGTACTCAAACAGGCCGGTAGTCTATCCTACGGCAGTGTCTTCAAAATTGCCTTCAGTCGATCTCGCGTCTCAGCGTGTGCTGGGACATCGACACGATTCGTTTGCTCGTGCGGATCATTGGTTTCGTCAATCAGTGCCGCTCCTCCGTCTTTACCGCTCCACTCGATGTATCTCCAACGATCGACCCGAACCGAACGATGTGGATTGGCGGCATTTCCGGCAACCGAAAACGCAGGATGCGTCCAAGTTGCCGATGGATCTCCTAAGACGGGTTTGAGATCATGACCAGAAAGATCCGTTGGTGGCGTTAACCCGCACAACGCAGCCAAGGTCGGATAGAGGTCCAGCGTTTGTACTGGACTCGAAACGACTGTTCCATTTCCCTTCGAGCCAGGTACCGAGATCATCATAGGAACTCGCGTTCCCACTTCAAAGAGACTGGCATGCTTGGACCACTTACCCATCTCGCCGAGATGGTATCCATGGTCTCCCCAAAATACAACAATGGTCTTCTCACGCAGGCCGAGCTTATCCAGTTGCTCCATCACTCGACCGACATTCCAATCGACCCAACTGACCGAAGCGCGATACGACTGCAGCATCAGCTTTGCCTCCACTGCGGTCGCTTCTCGATTCCAAAACAAATCGGTATTCTGCTTCGTCAAGGCTGCCGCCGGGAAACCCCTTGGAGGCGTTGGATAAGCGGCAAAGTCAGTCGGTAGAGTTTGCTTTTCTGCTGGATAGAGATCGTAAAATCGCGCTGCCGCCGTCGGTGCTGCATGAGGCTTCGTGAATCCACAAGTGATAAAGAACGGCTGGTCCTTTAGCCGTTCCATCGCAGCGATGGCAGCGTCTACCGTACGGTAGTCGCCGTGGGATTCGCCGTTGCCGGGTAGGCGAATTCTCTGATCGGAACTGCGCATCTGATCGGTGACGACCCCTGTGGCCTCGGTCATCGGCTTGCCATCGTCGATGGCTCCTGCCGAACTCGCACTTTTGGCCGGAGCTTGGTTTTTGTTAATGTCACTTGCGTTCTTGTTCGCGTTGTTTCTTTTCGGTCCAGTATCCGCCCCCTCACTCCACGATACGACATCATCAATGCCACCGTGGAAGACCTTGCCAAGTCGGACCGTCGTGTAACCTGCATTTTTAAACATTTGTGGCAGCGTAACCCGATCCGGCATGAGCTTTCGGAAATCGCCTTGGTTATCGAGAACGCCGGTCTGCGTCGGATGGAGTCCCGTCAAGAGCGATGTCCGCGATGGATTGCATAACGGATACTGACAATAGGCACGATCAAATCGAGTCGAAACCGACGCCAGTTTGTCTATGTTCGGTGATTGAACTGGTGCACCGTAGCAACCAAGCTCTGGTCTCATGTCATCGCTGAGAATAAAGAGTACATTCAGTTTGTCCGCTGATTGGACAACAGCAGCTTGTCGCTTGCCTTTCTTCTTGGATTCGTTGGGATCCGGTTTGACCTGCCCACGTTCCCGAAGTCCGGTTGTTAAGTCACCAATGGCTTTGTCCATTCGAGAAACCGTCGCAGCGTAGACGGCCATCAAGTGGTCAAATCGATCCTTCTGGTCTGCATCGAGACTCTCCCAGGCTGCGATTGCTTCTGGACGTGGAGCGGCGCTCCACGACGCATCAACAATGCCTATTTCGATTTGCTTGGCATGCCGATTGACTCGCAATTTATCCCAACCCTCTTTGTACTTGCCACGAAACTTGGCAATCTCGTCCGCAGGTGCTTGGAGTGGGAAGTGCGGTGCGTTGTGAGCTAGATACAGAAAAAATGGCTTCTTGGCTGCGCGAGCCTCATCAATGAACTTCAATCCAAAAGTTGTCCATAGATCGGTGGAGTACCAGTCCTTTGGCAAACGCGAGTCATCGTTTTCAATGGCTTGGCCGTTCAAGAAGAGTTTTGCTTTAGGGGACTCAGGCAAGTAAAAGCCACCCGCGGCTGCATTGAGACTTCGATCAAAACCACGACCCCATGGAGTAACGCCGTGATTCTGCCCGACGTGCCATTTGCCCGTCATGGCTGTGAAGTATCCTGCGGGCTTAAGCATCTCACCGAAGGTTGCGCATTTGTCGTTCAGTCGGCCCTCAAAGCCAGGCTCGCCCTGATCGTCGGTCATGTGACCCACGCCGGTTTGATGCGAATAGAGCCCAGTCAGCAGAGCAGCTCGCGTGGGACAGCACCGTCCTGTGTTATAGAACTGCGTGAACCGTAGCCCTCCCTTGGCCAACGCATCTAGATTCGGCGTAGGGATCTCGGAACCGTAGCAACCCAGATCCGAGAATCCCATGTCATCAACGAGGATAACGACGATATTCGGCTTATCGGCTGCAGGCTTTTCCGCTGCAGAGAGCTCGCCAAAAAGAAGTGCAAACGCGACTAGAAATGGAAAGATGTATTTCATAAGGATTCGATCTCGTAGTGCAGGCTGCCAGAGGGTCAATTGCAAGAATCAAGTAGGCTGGCAACCTATCTTGACATTATGGAACAGGCTGGCAACCTGTACTACTGCGAAAAGGCATTCGCCTTGCGATTTTCAGCCATTACCTTTTGGTCTTGTTCCCAAAAGACCCCATTCGCTCGGTCGGCTCAGGCAAGATGATGCGGGAGGTGACCATTGGTAGATGGCACTCTCGAAGGAAAATGAAGACGATGCCATGGGAAGCTGGATATGGATCTTTGGCATGGTTTGCTTGACGGATGGGCACAGGTAAAGTCCTGTTCCTTCGGTTCTGGTAAACTTGATTGCATGAGCAAAAACAGCAACTGCGACCCTCCGACACACCTAACTTGGGTTATTAATCAAGGCGGCAAGCCGTGCGTTCGATGGGGACGTGTCACCGCTTTTGTTGGGACTGTCTTAAGCGTCAACGCTTTGGCCATGCTTCTGTTTTCTTTGGTGCTAGGTGTCCGCTTCCATTTGCCATTGCTGTTTTTAATGTCATGTGGAGCGGTCGTCTTCTTGACCCTAGCGGTGGAATTGCAGCGTCAACAAGTTCTGACCGGAGAATGGCGTTTTCGTCTCAGTATCAGCACCGGCTTGATATTGATGATCCTGGCAGCCTGCTTCTTTGCGGTCCTCGGAAATGAAATTCGCGTCAATCAACGCGGACACGCGGCAAATCTAATCTTGAAAACCAAACTCGAGGAGCTCATCGATGGTGGCATGGCTTACATCAGTACCGTCGAGGGTACCGGCGTGTCATGTGATGTTTCGCGTGCAAGCTTTTCGGATGATGACCTACGGGAATTGATTCAACTGGCTTCCGAGCGAACACCCGGCATTTCACAAATCTCGTTTTTGAATATTGAGAAGTCGAGTGTCACCGATACAGGGCTGCAGGCGGTCCGATTGTGTCCTCACCTGACTCACTTATTCCTTCCGGCCTTTCCACTCAGCAATGAAACTATCGCCAGTATCGTGGCGTGCCCCAAACTCAAGTACCTGAGCCTTAACGAGCGCAAACTCACATCCGAGCAAATGGCCGTTTTAAGAAAAGCGCTGCCCAAACTCATACTGAACGGTAAACGATGGAAAGATCCATGAATGGTGTGGAAACCGCATTGAGTAGAGGTCGGCGTTCTGCATTTCCACTATTTCGTCCGCGGACTATTGATGTACTCTTCGATGTTGGTATAGCCATCACCGTTCGGATCGTGATTTGCATCTTGCGGATTGTTTGGATCAAGACGATGTTGCTTCTCCCATTCGTCCGGCATCCCGTCTGAATCGCTATCGATGTGGGGAGTACCTTGGTAATTCGGATAGCCGCCAACTTCCGACGGATCGGTTATGAATCCTTTCGGAACCGAATCGACAAGCTCCTGAACCCAATTGGGGGCATAGCCGACCTCGACTGCTTTCGCGGCAGACTTCGAAGAGATTTCAAGTGGTGGAACGATTCCAGTACGGACCATTTGCATGATGCGCAGGTCCACGGCATCCCGATGGGGCAAGGTCGCACCTGCATTGGCAAGGACCTTTTCGAACGCAACTTCCGGACTATCCATTGTTAGAGGTGCGTGCGGGAACGGTGCGTTGACTCGAATCTTTGGAAGTACTTCCTCGATGGGAGCTTTCGAATCGGGTTGGACACCGCCATCCCAATTATCAGCCGAAACGCGTGGATGGCCCTCGACGATGTTGCCTGCTACATAGGCTTTGCCAAAATTGTCGAAGACGACTTTACTGCGTTCCGATTCCGGTTTGAGTATTCGATAGGCGATAGCCGACGGGGGAGTACCTGGACCTGGTTTGAAATAGTTATTGATGATATTGAAATAGCTGCGTTGGTCGCCGCCGTCAATGGTGCGATGTCGGTAGTTGAACAGGACATTGTTGACGAAGGTGAAATCGCCGTACATGCCAACGCTAGGATTGCGACCGGTATTGCAGGCCCACAGGTTGTGATGGAAGGTACTGTTCAGACCTCCGATGGTCGAACCGAAGGCGTGGTGGAACGTATTCAACGCTTCCGAAAAAATGGAGTTCTGGATGGTGATATTGACCGTGGGTAACTTTTGTTCTTTCGAGCCATCGGTGGGCTGAAACATGTGGCGATACATCGACATGTTTTCATCGAGTCCCCACGAGGCTGAAACATGGTCGATCATTACGTTTCCGATGGGGTTGCCCCCGAAGGAGTCGTTACGATCGGTTGCATCGGTCGCACCACGGCGGAAACGCATATGTCGAATGATGATATCGTGCGTTTCTAGTTCGACTGTATTGCCAGCGATACAGACGCCGTCCCCCGGAGCGGTACTACCCGCAATGGTGACATAAGGAGCCCGAATGCGAATGCGGTCTTTCAGTTGGATGATTCCTGCGACGTTGAAGACGATGGTTCGTGGACCTGCCGTTTCGCATGCCTCGCGAAAACTACCTGGCCCGTCATCCTTGAGGTTCGATACGATGAGGACCTTTCCCATGCGTCCGCCAAAGGAGTACATGCCGCCCCCTTCGTCTCCAGGGAAGGCAGCAATTTTGGCTTGTGGAAGGTCCTCGGGCTTTTCCGCAGAAGGGATGAAGGGCTTCCCTTTTTTCTCCCAATCAAGAATGGTAGGAAGGGCTTGTGCAAAGATGCGATCGGAGCGTTTATCGGCAGCGGCCATACGTAGGTTTGCCGCCTCTTGAACCGCTGCAGGGATCCGGGGATAACCTTGAGCTTGCACCGAGGTTATCGAACACAAAAAGGCTATGATGCTCAACGGAACGGAAAGAAAGCAACGAAGGGAAGGTCGTATTTGCGTTTTTTTCATATTCGATAAATTACTTAAGTGGAGAGGTTTTTGGGCACTGCTCCAGAGCTATTTTTCTTGCATCGCTTTGAGATCGCGTTCTGCCTGCTTGGCATCGTAACCCTCCGCCGAAAGATAGTTGTTGATACGCCCTTTGAATTTTCCGAACATGGCATGCTTTTCATCCGACGATCCGGAATCCATGGCGTACTCTCTCGCTTCCAAAAGAAGTCGGTGGATAGTCCGCTGTTGCTCAGGTGTCAACTTCGGGTGAAGCTTCAAGTACTGTTGGAGGGTCTTGGGGACAACGTCGTAGGTAAGTCCATTCTTGACATGATCGATTTGATTGCCATAGAGTTCTGAGCCCAATGTGCCAAGGAACGCATAGTGAAGTCGAAATTGTTTTGCTTCGGATTCGGAACGGACATAGGCGAACGCAGCCTCACGAGTCCTGGGCTCATCCTTGTTCAACGCGTTTGCGGATTTCAAGTCGGCGTCGCGTTTCCCATGGATGGCTTTCAAGTCGCGATAGAATTTAGCGATCTGATTGCGAACGCGAAGTTCCTTGTCTGAGTCCTTGAGCTCTAACCCAGCAACAATCTTGTCGGCTCGCTCATTGGTGACGCGAACGTATTGGCTGTCCTCAGGTGAAGTTTCCTGTGCCAAACCGACATCCCAAAGGAGTAGGAGGAAGAACAACATGAGAATGCCGCAAGGCATTTCGTGAGGAAAATGCGACACGAGTGAGGGTTTAGTCGCGATGTACGTTGCGTCATCGATGTTCATATTCGACCCATGATTGAGGGGAGAGGGCGGATTTCCATTCTAGACTATTGAGATCTCAGTGTCGCCAATGAGTTTTGAGCTGGTACAATCGGTTCGTTAAGGCGATCGGCAGATGGCAGTATCCTGAGCTGTTAAAAATTCGGGGTTGACACGATTTTTTGCGTATCCATTTCACGCGGTAATACTTCCTCTTCGATTCCGATAGGGATTTCAACAAGCAGCTTGGTATCCCGATAGGTATTACAGAGAGTAGCCGGGGGTCGCCGCGAAGCGGCGCACCCCCGGAGGAACGAAACGACATGCGAATGGCCATGAAAGGGTTTTGATAGGGTCAAAGATTCTGCGATCCCTTCAGGATCGATACGCGCGGTACGAAACGTCTTCCGGTGGTGTCGCTCCGCTCAACCACCGGCTACTGTCTGATATCCCTTCGGGATGAAAAGTTGCGTAACTATAAATGCTCCACAATACCAGTTTTTTAACAGCCCAGGCTTGTCCGGGGTGTCCCCCACCAACCTTGTTTTGGCGTCCTAAGGCGAGCGGCAAAGTGTTTTTTACCGAGAGGGAGAGGCTCCTGCCGAACCCATGCCAAGCTCGGCAGGAGCCTCGAACTCCCATTCGAATCACAGGCAGGTAGATTTCGGTCTGCCGCGCGCCTAACAGTCGGCGCAATGTTTTTCGAATAATATCTCAGCGTCTCGGTTAACGTAGCTGCGTACGATGCTTCCCTAAGACTTGATCGCCAGGATGGCATCCAACGGAACCGACGTCCGAAATCCATCGACAGAACGGAAGCCAGCGTCTTGAAGGAGCACTGCGTATTCCGATAAGGTTCGCTCACGTCCTTCTGTGCACACAATCATGTTGAGACTCTGCATCAATGCCCAACGAGGACCGGCGCGGTCCTCCCAAAGGATCTTTTCGCCAATCAAGAGCCCGCCACCAGAGGGCAAGGCCTCGAAAATGCGTCGCAGCAATATTTGGATCTTTGGTTCGCTCCAGTCGTGGACAATCCTGCCTAAGGCATACAGATCGGCCTTTGGCAAATCATCGTTAAAAAAGTCACCACCGAGTACTTCGATTCGCGTCGCTATGCCGGACCTCGCTACCATACTATTTGCCAATTCCAACGCGTGAGGGAGGTCGAATACGATGCCTCGTAATTGGGAATAGCGTTGGCACGCAGCAATTGCCAAGTGTCCAGTTGCACCGCCCAAGTCAGCTATGACTTTGAAGCGACTTAGATCAAAAGCATTAACCACGTGTGGTGAAGTGATCATGCCAAAGCCATGCATGCCCATCAGGAATTCTTGCATGGATTCGTCGGTTCGAAAGAAGTGCGAAAAGATTGGCCCATCGAAGTCAAACGTTTGCTTCCATCGATTCGATCCTTCGCGGACAGCATCCTCGAGGTTGCCCCACATCTTCCACATGACTCGGTTCGAGTAGTGGATGTATCCAGTCATGCGACGTGGGCTATCTTGCGTCAAATAGCATTCGGCGACGGGCGTGTTGGCATACCGATCTTCGGTTCGCGATAGCAAGCCAAAGGCGATACAGCTATCTAAAAGCGTCCTTAACGCGGTGGGATCACAACGGAGCTCAATCGCCAATTCGTCTAACGCTTTTGGAGTCTTGAGCACATCAAAAACACCGAGTTCAACGGCGGCAAACATGGTTTTCGATCTTCGAAACGCTTCGAGAAGGTCGAGGACAATCGCAGGATCAGGGATAGTCAGGTCCGAAACTTGCATAATGGAATTTTGGTTTTCCGAATAGGTGTTCACGCGGGACGGATGGAAATGGATTTTCACAGATTGTAGTCGCCAAACCGATTTTGCCACGCCCCGATTGAGCGTCTCGACGTAGAATCGGGAATCTACCGTAGCTCCATTGTTTAACCCCTATACCGTTCCATTATTTGTTTAACCGTCAGCCGAAGGCGAACTCGATACCAGTGACGTACGCCTACGGCTAACGGTTAAACGAAATTTTTGCGAATTGGGCGTCATTGCACGGTATTGCGTTTGACTCCAGCTAGCCACTAGCAACTAGCCACTCCTATGTCCCAACAAGATCTACCCATGCTTAAGCCGCGTGAACCTACTGCGCACAAGGGCACGTTCGGCCATGCGTTATTGATCGGAGGGGCAACCGGAATGACCGGAGCGATCGCGATAGCTGGAATGGCTTGTCTTCGAACCGGAGCCGGTTTGGTAACGCTTGCCGTCCCTCAAAACAGCCACGCGATCGTGGCTTCGTTGGACCCAAACTACATGACATTGCCGTTGCCGTGCGATGCCAGTGGACGCCTGATCTCCGTTGCCAAGAGCGTACTTTCTGGCCATCTCGAACGAGCAAGTTGTGTTGCAATCGGCCCTGGATTGGGGAAAAGCGAAGCTTCCAACGAAATCGTAACAGATTTATTTGAGAATTTTAAAGGGCCAATGATCTTGGACGCAGACGGACTAAATGCCTTAAGCGAATCTGAAACTTGGAAGCAGATGTGTAGACGGGAAACGCGTCCTAACGATGCGCTGCGAATCCTGACACCACATCCTGGAGAATGGGAGCGGCTAAGCGGCGTCTCAGCCAAGGATAGAGCAGGCCAAATAGAATCTGCAAACAAAATTGCAGCCCGAATCCAGTGCATCGTACTGCTCAAAGGCAATCAAACCCTTATAACGAGCGGAAAGGAATCGTTTGTTAATTCGACTGGAAATGCGAGTATGGCGGTGGGGGGCAGCGGCGATTGTTTGACCGGGATGATTGCCGCCTTGGTTTGTCAAGGAATGACGTGCATGGATGCAGCTCGATTGGGCGCCTACCTTCATGGACTGGCTGGAGATCTGGCACATGAGGAACTGGGGACGCCAAGCACGCTCGCTATCGACTTAATCCGGTTTTTGCCAGCAGCTTTTCGAGCTTTGGCCAAGGAAAATTTGTTATGTTAATACGATTCCCGCATCGTGGCCGACGCTGCTAGCGTCGGCTCGGATGCTGGCAGCATCCGCCACGGTGGTACTTCTCGGCTCGAATGCTGGCAGCATCCACCACGGCGCTGAATCAACATCCTCGAGAAGTATTGTGAAAGAAGTCTATGGTTCCCACTGAAGAGATCCGTGCACACTTGGATCGACTCGTAAAGCCTCAAGGTTCTCTGGGCCAATGGGAAGTCCTAGCGGAACGTCTTTGCATCGTCCAACAATCGTTGAATCCGATAGTGCGACCAGCAGAGCTGGTCGTGTTTGCAGCAGACCATGGAGTGGTCCAAGCGGGGGTGACACTTTGGCCTTCG